>JAZOQZ010000022.1:0-34308 GCA_045656345.1 Clostridia bacterium
ATTTCACTACGGGGAAAAATTGTAGAATCACGCGGAATTATAAAGTGCAGCTCTTTTTCGTCAAGATACCATTTTCCATTTGCGTAATAACCAACAATCCATTCACCTTCAAATGTTTTCCCTCTAAACAAAATTTCTCTCATTTCATCACCTTCCGGTGCTACCAAAACCACCGTCACCTCTTTCGGTGCTTTCAAGTTCATCCACCAATTCAAGCTGCGGTGTTATAATTGGCAGAATAACCAACTGACTTATCTTGTCACCTCTCTGAACGATATAATCATTGTCGGTGTGGTTATACAGTTTCACCGCAATGCTTCCGGTGTAGCCTACATCAATGACACCTTCGCTTGTGATGCCGTGCTTCACGTTCAATCCGCTTTTGCTTTTGAGAAAACCAGCGGTGAAAGGTGGCAATTCGATGTGAACACCGGTGTCAATGGTGACAGAACCCCAAGCCGGAACAATCTCATAAATCGGTGAACGGATATCAAGTCCAGCATCGGTTTCGTGCGCCCTGGAAGGCATAAAACATTTTTCGTCAAGTTTGATTTTCATCTTTCTTTCCTTTCTCTTTCGCTGATAATCAGCACGTTGTTTTCGCTGGTGTCATAGTTGAATCCGTCTTTGCCGATGATGCGGATCAGCCTTGCACCGACATACACAACATCTTCCACCGCAACCTTATCAACTCTACCGCCAACATAGATGTATGCGATTCTATTCATTTTTCTTTCTCCTACTTATTCTTCCTAAATTTTTCGATATACTTCTTTCTGTGCGAAATATCCTTTGCCTTGCTCCGTTTGATGGCTTCTTTCCGTTCTAGTTCGCCTGGAAGCCACTCCAAGTATTCAGGACAATTCGCCTTGCACCCAGCATATCTCTTTGGTGCTACACAATACCGGCAAGGTGACATCATTTCTCCCTTCCGTTTGCAATCAGCAAACACATCATTCCAACACCGCACCAAAAGCCAATGATGAATCCGGAAATCAACAACAGTATTTCATTCATTTTCCCTCTCTTTCTTTAAGCGAAGATAAAAGTCGATTGCTTCCTCTGCTTCTTTTTCCGTCAACGGCTTTGAGCAAGAAGCGTGCATTACCATTTTCGGATTGTCTATACCGTTATCGTAAATAATCATATAGTGATTGTTATATTCGCTTTGTTGCAGAACATAATCACCGTTTCTGTATGTCATTTAATCTCCCTCCCTTGCAAAGACTTTTCCGCTTCCTCACGGGATAGAAAGACGGTTTTGCCTAATTGTTCGGTTGCTGTAACAACGAGCCCATTTTCACACAAAATATGAAAACCACCGTTGTTATACAAAATGCTCATCGCTTTTGACGGCACAATTTGTTGCGATAATACACCAATGAAATACACCGTCTGCCCGAGTTCGCAAGGCAACTCCACAAAGCGGGATTTTGGTTTGAAACTACGGCAATTTTCGTTATCTTCTTCTCCGTAACTTTCAACAATGAAGCACACCTCGTAATGCACACAATCTTTGCAAGTAGCCATCTTTTCTATCCCTCCAACTCTTTTTTATATTCTCGCTTCTTGTAAGCCATTGACAATTACTCGGTTCGTAGTTTCTGTTTGGATTGATTCGGTCAATCGTAAGATCTTCGCCGTAGCCGTTGGAAATCGCCCATTCATAAAAGGCTTGAAAATCGCTCCATTCTTCGCAAACCTTAATACCTTTACCACCGTAATTTTTATATTGCTTATGCCCTTGATATTCGCACCTCTTGTGCATATTTTGCCAAATACGAAATAGCCTTGTTTTGGTTTTTCCGTGTGTTTTGAATCGTTCCGAAACCTTCTCTTTGTTAAGACAACCACAACTTTGTGTTTCTCCCGATTTCAAATGACCGCCATAAGCAACAACCTCATTTCCGCAATCACAACGGCAAAGCCATCTTGAATTTCTTTTTACGCTTTCGGCTCTTGAAACAACAACCAACCGACCAAAGCGAATACCAACCAAATCTTTGCAAGTCATTTTTGTTCACCTTCTTTCAGCTTTGTGTTCAACCTTTCTTTGTGTCTTTTTATAAGTGCTTTTGCTTTCTTCAATGGTATTCCATGATAATCAAGTCTGCTGCCAATAGCGGGTTCAACACAACCGCATTCCCTTCCGTATGAACCATCGTGCTGAATTACATCACCGCCGTTTTTGAAGCGAATACAAAAGCCACCAAACATTGGTGATATTTCGCAATGAACACCGATTTTTTCGCAATAATCATATAGTTCAAGGATTTCCTTATACTTTTGCTCTTTCACAACTTACCCCCATTTCTTTTGCGATTTGGTCAAGAATATCTGCCATATCACAAGGTTCACAAAGCAAAAAATCTTCACAAAACATTTTGTCTTTCACCCTCTCGGCAAACTCTTTGATTGCTTCAGCTCTTGCTTCGGCTATGCCTTCATTTAACATATTGATTAATGTTTGGTGATGTTTTGATAATGCTTCCAACCTCTCAACCTCTGCATTTTTGCAGTTGATAAGGTCAAGGGCATCACGGTGTAAATCCTCTTGGCAAATATCATTTTCTTTATCGTAGTAAGGGCACTCCGTACACCAACGCAATCCTTCCTCATCACCACAACACTCCAAAGCCTGCATAATTTCCGCTTCGGTCATCACTCTACCTCCTTAATCTCATCTAGAATTTCGCAAATCAAACAATAAATCTCGTTTGACAATTTAGGCTCTTTTGCAAGGCGATTTTTCAGCTTTTCAACGATTGCCGTTCCGCTTTGCTTTTCGCCCAGCTTCATTGCATTAAGTCTTGCGGTCAAATTATCGACTGCGGAAAGAGCAGATTCATAGCTTCTCTTCCAAATGGTCGCACAATCCATCATTTTAGAAAGTTCTCCGTTCAATCTCTCGATCTCTGCTTGCATTTTCTTTCTAGTCATTTTTGCTTTTTCCTTTCTTATTGATTCGGTATACAGTTGTTCTTGAAACTCCGGTTTCAGCTGCGATTTGCGAATAACTCATGCCCATTTCAATCATCGTTTCTATCGCAGATTCCAACCGTTCTCGTTTGCGTCTTTTCTCCGGCTCTCCTTTCTTTTTCACTTTTTCAACATCGACTTCTTTGAGAAACCGAAGTGTGTCCACCACTTTCAGCGGTTCAAATTCAGGACATTCATACACATCGAATGAATTTGTGTAGCATTTCCTTCGATGCTCGCCTTTTGATGTCCATTGAAAGATTTTGGTTGGAATTGCTTTCCACCCTGGCACCGGCACGAATTCCCTTGACCACGAGCATTTGCCACAAGCCTTATCACAACCCCAACACAAGGTATCATGTTTCTGCTTTTGCATTTTTCGCTCCTTCCAAATACCGCTTCAGTTTTCTGTATGCGGTGGTTCTGTCAACGAACATCTCATCACCAATGGTCTGATAATCCTTGTGTTCAATGAACCGCTTACGCGCTATCAGCCTGACTTCCTCATCATCGATGCCTTCAATGTATTCCTCGATGCGTTCTGTTTCAGCCAAAAGTTCCTCATACTTCTGTGCCAATTTTTCCTTCAGGCTTTCCATACGCATCACGAATCGTTCCACCGGAGAAGAAGCCTTCTTTGAAGAAGGCATTCCACTCATGGCGGTTGCACTCAAAACTGTCAGTTCTTTTATTTGGTTTTCAATCTGCTTGATTTCTTGCTTCAACCAATAAAGACGATTTAAGTTCTTCATACTTTCGCATCCTCTCTTGCCCATTGCAATATGGTTTCATAGTGATTTCTCACCCTTGCTTTCTTTTCAATGATGAAATCAGCCAATCTCTCAACGTAATAATCGAAGGCACTCAAACCAAGTTCGTCCAGCAATGCACCAATTTGGTTTTCCGTCAACCTCACAACACCTTTACCAAGAGAACCTTCCCACACTTGAATTTTGTCATCCGTGGTTGCCGTGGTGCTACACTCACTATAATCTAAATTTACCTCTCCTTCTCTTTCCTTCTCTAAATTTATACTACTCTTATCTACGGCAACCATTTGGCAACCATTTGGCAACCGCTCTGCTTGTGCCATATCAAGAGTGTAGGAACCGTTGCTTTTGATGCCGAGCTGCTTCAATTCCTCTTGGAAATTGGTTGGTGTGAATCGGTCTTTTCGCAAGGTGTTGTGCATTCGCCAATGCTTGATGACAATTACACCGCTTTCGAATTGGATGATGAATCTTTTTGCCAATAGCACCTTCAAATCATCAATACTTGCGTGTGCTTTGAACATTGCCATTTGAACCTGGTTGGTGAAGCCTTCATCGTCAGCACCTTGATTCAAATGCAAATACAATGCTTGTGCCGAAGCACCCATTGCAATGAAATCGTCACTATCTGTCACCTTTTTGGTGAACATTCTTTTTTCTGCTATAGGTCATCCCCCCCTTGTGGAAATTTGCCGGTGATAACGCACATCTCCACTTTGTCAAGAAGGAAAAGTCCAACTCTCCCTTTCTCGCACCACAAGTGAAGCAATCCGTTTTCTTCGGTCATGAATTCGATATTTGGAAGAACGGTGTTGTATCCGTCCTTCAATCTGATGTATGCGGATTTCATTAGCCTATCCTCTCCTTCGTTACCGCAATGCAAAACTCCTCAATTTCACTTGCCCAAAGACAAGAACCTTTTCCGTTAATCTGCTCCCAAATGTAAGGGAAGCCACCGATTCCATCGAATAGGCTTGCCAAGGTTGCATCCCTCTCATAACAAGCGGAAATCCGCTTCATCACCCATTTCCATGGTGGAATCGCAATGCTATTGCCCAAAGCCTTGTATCGTGCAGAGTCGGAAGCCTTAACTCGTTTCCCTTGCGAATTTGTGTAGTAGAACTCTTGCTCAATGTGTTCTCCTTCTTTTTCGCCAGTATCTTCATCAAAAACTTCAACCACCTTGTTTTTAGGCTCTCCTATAAGAGTCCATCCATCAGGGAAGCCTTGAAGCCTTTCGCATTCCAATGGTGTTAATCTGCGGACGATGTACCGAACACGGACAACATTGTTGCCGTTCAAACTATGTGCCGAATTGCTCTGCAAGGCACCGTTTGTTTCGCATTCCGTTCCGTTTCTTGCATCCACGGCAACCACCAGGTTCTCCGTTCCACCGCCATAGTTTCCACCGGATGCCCTCAAGGTTGTTCCTATGTCAGCATCTTCGTATTTGTCATAAGCAAGTTGTGCATACGCAACCGCTGGCTCTCTGCTCACTACAAGTTCGGTTGCTCGCACTTCGCCCACATCAAAGGCATTCAAAGTGTTTGCCGTATCACTTTCCTTCCAAGTTTCACAATCTGTTGCGGATTGAGCTCTTCTTGATTTGGAATAGCATTCACACACGATAGGCTGAAACAATGTTTGGTCTTGCAAGGTGGATAAGGTTGCGGATTTTTCTGTCTGTATTAAAGCACCTTTTCCGCCACCTTCGCATCCGCTTCTAATTTTGAGAGTATAAGCCTTTCCCTCAATGACACCATTTCGTCCGGTGGTCATACCACAGTTGACTCCCAATGTTGCGGAAACTTGTCCAGTTAAAGTTCCGTTGTATCCATAAAAGCCACATCCATCTCTGTCGGCTGGATGGTTTTCAATTGAGTATGCTATTGCCATTTGATTATCCCCAGCATGGGATCTAATAGTTCCGCTAACATTCTCGTAAATGTGACCGCCTTCTCTGCTTGCGATGCCAGGTTCAAATGTGACCGCTTGAATTACTCCATTTGTAAATCCAGGTCTTGTGCCGTTGCATAGTGTTGTGCCGGTTTCTTCATAGACTCTTACATTTTCAGGTCTAAAGCCTAATGGGAATCCGTAAGCACTTCCATCTCGATCATCTGCTCCAAAGCCACTTGAAGCATCGTGGGAAGTTTCTTTCCTCTGCGGTTTGCTCGGTTCAAAATTCCCTGACAAGCCTTTGCGGACAAATAATATTTCCGGTGCGGATTGACCTCCAAAATCTGCGACAAGTGCGATTCTACGTCTTCTTTGGGGGACTCCCCAAAACTGTGCATCGAGTATTCGCCAAGCAATGCTCCACCCATCTCCCACGATGCATCCAGCATTTGACCATTTTCCTTTGTCAGGCATAGGAACAACGGCATCTTTGTCTGCGACTTTTGCGGTTTCTTCGAGGACGATTCTGAAGTCTTCTCCTTTGTTGCTTGAGAATGCTCCTGGGACATTTTCCCACACCATGTATCTTGGTCGAACATCGTGAGCTGCCCTTCCATTTCTTCTGTCATTTTCTCTCATCTCCTTTATGATTCTAATTTGTTCCATAAACAGACCGGACCGTTCTCCGTCCAAACCGGCTCTTTTGCCAGCAATGGACAAGTCCTGGCAAGGACTACCGCCTACGATTACATCCACAACCGGTGCATCGAAGCCACTTATTTTTGTAATATCACCGAAATGCAACATAGGTCATCTTCCCTTCACCAATCTGTACCGCTTGATGTAGCACTTTTCTTCCCACCGGTTTTGCACCGCTTCGGTGGTGCTTTCAATGGTGAAGCCTTGCTTCTTCAGGTCACTGATCCTCGATGCCAATCGCATGATGCCAAGGTCACGCAATGCTTCAAGCTGCGTGATGCTTCCAAACTGTTCCAAGTATTCAATCACACGTTGATTCTGTGTCATATTCGTTCCCTCTCTTTCACTAGATTTCGGTGATGGTCAATTCCGGAAATTTGAATTCAAACAACTTCTTCTTCAAAAGGTATTCCTTGGTGCGGAAGCCTTTGACATCCTCGACCACGATTGCCATCCGTTCAAGGTCAAAATAAACGAAATCGGCAATATAGGTGATTTTCCTGAAGGTTGTTCCGTTCTTCTTGAATGAAGGTTGCAATTCAAATTTGTGCTGAAGGGAAAGGTCTTTAATCTTCCCAGCCTTTTCAAGCAGCTTCAGTTCTCTGTATCTATTTCCCTCACGGATACTATCAAAAACAATGCCATCAATCATTGCTTTCGTGCTTCGGTATTTGCTCATCATAGATAATTCCTTCCGTATTCTTTGATAAAATCTTCAATGGTTTTGCCGTAATACTTGCACCAGGTCTTTTCCCCAATGCGTTTAAGGCGAAGGTCTTTTTCTCTGTTGAAGTGAACACCATTCGGTGGCTCGTTGTGACAATCGTGGCACAGATAAACTGTCAACCCATCTTTGTCCGCTTTCTTTCTGTTGCTTGCACCGAAGATGTGGTGTCTTTCCGTCTGTGTCCATCTTCCACAGATGAAACAAACCCCTTTTCGGTCACCTTTTAGGATGCTTTCTCTACTCATAAAACACACCCCTTGTGTCAATGCCAAATTCACTTGCGATCTGCATGGTGATTTCAATCAACTCGGTCATTTCCTTGGTGTTCATTTTTGATGAACCGATATAAACCTTGTAGATGTTGCATTCCTTGCCGTTCACCTCTTGCTTACGCATAAACCGCACACCCCTGAAGCACTTCCGCAAATCATCTTCCATGTCATAAGCGGTGATGATGTAATCACTCAATGCATCTGCTCTTTCAAGGCAAGCGCAATACACGTCCATATCATCCTGATGCGTTTCCTTTGCAATGGTATGGATAAGCTGCCAAAGCATTTTGTTTTGCTCGATTGACCGCTTGGATTTTGGTTCTTTCACCTCAACCACATACAACTTATCCATATCCATTTTCAGCAAATCGGCTATCACATCAGGCATTCTTCCGGATAGCCTTACCATGGTTTAGAATGGCAAGGAATCGTCATCGGTCATTTCCTCAAATGCCGTGACATCCGCACCATAAGGAACACCGCCACCGATAGGACCGGCACCGTTGTCACTCTTGGAATCAACAAAATTCACCTCGTCAACGATAACCTCGGTGGCATATCTCTTGATGCCGTTGCCATCTTGCCAAGAACGATTTTGGATATTGCCAACCACCAGGATGCAAGAACCTTTCTTGAAATACTTGCTGATGAAGTCAGCGGTGTTTCTCCAAGCAACACAGCTGATGAAATCGGCTTTCTGCTCCGCTTCCTTTCCCACCTTGCGATTCACCGCAATAGAAAAGGTGCATACGGAAACACCGGAAGGTGTTTGCTTCATTTCCACGTCAGCGGTCAATCTACCGCCAAGAATAACTTTGTTAAAATTCAAATTTGCCATTTTTCATTCTCCTTTGTAAAATTGATTGATAACCTCATAGGCTAGTTCTTCATTGATTGGTAAAGTGATATACTTTCGCACATCGTTCCGTAGATGCACACCGCGCAAGAACGAAATGTCTGTGTCATAGCATTGCTGGTATGCGATTCGGTAAAGATTCAACTGATATGCAAGATAGTTCTTGTCCAATGTGGCGGTTCGCTTGATGTCACCAAGCCCAATGACACCCTTTTCTCCAAGCACAAGGTCAAGCCTTCCGCAAGCAATCGGTTCATCACCCTGGAACAACACAACCGGCACTTCGTTGTCAAGGCACTCAAATTCATATTTCCTTTTGAGGAATTTCCAATTCCGTAGTTCCGGAAGGTCGCATTCAATGCCATACTGTTCAAAATATTCAATGGCTTCGTGAACCTCACTCCCTCGTTCCGCAGCTCGTTCAAGTGTGGCTTTCGGTATTCCGTCATATTTGCCACCGAATTTCACCTTCAGCACTTGTGTGATGGACGGAAGCACAACACCTTCGTACAAATAGGTGTGTGTTTCATCGATGTATTCCAGCACACCGCCTTTGACTTCAGAAACCTCAATCATTGCGGTTGATGACGCAGATTGCACGAATAGTTCCGCAGATAATTGCGGTGACAATAACTCCACTCATCTCCACACCCCCTTATTTCACTTTCATCCGCACCGATGCGGAAACCGTGCTGATTTTTACATAATCGTCATAAAGGTCAGGATTGTCCTTGCGGAATGCTTTGCTATCAAAGGATTCTCGGCTTGTCGGTGCAACATAGGTGATGGACAATTCATCCGTTTCAAGGGAAAGGATGCCGTGTGCTTCCATCTCTGCAAGGATGCGTTTCTTCAGTTCCTTTTGCTTTTCTTCGATTGCCTTGGCTTGACGTTCAAATTCCGCAAGCATTGCTGATACGGAAGGAAGAAGAACCGCAAATCCATCTTCCATACGGATCAATGCTTCGCTGGTCTGCGCTTCGTGCATTCTTGCACCCTCTGTGTTCTTGTATAATCCGCTGATTCCACTACTCATTTTTGTTTCTCCTCTGCTTTCTTTTTTAATTTGCCGATGATGTCACTTGCCTTCGCCATGGTCAATTCTTCAATAGCGGTGATTCCATTGGCTTCAAGAAGTTTTGCAAGGTTCTCACCAACGTAAACCTTGCCGATGATTTCAAGCTGCTTCGGTGTAATTTTCGGCTCTTCCTTGGTCATTGGCTTTTGTTTCGGCACCGGCTTTTTATCCGTCCAAGAAAAGATTTCATCTTCGTGGTAGCCACCGACCATTGATTTGCCGATGATGGTCAGCGCGGTGATTCTTCGTGGAATATCATCTGTGACTTCCATTTCAACCACATCAAATGCGTAATATTCAGGCAACCACACTTCTTTTCCGGCTCTGCTGGATTTTTGTGTGTGTCCTTTTATCTTCGTTTTTGGTGCGGTGTAAAGTTCTCTGCCGATGCCCCAATTAAAACAAGCCCTCTTGAAACTATCACTTGATTCGCCTTTTTCTTTTTCGGTGTTGCTTTCAGTTCCGCAATCGGCTTTCCAAACCCAATTTCCCAAAAACTGAATACCAACACGGCAGAACAGATTGCCTTTGCACTCATAATGTTCTCTTTGCCAATTTTTAGCACCAACAGTTTCATCAAGAATGTTCATATCGCATCGTGCATTTTTGTAAAGAAGAAGCACGAAGCCATTTTCATCACAACTCTGAACCCTTGCTTCAACATCGTTGGCGGTCAACTTTCTAAACTCCATTGATTTTTCTCCTTTCAAATGTTTTCTTTTGCGAAGAACAACGGAATTGCCAAAAGCATCAAGAATGCGAATCCACCGCAATCACCATCAATGAAGGTGGACAAATAGCCAATGCCAACCAAAGCCAATGCAACGGCTTTGTTCTTCCAGGTTCTTTTCAAATACTTAATCATTTTTCTTCTCCTTTAAATTTGATTCCGGTTGCTTCCGTGAATTTCTCTCTGCTGATGAAATAACTGAATCTGTCCTTTCCGGTCTTTACCGCATACCCAAAAGGAAGGATGTTCCTTTGTAAACCGATGCGGATGAAACTCTGCGACTTGCCCATCAGCGAAGCTGCCTCTTGGACGGTCATTGATGCTTCCATTGCTTCACCCCCCCTATTCATTGCTTTCGGCATCCATGGCTTCAAGCAACTCCATTGTGATCCCAGCCTTCGCCAATTCCTTGCCCTTCTTTTCATAGTTCCGTAGGTTGTACAGATATTGCCTTCTGCGATAGCGGATCTGTTCGTCCTTCTTGGCAAGTTTCACGTATGGAGAATTTTTCAATCTCTCAATCTCCACTTCCACTTGCTCATCGGTCAAGTAATTCTTTGCCATTGTTCTTCTCCTTTCATTATCCCAAAAATGGGATGACTAGACCAAAAAAATTTCGGCTTTCTCTGCCGATGTTTTCACTTCCAAGATGTCGCAAATCACATCTGCATCATCACAATCAAATGGTGATGCACCATTCATTTTGGCACTTAAAGTGTTTTCGCTGATTTTTACTCCACGTTTACGCATTTCAGCCACAAGAGAATTTTGCTTGTAACCCATCAATGCCATTCTCGCCCTGAGTTTATTTACATCTACCATGTATTGCCCCCCTTTCAATTTCTATCCCACATTTGGGATGCAAGTGTATAATAACATGCGTGTCGAAACTTGTCAACCCCTTTTTGGGATAGAATCAAAAAAATCTTTGTTTTTCTATTGCATTTTTGGGATATTGGTGTAAAATATAGGAAAGGAGGTGAATCGAATGTCAATTCGTTCAGAAAGAATCAAGGCACTAATTGAACAATCAAATAAATCTTATCAAGAGTTGGAACGAATAACGGGAATCAAGAAATCTTCTCTTCAAAGATATGCTTCCGGTACAACTACAAAAATTCCATTGGATGTTATTGAGAAACTATCTGTAACTTTCGGTGTTTCACAAGAATATCTTATGGGATGGAGCGAAAGTGAAAAAGAAGAAAAAATCCCCACCGAAGAAACCCTCACCGATGGGGAAAAAGTAATGTTGGAATTGTTTAGGCAAGTTCCTGAAGAGGATCAGAGGATGCTTCGTGATATGATTCAGGCTGTTTTAAGTAATCGTAAATGATGCCAATGGCAATCATTGCAGCTTCTCGAGGATTCTTATCTTGGCGAATAATGGTCAATAATTCTTGTTCGGTGTTTGTCATTGGTGCTTCCCCCTTGAAATAATGTGTGTAGTATAACGATTTCAACTCTACTGAATTATTCGACACATTTCTTCGTTCTCCTTCAAGAATTTTATGGTTGAATTGTAATCCTTTGAAAGCGGAAAATCAATGCCCAAGTTTGACTCTGCAATGCTCAACTTTGTGACCAAGAAACTGACAAGAATAATCATCAAAATGACATCCATGTCATTGGGAAAGGACAACTATGTGGCTCACTAACCTCAAAGAATTAAAAACAGAAAAAGGAATGTCAATCAAGCAGATTGCGGAAAAGGCAAATCTGCCGGAAAGGACCGTTGTGCGAATATTTTCAGGTGACACCCCCAACCCCTATGTCGATACACTATACCGAATCGTTGCCGTTCTTGACGGATCGCTGGACGATGTGCTTGCGGATAGCAAAACGGTGGTTGGAAGCAAGAATCTCGCCATTCTGCAAAGTGACGTTGATAGGCTCAAAGGTGAAAATGCCATGCTCTCCGCTGAAATTGCTATGCTCAAAGACAAAGTGAGCAATCTCACCGCTGAAAATGACATTCTGCGAATGAACCTTGCACACAAAGAGGAAATCATTTCTTTGCACAACTATTACAAATCACTCCTGAATGGTTCGCCCAAATAATAACCGACAGGAGTACTGACACGCAATGACAACTTTATAAAAAAACAAAAAATTTTTCAAAAACTAAAGAGGAAAATTGATATGAAAAAGAACAAAAAAACTAACAAAATGGTTATTGGCTTGGTATTGCTGATTGTAGGCATTATTGGATTATTCGGCTCTTTTGGTGAAGCTGGTTTTTCAGCGGAAACGGCATTTGGAAGTGTTTGTTGCATTGTGCCTGGTGCTATTTTTATTTATCTCGAAAAGAATCAAAAAAAGTCCACCATCATCGAAACAACCACCGATGAAGCTGCTCAAACTCAACCGCAAAAAGAAGAACCAAAGGCAACAACCATTCCGGATGGCACAAAAAACTATGATTTGTTTAACGAATTTCTTGATGGTCAATTTCTCTGTTATGAATATGAGGAAAACGTGTGCTTGATTGATGATGCTTTTGATGGCATTGTCGGCAATGGTGGAAAGCAAATCACATTTGAATTTGAACCTGAAAATGAATTTGATGGCAAAGCGGTTGCTCTTTATGTGGAAGGCAAGAAAATAGGATATGTATATCGTGGTAAAATTCAAGATATGATTCATAGTTATCACAAGCAAGGTCGGCAAATATCCGCATATTTGAACAAGTATTCAGTTGATGAAAAAAAAGCCACCTATAAAATTGGTTTTTACAAACCAGCGGAATATTTTGAGAACAAACAATTTTCCCTTGTAAAGACAACCAAAAAAATTGATGAATACACCACAAGAACAGAAAATTTATCCTATTGCGATGAAGGTGATGTTGTGACAATCGAATGTGATCCTTTTGCCGATGACAGTTATATTGTTTATGCAGATGGATACAACGAAATTGGCGAATTGCCGAAGTCAGCGGTCAATTTCATTGAAGAAAACAACCCTAAAAAGATTTATGGCATATTGAACACCATTGAAGAAGATGACAATGGAAAACTAAAAGCAAAAATTACTGTATATTTAATTTAAGATTGAAAGGAGATGTTGCCGGTGCCAAAACCGATGCGACTACCAAACAGATTCGGTACAATAAGCAAACTGTCCGGAAATAGAAGAAACCCATTCCGCGCAAGAGTATTTGAAGGTTATACCGATGACGGAAAACAGATATATAAAAACATAGGATATTTTCCAAAATATCAAGATGCTTTGACCGCTTTGGTTGAATACCACAAGAACCCTCTCGACTTCCAAGCGGACATAACTTTTGAAGAATTATATGAAAGATGGTCAGCAATCAAGTTTGAAAAAATATCACCAAGCAACGTCAGCGGATACAAGGCATCATATAAGTTGTGCGAATCCATTTACAAGAAGCCATTGAAAGATATCAAACTCGCACACCTTCAGCACATTGCCGACACCAGCGGAAAGAATTACCCCACATTGAAGAAATTGAAAACCTTCCTTTCGCAGATGTTTGAATATGCGGTGGTGCAAGACATCATCAGCAAGGATTTTGACAAAACAGAATTCCTTGACATCGGTTCACCTGAACAAAGCACAAAGCACTACCGCTTCACCAATGACGAAATCAAAAGGCTTTGGGATTGGTCAAAAAATAATGAGTATGTGAAAATGATTTTGATGATGATATATAGCGGTGCAAGACCAGGTGAATTTTTCGCATTGAAATGCTCTGATGTGAACATGGAAGAAAAGTCCATCACTATCACAGACGGAAAGAACGAATTGGCGAAAAGAAAAATACCGATCCACGAAAGCTGCGTTCCTTTCTATGAATATTGGCTTGGCAAAAAGAAAGAATATCTTGTGACCAAGCACAACGGAACAAAATTTGATATGTCAACCGGACACAAGCACTTCATTGATAGTTATTGGAAACCGGTGCTTGATGAAATTGGAATCTATATGTATAAAAATGAAAAAGGAGAAATGCAAGAGCATTTCCCCCACGATACAAGACACACTTTCACATCTATGTGGCACGATAAGAAATTGAACGAAGTATTCCGCAGAAAGATTCAAGGTCATAGCGGAAAAGGAATCGGTGAACAAGTTTACACCCATCTTGAATTTGAAAGCCTACGCAAAGAATTGAACCAACTTTGATGTGTGTCATATTTGTGTCATTTATGTGTCACTTTAACTGAATTTTTGCCGATTTTATCGGTTCTTAATTTCACCCCTAAAACAAAGAAAAACCCTGGAAACATCGAGGTTTCCAAGGCTTTTCGATTGCTTGAGATATTCGGCTTTTCTTATCTCTTGGAGAATTGGTTTTCTAGGAAAATCAAGGCTTCTCAAGCCTATTGTGTCACATTTGTGTCAACTTCATAAGTTCTTTTCAAATCTTATCGGCACATAATATTGAATCAAATGAATAAAAAAAAGAGGGAAGAGGTTGAAAAACCTCTTCCCTTTTCTGTTTAGATGCTGAACACAATCTTGGAATAGCCTTCTGCTTTCAGTTTTGCAACATCAAGCACATATTCCTTTGCAATAGGTTCAGGCTTCTTCTCTGCCACCCATGCAATACCAAGTGTTTTGAGGATGCCTTTGGCAATGGCAATGCCCATGGTCTTGCATTCTGCTTCGGTGTCAATGATTTGCATATCGGTTCTATTGTCAACGAAGGCACATTCCACGATTATTGCCGGTGCCTTGGTTTCACGAATGAAACCGAAGTAATCTTTTCCAGCGGAATTCTTCTTCGTTTTTGCACCTCTGCTATTTTGACCGATTGCAACGATTTCCGCAAGGACGTTTTCCGCAAGAACCTTGCCCTTGCCACCGCCATGATGATGGAATGCTTCAGCACCGTCACCGCCACCAGCATTGTTGTGGATGTCAACGGCATAATCAGGATTGTATGCATTGCATTCCTTGATTTCATCGTTCAAGGTGTCATTTTCATCTTTGGTTCTGCTCATCTGCACCGAAACTCCGTGACGAATCAGTTCAGCATTACAAGCCAAAGCAATGGAAAGGTTCAAATCCTTTTCATTGAAGCCATTTGCAACCGCGCCAGGATCACTACCGCCATGACCAACTCCAAGAAATACTTTTGCCATAATTACTCCCCCTTTGTTTTGGACAACGCTTTATTGCCCAGCAGATAGGTCGAAATAACCGCCATCACCACGGAAATGGTTGCGGTGGTCTTGTCCGCATAGGGAATATTCCAAATGGGATCAAGTCCAATCAGCAATGCATTGATGATGGTCAAACTGTTCAAGGTATACTTCGCAATTTTCTTTACTTTTTCCATGTTTTTCCCCTCTCAATCAAGTTTTTCGATAAGTGTTTGATACAGATGCTTCACTTCACCATTGCCACCAGCGGAAATGTATTCATCTCCGGCTTTGATGCGCTCGCTCAAAGGCATATATGGCGAAGTGATAACAAGCCTTTTTATATCAAGGTAATTTTCCCTGATATGCTTTTCATTGTTTTCTGCCCATTCCTTGATTTTAATTGAAAGTTTGATTGCAATTTTGAAGATTTTCACACAAGTCACAACAACGGTGGTCAATGCACCTACGCAAGAACCAATGAGAATGATTGTCTGCATTGCATCACCCCCTTACACTTCTTCATGGATGGTTGCCGTTGCAGCTCCCATCGTTGCAATTGCCTGGTAGATTTCAGCAAAAGCCTTGTTCAAATCTCGGTTATATTCTGCCGTAATGGTCACACCAGCGGTGTCAGGCACAAGGGTAGTGCTTTCTCCGTTGCCGATTACACTTGCCGTTCCATCTTCGTTTACGAAAACTGTTTCAGGCTCTTTATAAGGCTCATACTCGGTCGCAGAATTGCCGACTTCGCATTGCAGAGATTGTCTTGTGGCTTCAACCGTTCCCAAAGTCACCTGAACAACGATATATGTTGCACCTTCTCCCGTTGTTATTGTGTGCTTTTTCTCCGTTGTTCCTCGAATAGGACTATAAACAATAATTGACTTCTGCCCAACGTCTTCCAATCCTTTTTCTTTTATATAGCCGATTCTAAAGATGTTATTTGCATAATTCGAATGAGATACAGTATATGTGGCATTAGGTGTGCAAAGAATAAAAAAACAAGCACTATCCGTTGCTCGATACAATGTATTTGTGCCGTCTTGGTTTACAGCGAAGTACGCATTGTATAAAGTGCTATTGATATCAAACAAATTCTTTCCGTACTTTTTCAAGGTGACGGAAGAAAAATCCGTGATGGTATCACTTGTCAGTTTAACTTTGATATTATGATCCAAAGGTGATACATCCTTCATTGATACCAAAGCACCGCTGACAGTACCTTTCAAGGCATTGGCTACAATGGAATAATCCGCTTTGCCACCAATGGGAAAACCTGAACCAAAGTCAGCCTTCATTTCCGCTTCTTCTTTGAATACCGCTTCAAGAATCATACAATCACATCCTTCTTCAGCAATTCTTTCACCTTAATCAAATAAGGCTCGGTGGCAATAACCGCATCGTCAGTTTTGACGATTCTCAACTGTGTTCTTGCGGTTGCCGGTGCCGGAAGTCGCAAGGTTTCCTCTTGTGTCAGCATAGCTGCAACACTCATTTCGCCAAGTTCGATTTCTCCATCTTTCAAAGTCTTGACGATAAGCACGTTTTTATTTGCATCACTATACTGAAGTGTGATTTCCGCTTCTTTAATCAAAGAAGTTGAAAAATTCAGGTTGTAATGCAATACCGGTGTAGTTCCTTGAATCATTGGAATCAACCCCCTTATTTCATTTCAGTAATTATCAATGATCCGCTATCATTTACAGATAGCAGAAATTTTTTCGATGCGGTGACAAGCACAATTCCGTTATCGAATCGTGCAACACCACCAGCAACCCTCATTGCTTCGCCTTCATCAGGAAATTCATTGATGCCAACCGCATATTTTTCGGTGTCAATGAACAAAGGGAATTTACCTTTTGCAAGATAAAGTTCCTTGTTGTCATAGTCAAAGACATCTTCCACAGTAATGAGGAAGAAAAAGTCCTTTTCCTTGGTGACGGAAGTTGTTGCCGTGTCTTTGTAAGATGCCACATCCTTTGCGATTGTGAAAGAATCACCATAAGCACCGCCAATTTCCATGAATTGATAGGTGATGGATTTTATATAGTTCTTTCCACCAACCGAAGAAACGGATGCATCAATCACAATGTCGGTTTCATCTTCGTAGTTGTTCACCCTCTCCACCTTTGCGGTGAAGGTCGGCAATGCCCAGGCAAGAACCTCGATGGTCTTTTCTACTGTGGTGCTGAATCCTCTGCTATCCGTTGCCGTCACGGAAAGTGTGACATTTTGGCTTGAATTGACTTCACCGAAATTCACAGTTCCGTTGGTGGTTGCCGTTTTGGTCACACCATTGACAGATAATGAATACTGAACAATTTTTTCTGCACCCTTATTGACCGAAGCTGCACCGAAGGTCACGGAAAGTGAAGATTGATTTTGCACGATCTTTTGACCATCGGCATCGTCACCACCGATTCCTTTGAAAACCTTCTTCGTGTCAGTATAGGAAATCTGCGAAGCGGTGAAGGTGGGATTGGCATTCACGATGCTCAATGTTTTGGTCAACGTTGAATAGAAGGTTGCTCCACCAACAACGGTTGCGACATAGAAAATGACAGTTCTTGTCTTGCCTGGTGTTCTGTTTCGCAACACATTCCTTTCCTCTTCCGTCAAATTGAATGTGTATGATGTTCCGGTCTTTGATATTTCCCTATATGCGATATCGTCATTGTTTCCGGTGAAGGAAATATAAGCCTTAATGCTCGTCACATTGTTTCCGGCTGGATTGGAATAAGTGATGGTTGGATTCTGTTCATCTGTGAAGTCAGGAGCGGTCAGAAGTGTGGCACCGGCTGGCGAAACATTCAATGAATATGAACCTGATGTGGCGCAAAGCTTTGGCACACTATCGTTATACATCTGTGCGTATACCGGCACCGTTCCGCTTATCTTATTTGAAACTGTATACCATTCGGTTGTGCCTTCCTTGCTCCAACCCTTTGAGGAATCAGTTCCTTTTACAAATATATCGTGCCTGATGCCATTCAAGAAAAGGCGAAGTGTGAATGCATCATACCAATACGATTGGCTTCCAACCCATACTTTCCAATAGAAACGATATTGCATATCATTTCCGCTTCTTTGGTATTCATATTTCAATGTCCAATATGCCGTAGGACTTGTGTACCATTGGATTGATTCCCATAATGTCTGCATCAAACTTCACCCCTTCCAAGTGCCACGAAACCGACACCAACATTTCCAGCAGATTGGACCGGCACAACCTTGATTCTCTTTGCCATTGCAATTTCGCCTTCCACTTCCGCTTTTGCCATGTGGAATGTTTCTCCATCTGCCCAATATGCCTTGTTTCCACTTGCATCATATCCGGCAAAGCCTTCATCGGCATTCAGTTTCACATAGCTGCCATCCTTCTTGAAGCAAGTCAATCCATCCTTGTCCATCAATGCAATCAAATTGCCTTCTTTATCACGCAATTCAAAAATACCGCTGGAATTGTTGACACCACCCAACTTCAGGACACCGCCCTTGATAAGGGAAGCGGTCAAATTGATGACATTGATGTTCTCCATGTTCAATTCATTGTTCAATGTCCAAGCAGATCGGAAAGTGCCATTGATACCGCTATTGCTGAAGCCAATACCGCCATTTGAAATCATCAGAACATTGGTTGCATTCTCTTTCGGCAAGGAATCCACAACAAGAATCTTGTCACCCTCAATCAGCACATAGGAATTGCCAAGCACATTTTTTATTTGTGCGGTGGCTTCTTCAAGTTCGCCTTGGAAAACGGTCTGCGTTTCCTTCAATGCTTCATCGGTGTGCTTGTTTGCTTCTGCGGTGATGCTCTGCGAAAGGTTTTTCAGTTCCTTGCGGAAGTTTCCAAACTCAATCTTGGTGTATTTCTTGCGGATCGCATCATACTGAACCGAAATCACCTCGGTAAGAATGTCCACATTGCACTTTGGATGCTTTACCTGGATGACGTCACCAACGTCACTCACATTGTCAATGCTGGCTGATACCGAATAATTGACTTTCGGTATCTTGTTTTCCGCAATGTAGTTTTCCGCTTGCCCTCTCAACCAATTCTTCGTAGCGGAAAGATATTCTTCCTCTGTGGCGAAGTCCTCAATGACAAGAGGATTTTCAAACTGAACCACTTTCGTGTAGGGAATGTCATACAAAGGTTCTTCCACCTCAACGAATGTTTCATCAAGCAGAAGTGCCACTTCTCCATTGGTGGTTGTCGGCAAGATCTTGGTGCAAACATCATCCCAAATTTCCTCAACCTGGATGTCGGTGATGTTTTTGCCCATCTTCAGCACAACACCTCTGTCCTCACCAACTTTTGCCTTGATGCCAAGAGTCCAATTGTCACGAAACCAATGACCGCCATATCTGTCTGCGCTCAAAAACAATTCATACATCTCAAAAAGTGATTTTCTCACCGCCCTTGTGGAACACAAGGTGGCAATATCACTCAATGTGGTAAATGGAGAAGGAGCATCGGTGGCAGAATTGAAGTGATCCAAAGCATCATTGCAATTTTTATCAACCGCATAAGCATCTTCGATGATGTAATTCTTTGCATCGTAGGAAAGATGCCATGCTTTCACCTCAACCTTGTTGTTTTTTACCTTGGGATTGGCAAGACGAAAGCCTTGCACACCCCATGGTGTCGGTATGCGTACAATCATACCGCTTTGGTAGTATTCAAGGCTTTCAATCGTGTCTTGCAGCTCCACATAATAATCACCATTGTCAACTTTGGTGATGTCTGCCCTCAACGGATGCAAAATCTTGATTCCGTTGTTGTTGAATAGTCTTTCGGTGCTATCGTACACGCGGATCATTACAACCACCTACTTCTTGGAAGAGTTTCAATGCTTTCCACGTCACCTGACCACCCAATGATGTTGGTTTTCGGTAGCAAAATGGGGAATTCTCCGTTCATATTGCGGTTTTTCAGCACAGAACCAAGGTATGCATCCTCTTTTTCACTATCAATTACCACTTCATTCTCCCCTTCAGGGAACGTATAGGTGAAAATGCCGGTGCCGTTGACCGAAATTTCAACCGTCCCTCTCCCCTTCAGCACCATCAAAGGTCGGCTTGATTCCAAACCTTCATTGAAAACCTCATAAGGCTTGAAAAATCCCACTTCCATGAATGCATTTTCATCATTCGTGATGGTTGCGGAAGGATTATTCAGCACCAAAGCCTTGATTGTGGCAATCTGCTCATCGGTCAAAGGTGTTTCAATCGGTGTTTCAAGAGCATAACAAATTTGCAACGGCTTTCCTTCCGCTTCCCATTGTTGAAGCATTGCCATGAACCCCTCAACATTGGATGCTCTACTTGCTAAAATTCTAAAATAAATACCATCATTTCCGGAAGTAAGAAAACCTTCGGTTTTTGTATCTGCAATCCCCTCACTTTGCAATGCAAAACGATTGCATTTTACAAGTGAAAAGCCTTTTATTTTAGATGAAATTCTTAAAAAAAAGTTTGCGATACCATGTGCATTCTCACTATGCCTTGTGATATTTTCGTTCGTGTTGCCGACAAGTGTTATTGTTTTGGTTCTTTTTATCAACACACCTCTCGCAAGGTCAACCTCGTCACAATACCATTGTTGACCATTGGCATCTTTATAGTTTCCATCTTTTGAAACAAAGAAACCGTGCAACCCCATTGTAGTGTCAACCTCTATGATATGTGAATCAGCATTTGTGCCAACCGCAACTGACACCGCAACATGACCGCCATTCCCAATGCCAATCACATCAATTGGTGATGAAATTGTCGGTGTTTCATTCTGTGTTGTCTTTCCGTAGATGCTGAAAGAAGCAAGTTTGTCATCTGCTCCATGATTCACAACAATGCTTGTTCCTGATGCCGTGGCAACCTCGGTTTCCTTGAAAACCTCATCCCTTTTGTACTTGAAAGGCTGACACAGAAACTTTACTGTTGCCCTTTTCAACCGAATCAGCCTTTCAAAGTCAATTCCTTCGGTGATCCTTGCCTTATAAACCTTGTCAATTTCGTTGCTGAATACCAATTCACCCTCTCCGGTGAAGTATTTGATGACTTCGTTGATGTCAAATACACTAGTCAAACCGATTGTGATTGTCTTGGTATATGATTCATATCCCAATTCCTCAATGATAGATCCATCTCTGCCATCAATGACAGTTTCCTTGGTTCGCATTCTCGGTTTAGAAATAGGTGGCAATTCGCAAATAAGCAAACCTGGTATCGTGGTGCTTCTCACACCCTTCCAAAAGATATCGTTCATTATGCGTATACCACCCTTTCCACCGCATTGGTGACAAAGCCACCCATTTCTCGGTCATCCATAACCACTTTCACCTTTGTCAATGCTTGTTCAAATGCAGAAACCATCATGTCATAGGTGGACGTGTGCGAAGCTGCGGATGCACCCATGCTTGTGCTGATGTTTGCATCAAATTCCGTGGGAATAGCACTTGCCATTTCCGCTGAAACATCTCCCATTGTATCGGTGAAGCCTTCGCCCACACCAAGAGCAAGGTTCGCGCCCACAAGGTCAGCCATAACAGTTGAAGGCGAATGAATGCCGAAAATCTTCTTGATGCCACCGACAATGCCATTGAACAATGACTTGACCGCATTTGCAATGGTAGTTGGATTCAGCAATCCTTTGAACAGACCGGCAAGCAAATCTCCACCGGCTTTGATAAGTGTAGGCACTTCCTTAATCAAAGCACTCACGATTTTTCCAATGATAAGCGGTGCTTGCTCAAGCAATTTAGGAATAGCAACCACCAAGCCATCTGCCAATGCCAAAATCAAATCAATTCCTGAATCGAGGATTTTATCCAAGTTGTTCAAAATTGCACTTACCAATTTGTCAATGAGAAAAGGTGCTTTATCAATGAATTTCGGCAATGCTTCAAGCAATCCATCTGCCAAAGACATAATCAACTCAATTCCGGCATCAACAATAAGGTCAAGATTGTCAATCAACGTTTCGCACAAATTCAAAAGTGCATCAATCGCAAGCGGAATCAGTTCAGGAAGCATCGAAGCAATTCCTTCTGTCAAAGAAACAAGCATCTGAATTCCCATTTCTAGGAGCATCGGCAAACTCGATAAAATTGTGCTTGTCAAAGTTTGAAATACCGATGCAACCACCGGCAAGATTGAACCCAATTTTGAGGAAATTCCGGAAAGCAAAGAACCAAGCATTTTTGCCCCTTCTTCAAGCAAAAGCGGTGCTTGACTTGAAATCAAATTGATTGCCACGTCAAGAATTTGGCTCACCAAAGAACCAACAACCGGCAACATATCTTCGATATTACCAACCACATCCCATATCATTTCCGTTACGTTGGATATTGCGTTTTCAATACCGCCCTCATCTCCGCTCACGATTGCAGATAGAAGCCCGTTGAATTCCGCACCCAAGCCATTCACAGAACCAAGAACGGATGTCACCGCTGGCGCGAATGCCGATGCAAGGATGTTTCCGGTGGATGAAGTTGTGCTTTTGAAAATCTGCATTTCATCATCCAACGCACCCAAGGAAGCAAGTGCATCACCGCCAAGCACCGCACCCATATCGATTGCCGTGCCTTCAAGTTCCTTGAATCCTTCGCTTCCCATGTCAATGATGGTGTTCAGGTCTTGTGCGGATTTGCCGAAAAGTTCCATTGCAAGTGCATCTCTCTCGGTTTCGTTTTCAATGCCCTTCAATGCATCAACAGTTTCCCAATATACATCTTCGCTATCACGCAAATTGCCGTTTGCATCCTTAACGGACACACCCAATTGCTTGTATGCTTCCACATACTTGGTGCTTCCCTTTTGCGCTTCGCCCATTGCCTTTGTGGTTTTCGCCAAGGAACCGGTGAACGTTTCAACCGAAACATCTGCCAATTCAGCAACGGCATTATATTTTTCAAGTGTATCGGTGGAAAGTCCGGTCTGTGCTGATAACGTCAAAAAGGTGTCTGCATAAGCTGCACCAGCGGTCAATGCTTCGCCCATCGCACTTCCAACCGCCTTCACACCATCTGCCAATGCGGAAATACCGCCTTTGATGGCATCACTTATCAGGTTCGCTTTGATGATGTCACCAAGTTTCAATGCCTTTTCGCCAGTTTCTTCGGCTTCTTCGCCTACATCCTCAACATCATCAGCGGTTTCCTCGGTTTCCTTGCCGGTTTCATCCATTTCTTCTTTGAATAGTTTCAAAGCTGCGACACTTATTCCGGCAACAACACCCATCTGCTTCATATCACCAACGATTGTTCCAACACCTGAAGCAAAGTCTTTCACTTTGGTGACATTTTCACCGAATCCATCTTTCAAGGTGTCAAGTTTCTTTGACAAACCACCCTTGATTTCATCACCAAGATTCTTTGAACCAGCACCGCATTCAAGCAATGTTTTCGCAAAGCCTTTCAAACCGCTTGTGGTTTTGCTTTCCGTTTTTTCCGCATCTGCAAGTGCCTTTTTATTATCACCAAGGGAACGATTCAGTTTGTTCAAATCGGCTTGGGCATTGTTCAGTTCCATTTGCCACTTTTTTGTGGTTTCGCTATTTTCTCCGGTTTCTTCCTTCGACTTTTCAAGCGCAGCTCTCAAGATGCCGACTTTCTTTTCTTGTTCACCGATCTGTTTTGTAAGAACCTCATTTTGCGAAGAAAGGCTTTCAACGGATTTGTCATTCTTGTCATATTGCGAGGTGACCACTTTCATTTCGCTTCCAAGCAATTTTAAATTGCCGGTGATTTCGCCAAGTGCTTTTTTGTATTCGCTTTCACCGGTAAGTTTGACAGTACCGCCAAAACTCATGGCATATCCCCCTTTCTTTTTTAGTCAGGCAGAAATTCGCCCTGATGATTTATCAAATCGTCAAGTTCTCGGTAGGTTCTGCCACTCCGTTCAAAATCATAATGATTTTTATAATGTCTATACATCTGCATCAGCCTTCTGAAAGTCATTCTTCCAACCTCTTTGTCGGTATATCCCAAAAGGCAATGCCCTATAAAGTAAAGCCACGAAAAATCCACCTCATTGGTTTCATTTTCGTGGATCACACGTTTTTTTCGTTGTCCTCACCTTTGGTGGATTCGATTGTGATTTCCTGAATAGCTGCAACAATCTTTTCAATGCCCACCTCGGTCATAATTCTGCCGACTTTTTTTCCGTCAAGCAGAGGTTCGCTGGTGTTGTTTTCTTCGTTCATCATGTCAATGGCTTCGTTCATCATTGCAAGAATGCCAACCTTCAATTCCTTGACTTTGACTTCACCAGCACCTTGCGTGATTCTGCCCCATTCATCAAGTGAACCATAGGCTTCCTGAATTTCTTCCATAACATTCAGGTTGAATGCAAGAGGATAATCCTTCTTTGCGGTTTTGATATAAACAACAGTATTTTTCATTGTCATTCTCCTTCAGGAAAAGAAGGCAGATTTTCATCTGCCCCCTTTTTTTAGGTTTGTTCTTATGCTACCGGAGTCAAGCACTCGTCAAGATATGCTTCTGCTTCTGCTTCGGTGTCGAAGGTTTGATGCTTCTCCCAAGTTCCAGCGGTCATGCCGTTGAATTCTGCATCAAGAGGATAAACAGTACCCTCAATGGCGGTAGTGCCAAACTCAACACTCTCACCCCTGGTCTTTGCATCGGTGGTGATCTTGGTGAATTTAACTCTAGGGAAAAATTCAACCTTGTATTTCTTCACACCGCCAATCATCTTGGTGACAATGTGACCATAACCAACTTCAGGAGCGGTGTCGGCAATGGTCTGCACAACCTCACCGTCTTTGATGGTATTGCCCATCAGTTTTGCATCTCTCTCATCTTCATCGTGTGCAACAGTAATTGCAAGACCGCCCTTCTTGAAAGAGTAATCAGTTTCTGCAAGAGCATCGTCCGCATACAGTTCTGCGGAATTGTATTCTGCGGAAAACTTCTCGTCAATTACCTTTTCAAGACAAGGCACTTTGCTACCTTCCAAAGCTGCGTACTTTTTGCCTTCTGCATCAATGAAGTTGTATTTGGCTTTCTTATAACCAATTCTTGCCATTATAAGTTCCTCTCTTTCTCAAATGATGTGGTCTTGTGATAAAGTCCGGTGTCATCTTCATACATCTCGGTGCTATCACCAACCCACACCCATCCGTTTTCTTTCATGATTCTTTTGATTTCAGTTATCACATTCAAATAATTGCCTTTGCTATACACATCCACATCAACCGAACAGATGCTGAAAATCGGTTCATCGTCAGCACTCAATGCTGGCGAATCTGCCGTGATAGTCCACACCACAAAGGTGGTTTCTTTGCCCTTATATTTCAAATGCGCGGTTGGAACGGATTTCTTCCCAACCTTGATTGCTTCACCGAATATTGTTTTCAGTTCTTCATTCATCGTCATCACCCTTGATATATCGGTCTTGCACTTCCAACATGGCTTTCTCAATCTCTTTCTTGGAAAAAGATTTGCGGAAGAAAGGCTTCTTCTGTTCGCCACTAGAAGTTCCGTATTCTCTTGCCATGGCAATCAGCGGAATTGGTGTGCCTTTTGGATGTCTTTTGGTCGGTTCACTTTCGGCATCATAGCCATAAAAACCAACGTGTACGTTGATTCCGTCATCACTTGGTGTCTCGTAAACCTTTGTGATCTTCAACCCTTTCAGCAAAGTTTCCGTTTTTGCGAATACTTTGCCTAGGTTTGCCACAACCTTCTTATACACCACTTCGGCACCGGCTTGGCACATCTCACCCATCATAAGCGGTGTGTTGGTTTCCAATTCCTCAAAAACCTTCATCAAGTCATTGGGAAGTTCCGCTTTGAATCTTGCCATTACTTGGTGACTTCCTTTGCCTGAATCTCAAGTTCAACATTCGCTTCATCCACGTTGTTCAGATATTCAATGGTATAATCTTTTCCGTTGTAGCGGATCAGCATATCCCTTGTGATTTCTGTCTTGGGGAAGCGGATGGTGAAATTGGTATAAGCCTTTTCAAAATCGGTGTTGCTTGAAATAAGAGTAAAACCCTTTGTGGTTTTGACTTTCGCCCAAGGACGAAGAATGACGGCTTCAGTTTTTTCAACGAAACCGCCATCATCTTCTTTTTCTGTCACCTGGTAAATGGTAATAAGTTTATTAAACTCACCAGCATTTATCACAGATTGCACCTTGTATGCATATCCAAAATGGTCTGCACTACCTTATTGGGATTGCCCTTGTCGATATACATCACTCGGTTATCGTACATATCCTGGCAAAGGATGAAAACCACGATAACAAGGTCGGCATATTCGTCAAGGTCATCAAGTCCGGTATAGTTTTTGATATAGTCCTTGGCAACTGTTAAGAATGTGGATAACTGATTCTGCTCGGCATCACCAACTTCACCCAAGCGGATGAAGTCAGCAATGTCATTGGTGGTGATTTCGCTCACCTTGGAAACCATTTTTCATTCCCCCTTCAAGAGGATTTTTTGCTCGTTTTCTGCTTCTCCAGCGGTTCAATATATCCAGCGCGGAGAAGGTCATCGGCAACATACTTGTCACCGATTTCCTTCACTTCGCCCTTTCTCATTGAAACCAATCCGCAGAAGCCAACCTTGGCTTTGTACTTCATGATTAAGCCATGGTCAGTTTTGCAATCTTCTGTGCGTTCTCAACCTTTGCATCAAACTCAAGCCAAGCATTGATGCCGATTGCGTGCTGGGTAGCAAACTTCTCACGAAGAACCTGAAGTTCAAGCGCATCATCTCTCTGCTTCAGCGCAAGACCGGAATAGTCACCGAAATAGATGACGGTTGCCTTGGTTGCGATTTCAGGCATATTGTCAGAAACCTCTACGGGATAACCAAGCAGATAACCATCAAACTCACCGGTCATGTCATCGTGGAACAGAAGGCGGTCATTGCCATCCTTCAGAAGTTCGATTGCGGTCAAGGTGTCATTGGACATAATCCACTTTGCACCCTTGCGGAATCTCTTCTTAACGGCATTCTTAACCTTGATAAGGTCAGCTGCGGTGATAGCGGTTGCAGAACCAGCTGCCACGGAAAGAGTCACACCGGAAAGACCAGCAACCTTGCCGGAAGTGCCGATCAAGCATTCCTTCTCCTGGAATCTTGCAACGGCTTCTGCCATCAGATTCACAACAGTATTTTCAAGGTCAATGTCGGTGTTACCAACCAGGCTCTTGGACAGTTTAACCAAGGCACCGGCAAGATAATTGCCAAGGTTTACGGAAGTAAACTTGCCAGCCTTGCTTTCAAGCTCTGCAAATTCTTCTGCGTAAGCCATGCTGATGTCGGTAGACCCATCAACTCCATATACAGGAATGGAAAGGTCACCCTTGGTGTTGTACTTGGTAGCACCGGAAAGGATGGTGGACATATCATATGCCTTTGCAACAACCTTCTTTGCAATGCTCTTGGGAATGATAGCACCATTGTTGCCGGTGGTCAGGTTGGCATCTGCACGGTTCTCGATGATGCCACGGATGTAATCGCAAAACTGTTTGCTCTCACGGATTTCAACTTCGCTTCTCTGCTCGTTCTTGTTCACAATTTCTTCCTCACTTTCAATTTTTCTGTCGATTTCTTTGATTTCGGTTTCACATCTTGTGAATGCGGTTGCTTCGGCTTCGGTCAAGGCTCTCTTTTCCGCTTTGGCGGTTTCAAGGATGCTTGACATCTGCTCACAAAGGTCAACTCGTTTTTCTGCAAGCGCCTTGCTCATGATTCTTTCTCTCCTTTACTTCTTCAGGTCGGCAAGCCTTCTTTCAAATGCCGAATAGTCAATGGAACGTTGTTCCTCGGTTTCTTCCTCGGTCTGTTCCTCGGTGGTTTCCTCGGTTTCCGCTTCCGTTTCAGTTTCCGTTTCGGTCTGTTCTTCAGCTGCGGTTTCCTCGGTCTGTTCTTCCGCTTCCGTCTGATCCTCGGTTTCTGCTTCGGTTTCTTCCTCTGCCTTTTCCTCGGTTTTAAGTGCTTCAATCACTTTGGCAGCTACAAGCGAAGCAAGTTCATCAATGCTGATTTTCTGCTCGTTTTCTGCCGTGGGATTTTCTTCGCCTTCCGTTGCGAAAGCATCTGCCCTGATTTCAACCATTCTCGCACCCCCTTCCCTTGATTCAATACTTGTTCCGTAATATGCCGGAGATCTAGTTTCGTCCAATATGGACACCTCAAGAAGTTCCATATCTGTGACCGTTCTTATTTCGTCATTGCCCTCGGTGGTTATTTCATCATCGTTTGCAATGAAACCAAAACTCCAACCGGACAGTTTGCCTTCTCTTGCCTTCTGCACAACCTCTTTGTCACAAATCGTGATGTCGGCTTTCAAGCCAATGTTGTCCTCTTCAAGAATGGCATTTCCGTCCTCGGTGGATGCAAGAACCCTTTCAGGATTGTGGTTCAATAGCACAAGCACCTTGTTTCTTTTCAAGGCGGTGCGGAACACTCCAGCCTTGATGCGTTCAAGGAACGTTCTCACCCTTCCGTGCAATGTTTCACGGATAGGTTTCGATAGACGTTCCACGGCATTCACACATAGCCGGTGATATGAACACTATCTGCTCTTACCTCGACATTCAAAAAATCACCCCCTCTAAAATGCGATATTTTGCCCTCTGTTGCGTTTTTGTTTTTACATGCCCACTTGGTCACCCTCGGTGGTAATCTCTTCGCTTGGTGCAGATTCTTGCGAATTTTCAGCATCACCGCCCATTTGAGCAAATGAATTGGTATTCGGTGTGTAAATCATTCCGGTTGCGGTGTCCAAAAGAACGTCACCCAAGCCAAGATTGATGACATCCAAGCCTTCAAGTGCATCATCATCTTCCATATAGCGGATCTCATTGCGCGTTTTCCAACCGCCCTCAATGGCAATCTTGTATGCTTCATATCGTTCCTTCAAGCTGCCACGGAACAGTTCCTTCGTATCAGGTGCAAAATAAAAGGACTTCTTCTCTTTTTCAAGTAAGAAATCCCTATTTAATGCGGTTGCGAAGGCAATTGCAATCGGCATGATTGCATTCTTGATTGTTTCTTCGTAGGTCGCACCGATATGAAAAATATTTTTGATGACATCGTTGAAGGTGATGTCCTTTGCATTGATCTCGTTTTCCTTTGAAGTGTTGCTGGCTTCTTGAAATTCCATGCCATCATTGAGAATTACTGTGTTTGCATTTCCAGCATAGTAATTTTCCCAGGCTTCCTTCAATTCAGCAATGGATTTCTTGTCAAGATGCTTCTGCGACCTGATGAACCCCTTTCGGCTTCCACCGGTGACAGTAAGGTCATAGTCATAGCACAACCGCTTGAAGGCGGTCTGCAATGCCTTGCTGATTTCCTCGGTCAAGCCGGTTCCTGATGCTCCATCCTTGGTGTTGCGAAGCAACTTGATGAATTGATAATCCTTGTATGTGTCACCATCAACCATCAAGGTGTAATCCTTGAAGATTGCATTGGTGTTCTTGTTGACGGAAACTCTGTCACAATCAACGTAATACAATGCATTGAATTTGTTTCCAACCTTGCCGATGAAGGCATAACCGCCTTTTCCAAGCAAGTAATCTTCGCAGATGGCTTTCTTGAATTGAAATCCATCCAATTTATCCCTTGTATCATCGTTGATGATGGAAACTCTTTCATCGGTGACTTCTTCGGTCACTTTCTTTCCGTCTTTTACACTTTCCTTATACAACTTGAAAGGGATTTGTGCGAAGGTGTTGCAAATAAAGTCAACGCATCCGGACACCGCTGGAATGGCAAGTGTGGATTGTCTGTCGATCGCAATGCCGTTCAGCACCGCTCTCAAAAGAACATCGTCAACTTGGCTTTCGTCAAGCACCACTTCTCTTTTCTTAAATAACCCCACTATTTCACCCCCTTTCAAAATGTTTGTACGATAAACGAATCTTCAAATAGCACGTCTTGCTGAAGCAAATATAATGCGTTAAGTATGCTCATTACCATGTCAACCTTTCCGTTTGACCGCTTTTTATGGATGTAGCGGTTGCAATTCGTGTCAAAGGTGCATCGTGCATTCTCAAAGTTTATTTCAAGCAATGCATTCGGCTCATACTGAAATTCACCATTGACGATTTTTTCATAAAGCAGCTTCGTTGGCTGATGCAAAGTGTCGCTGTGTTGTCGAATCTGTATGCAATTGATTGGCTGGTGCTTGTCCTCTATGCCCCTCTCCCACTTCTGTGCGGAAGATAAAGCATTGAAGCGGTCATATCCAAGTGCTTTGATATGCACACCATACTTTTCTTCAATGTGGAATACAAAATCCTCTATCACACCGTAGTCAACTGTCTTGTTTCCGCAAGCAATGCACTTCATGGCTTCAATGAATCTTCTGTAATCCACCTTTTCAAATTGGCTCTTTTCCTCAATTCGCCCTTCAGGAATGAAAGCAATGGCATCTGCCATGATGATGCCATCTTCCTCGGCAACCATACCCACGGCACAGTTGTCATTTGTCATTGCAAGGTCAACACCGATATAAACGTCACGATCCTTCCAATCAATGTGGTTCACTCGGCAATGCTGAACATCGTTGATGTCAACAAATGCTTCCGTTCCGGCACCGGCATATATGATATTGCAATGCTTGGTCAAGAAGTTCTCTCTTGCCGATTCAATCGCAATGGCTCTTGCCCTTTTCTTCAGCAAATCTTCCCATATTTCAGGGATTTCCAATGCCACCGGATTGGAATGCTTCAAGATTTGGTCATCGGTTGTCCAATTCTTTGGATTGTCCGGTTCATATAGCAATGCAAAAACTGTTTCATCGGCTTCAATTCCGTCCAAAACTCGTTTGGCATAGCCAACTTCATCCTCAAAAGGATTGTTGACAGTTGGATATTTGGTGCTGATGATGCATCCCAACTTGTTCAGGATGTTCAACTGACCGCTTCGCATTGATTCTATTGCATAGGAATTTGGCAACGCACCGACTTCATCCGCAAGGAATACATTCGGCAGCTTGCCATCAAGCCTGGATGATGAATAGTTCAGCGGAAAATATCTGCTTTCGGTCAAATTGAATTGGATATAATCACGAAGCAATTTGAACCTCGGTTCTTCGTTGTGCAAATACAGAAGAGGAGATGACCGCAAGGTTTCCTCAATGGCGGTTTTCACTTCTCTTGAAAGTGATCCATCAGGTGCAACGGAATAAAACTTTGAATATTTCGGTTCAAGTAAGAACAACAGAATGAACACCGTTGCAATGGTGTATGTTTTGAAGTTCTTTCGGCATATTTCAAGAATGGCGGTTTCGTATTTTCTTTTGTTTGGATTTTCTCGGTGAACAATACCCAATACCGACACATAAAAAAGCCATTGATAACCGCAAGTGCATTCATATAGGCTTCGCCCAGCCTTCAAGCCTTTCGGCATCACCAATATTTTCAGCACGTTTTCGATCTGCGTGACTTTTTTCTCATCAAGGAAATATTTTTCATCCTTGCCATTTGCGATTTTTATGAATATACGGCATTGCTTCTTGACATACTTGGGAACATCCTTTGACCGAATGCTCTTTTTCGCATATTCATAAGCCTTGTTCATTTACTTCGCAATCCCTAAAGCCTTGAGCAACTCATCTTCCGTGCCGTTTTCATCATCACCATTTCGCAAGGATTTGATGATTTTGATTAAGGTTGCCACAGTTTGATTAGCTGCCGTGCAAGTCTTGTTGTATTCGCCAATGGCTGGATGCGTGTAGACATTTTCTCTGCCCTTCACATATTCCTTGGTGACCAAGGCACCGTCATCCTTGATTTGTTGTTCAAGGTCATCCAAAATTTCAAGTTGTACTCGGTATCGTTCAAAGGTGGTAATGAAAAAGAAGTTCTGCTCAACCCCATGCTCGGTGGCTATCTGCAAAACTTCTTCGGCTTGTTGTTTCAATGATTTTTTCTTCGCCATTCCAAAAACCCTTTCTATTTTTTTCGCTGGTGTGGACGTGTGGGATAGGTGGGGTCTATCTCCATCAAATTTTTTTCACAAAAAAAGATGGGGGGGAATAATATTTCGCATAATATTCATTCGCCTTCTATCTCATCCACTATATTTTGCAGAACCTTTCTCGGTATCTGCCCTTTGTCAGCCATGTGGTGATGGTAGCTGCATAGGCTTATCAAATTATCGTTGTCAAGTCTGCGGTTGAAATCTTCTTCAATAGGCACTATATGATGCACCTCTACCGCTTTATAGTTCAGGAAGGTCATTGTATTGTATAAGTTCCGCAAGCACACCTGGCACAAGAACCGATCCCTTTGACGAATCTCCAGGCTTTTGTTCGTCCAGGCTTTGGTCTTACGGAATCGGTCACTTCGTCTGTCACCGCTTTTCTGTCGGCTTTTCTTATGTGGACATTTATGCCCTCTCTCAACAATTCCGCATTGAGGACAAGTCACATAGTCACTTGCCATTGTATGACCACTTCTCTTTCCGCTTTTTCTTTATATCGTTTTTCCTTTGCTTCTCTTGCCTTCTTTGCTCCGCTTCACAAGCCTTGTTCGCTGGACACCTCTTGCAAGAGTATTTCATACATAATTCTATTTCACGCACTTTCACCGCCCCACAATAGCAAAAGGACAACCGCATCAACGATTGCCCTTTTTTGATGATGTCATTATAACACACCTTTTATGTGCATTGTGTGCAACTTTTCTTTTGAAACACTTTCAAGGAACCGGCACAACTTCGGCAAAGAAAAGAAAACGAATTTTCCATTGTGCCGGTGCCAATCATGCGATCCGCAGAAAACTCAATGCATCATCTTCCGGTTGAACCGAACGCACCACCTCTTTCTTTGCTTTGAAAAGCTTTATTTGCCACCATATTTTTTTCATAACATTCCTTGCACAAATATGGAGCATTGTAATTTATTGCTGGATTCACGTCATCGACATAGCAATAAACCTCGTCCAAAGGTTTTGAAGTTCCGCACACCTCGCACTTTCCTTTGTATTTTCTCGATCTCATTTGCTTTCTTTTCGGCTGGAAGTATCCTCTTGCCATCACTCCACCCCCATTTCTTTTGCAACTTTGCTTACTGTTTCCAAAAAATTAAGAGTATTTATGTTTTGTGAACACCACAGTTCGTGTTGCACATTTTCCGCAAGTTCAGCGATTACATCAAGCATACATTCCTTGAATTTTTTGACAATGCTTTCGTCTTTGCTTTTTAATCCGCAAATTGCCTTGTCTTTTTGATCAAGAAGGTCAAGTACATCGCTTAAAAAAACACAATTTCCAAGGTGTAAATCTTCTTGTTCTATTTGTTGTGCTAACGCTCTAACAATGGCTTCCTCGTTCATAATTCAACCCCCATTTCTTTTGCGAGTTGGTCAATTCGTCTTTCGGCAACATCTCGCCCAAAATACCAACAATCATAAAATTCCGTTTTCACCGCTTCGGCAAACTCTTTGATTGCTTCGGCTCTTGCTTGTTTCACAAACTTCGGTATCATTTCTCTTGCTATTTCTCTGCATCTTTCTTCCGATACCGCACAACCATTCAACCTCTCAATCTCCGCTTTTGCCTTTTCAAGTTCTGCCTTGTAAGCGTTGGCACTATTTCGCATTGCTTGAAGTTCGATTTCTGCCATCTTAGCTTCGTTTCTTGCTTTTGTAACCTCGTCAGCGGTTATTCCTTTACTGTGAAGATTGAACCCTTCAGGAGGAACATCAAGGTAGGGTATAACACCACAAAGTGCCGTTTCAGGGATATCAACAACAATTTTCATTTCTCGCTTTCCTTTCTCATCAATTCAGCATTGTCATGGATGTTGCCAATGACTTTTATATTCCATTGTTCTATTACTTGGTCAAACAACAAAGACAAATTATCATAACCGCTATTTTCTCTTATCCCAAATTTTGCCCCTCGTTCATAATAGAAAACAACACCACATTTTTTCAGTTCTCCATATCCAGCAGAAACAATATCACCTTCAAATATCTTCGTGCCGTTTTTATCGGTTAGACCGGTATATTGCCCTACTGTTTCAGGAACAACCAATTCATAATCAATTTCACTACGGGGAAAAATTGTAGAATCACGCGGAATTATAAAGTGCAGCTCTTTTTCGTCAAGATACCATTTTCCATTTGCGTAATAACCAACAATCCATTCACCTTCAAATGTTTTCCCTCTAAACAAAATTTCTCTC
>JAZOQZ010000023.1:0-3214 GCA_045656345.1 Clostridia bacterium
GGATCTGGAGCTGGATAACACCACCGTGTACGGCGGAGCAGCGGCAACCGTTCATTTAAATGCGGCAAACAGCCTGTTGTTAAGAGATGTGACCTTAATTCAGGAGCCCATCACTGCAACCGTTCACGATACTACCAAAACTTTAATGGGATTAAGCCTGATTACCATAGCGGATTCCGAAGGAAATACCACTCCCATCACCTTAGAAGGCAAACTCATCCAGTATGCCTGGGCAAACGAGGAATATAAAACATATGTGCCCGCCGAAGGTCAGTCTATGGTGAATTATGTGCTCAATCAGACCGACTATATTCACCCTGTTACCTACAAAGACGGCGTTACCCGTGATTCTTTGAACTTAGGCTTTATCTATATGATAGAAGACGGCACCAATCCCGTTCTCTCTGACCCCGTTATCTATGATAACCGTGTGAATAAAGAGTCTGTGCCTTATGAAACCCTGGATATGACCTCGGTAAAGGTGTTCTCCTATAAAAATACCAAAGGCACCGATTCCGAAGTGGCAACTTATCCCACCTACGAATCCACCCGAAACGGCGATATTTTGGCAACCGCAGTGTATGCCGAAGCGGATGCGAATAAGGTGCTCACCAAAGAATATGTGAACGAAACAGGCTGGATTAACCGTTTTACCGTGAATCTGGATTTCGGCGCATACAGCTTTGATTTTAGCAAATTCACCTTGGAAAAATACGGCAAAGAACTTTCCTACACTGTGCAAAAAGACGGTGTGGCAGTGGATCCTACCCAAAAAATTCCTGTAACGGTTGGCACAGAGGTGTATGACTTAATTGTCACCGATACTGTTTTCTACAATCAGAATGGGGAATCTGTTACCAAAACCGTTACCTATCCCTATCCCCTATATATTTGCGGAACCGAATCCAACAAGGATGCACCTTCTCTGGTATCAACCGATTGGGAAGCAGGTCTTTGTGTGGCAACCAAGAAGGGAGGTACCTGGAGTGGTGCGGCGCCTGCTTTACAAGGAGTGCAGATTCGTTATTGGAGCGTGGCGGAAAGTGCATACAAAACCGTTTCTTTGGCTGATTTCACTCCCGAAACTTTGGGCAAGCAGAACGACGCCGACACCGACACTGTGTGGATTTATACACCCGACAACGGTGACTTTACTTTAACCGTAACGGGCGGACAGGTTCATTCCTCCAATAAAGTGTTTGCAATTCCTGTTGTGGTGAATGTGAACGGAGAAAACAAGCTGTTCTTTGTGGCATCAAGCTCCAGTGGTCTGGTAAATGCGGGCAATACGGCAAGAAATGTTCCCGTGTCCTATGTGTTTACCGATAAAAACGGTAAAAAACTGAGCTTCTCTCATACCTGGAGTGTGGCAGAGGATCAGGCGAACGAATACGACTACACCAAATTCTGCGACGGTACCCTGGAGGCGGCAGGAAGTGGCGGATGCTTTACTGCGGATACTCTAATCACCTTAGCTGACGGCACCAAAAAAGCGGTAAAAGACATCACTACCGAAGATACCATCCTGACCTACAATTTCTTTACAGGGGAAACACAAGCAAAAGATGTGGCGTTGGTGGTAAATCACGGGGTGGATGAATATCCTGTTGCCAACTTAACCTTCTCCGACGGCACCACCTTAAAAATCATTGCAGAACATGGCGTGTTTGACTATGATTTGAATCAATATGTGTATCTCACTGTGGACAATATGGCTGAATACCTCGGTCACACCTTTGTGAAAATGGATGCAGACGGATATCAACTTGTTACATTAGACAAAGCAGAAAAAACCTATGAAGTAACAGGAGCATATTCCTTAACTTCCGCAGAAAATGCCAATGCATTGGCAGAAGGTATGCTTACCGTGGCTCCTCCCGATGATTTTTATAACTGGGTGACCATGGGAGAAAAGCTTCGTTATGATACCGAAAGCTTCCAAAAAGATGTGAAAACCTACGGCTTATATACCTACGATGATTTTAAAGATTATGTCACCTATGAGCAATTTATCGAATTAAACGGTGCAACTTTAAAAATCCCCGTGGAAAAAGGAATCTTTACTTGGGATTACATTTTAGAGCTGATTGACTTATATGTGAAATAATATTTTTCCAATAAAAAAGGAATGAATCTTCTGATTCATTCCTTTTTTTATGGACTATTTTGGAAACTATTTTAAAAACATATGAAGTAATTTCTCATAAAGCTTGCAGTATGGCTGGTATCGCATGGGTAAATCCAGCCAGGTCTTTTTATCCATTACCGATTTATAATGAGAAAAAGCGTCAAAACCATCTTTTCCGTGATAGGAGCCCATACCGCTTTCTCCAATACCGCCGAATCCCATTTCGCTGGTGGCAAGATGAACCACCACATCGTTGATACATCCCCCACCGTAGGAAAGCTCTGTGGTTACCCTTCTGATATGCTTTTTATGGGAGGAGAACAGATACAATGCCAACGGTTTTTGTTTGCCTTTTAAGTCGCTTATCAGCTGTTCAAAATCATCATAGGTCAGAACGGGCAGAATGGGGCCGAAAATTTCTTCTCCCATCACCGCATCGGTTTCTGCCACATTGTCCATCACTGTGGGAGCAATTTGTTGGGTTTTGGGGTTGGATTTGCCACCCAGGATAACCTTTTTCTGATCAATTAGCCCGAGCAGTCGGTGAAAGTGTCTTTCATTGATAATTTTTCCGTAATTTTTATTTTCCAAGGGATTTTCACCATACTGTTTTCGGATTTGCTTTTTCACTTCCTCCAAAAATTTCTCTTTCACCGAGGAATGGCATAACACGTAGTCGGGTGCCACACAGGTTTGTCCGCAGTTTAAGTATTTTCCGAACACAATCCGTTTTGCCGCAAGCTTCACATTAGCAGTTTCATCCACGATACAGGGGCTTTTTCCGCCCAATTCCAGCACCACGGGGGTGAGATGTTCTGCGGTGTGTCGCAGCACTTCTTTGCCCACTGCCTGACTCCCCGTGAAGAACACAAAATCAAATTTTTGCTCTAAAAGTGCCGTGTTTTCGGCTCTGCCGCCTGTTACCACTGCCACATATTCAGGCGAAAAGCACTCGGTAATAATTTTTTTTATGATGGCGCTTGTGGCAGGTGAGTAGGCGCTTGGTTTCACAATCGCCGTGTTTCCTGCGGCAATGGCATTGCAAAGTGGGCCCACAGTCAGCAAAAAGGGATAGTTCCAGGGGCT
>JAZOQZ010000024.1:0-16176 GCA_045656345.1 Clostridia bacterium
ATCTGTGCTGCCTGGAACGAAGAGGTGCAGGATGCCGATATCGTATTGTCACATTTTGCAAACTATATTTCTCAGTTGAACCGCAATAAAAAATCCTTTGATAAAACATACTACAACCGTGATAAAACAGGCACTTTCGTATGGAAAAAATACGACGTGATTGATGCCACTTTCTCCGACGTGTTAGACACGATGGCAGAAAAATATCCCGACCAGTATGCTTTTAAATATCCCACTTTAGATTATACCAGAACCTATGAACAGTTCCGACGTGATGTGGATGAATGTGCAGCTGCTCTGATTTCTTTAGGCGTAAAAGCAGGGGATCACGTGGCAGTGTGGGCGACCAACGTGCCCGAATGGTTTATCACCTTCTGGGCAACCACCAAAATCGGTGCAGTGTTGGTTACCGTAAACACCGCATACAAAATTCACGAAATTGAATATCTCTTAAAGCAGTCCGACACCCACACTCTGGTGATGATTGAGTTCTGCAAAGATATCAACTATAAAGAAATTATTGAAGAGCTTTGCCCCGAATTAAAAAACCTTACCCCGGGCGAACCGTTGTATTCCAAAAATCTGCCCTTCTTAAGAAATGTGGTAACGGTTGGATTCTCTATGGACGGTTGTCTTACCTATGAACAGATGCTCTCCCGTGCATCTTTGATTCCCCGTGAAGAAGTGAGAAGACGTGCATCCCTGGTAAAACCTGACGATGTGTGCAATATGCAATACACCTCAGGCACCACTGGCTTCCCCAAAGGGGTTATGCTGACTCACAGAAATATCGTAAACAACGGAAAAACCATTGGTGACAGAATGGATTTATCCACTGCAGACCGTATGATGATTCAGGTGCCGATGTTTCACTGTTTCGGCATGGTGCTTTCCATGACCTCTATTATGACGCACGGTGGAACACTCTCTCCCATTCCTTATTTTTCACCAAAATCATCTTTAGCTTGTGTGAACGATGAAAAAATCACTTGCTTTAACGGTGTGCCCACCATGTTTATTGCAATGTTTGCTCATCCTGATTTTGCAAAAACCGATTTCTCCTATATGAGAACAGGGATTATGGCAGGTGCAAACTGTCCTGCAGATTTGATGAGAAAAGCTTCGGTGGAAATGAATATGCGCGAAATCATCTCTGTATATGGTCAGACCGAGGCATCTCCCGGTTGCACCATGGGTGAAGTGAACGAAGATCTGGATCACCGTGTGGAAACGGTGGGAAGTGCATTCCCCGGTGTGGAATGTAAAATCATTGATCCCGAAACAGGGGACGAACTGCCCGATGGTGAAAGCGGTGAATTTGTGGCTCGTGGCTTCAACATTATGAAAGGCTACTACAAAATGCCCGAAGCAACTGCACAGGCAATTGATGCCGACGGATGGCTCCATTCGGGGGATATTTGTATGAGAACTTCCGACGGCTACTACAAAGTAACCGGTCGTTTGAAAGATATGATTATCCGTGGCGGTGAAAATCTGTATCCCAGAGAAATTGAAGAATTTTATCTCACCAATCCCAAAGTGCGTGACGTTCAGGTTGTGGGTGTGCCCGATGAACGCTACGGGGAAGAATGTTGTGCCTGGGTGATTCTGCATAAGGGCGAAACTGCCGACGAAAATGAAATGAAAGAGTTCGGTAACGCTTCCATTGCAAGACATAAGGTGCCCCGCTACTTTATGTTTGTGAATGAATTCCCCATGAATGCAGCAGGAAAAATCTTAAAATACAAAATGCGTGATATATCCGCTGAAAAGTTAGGCTTGAAAAAATAAGCGTAACTTACGAAAGGCGATGAATCCAATGAAACAATACAAAATCATAGATGCTCACTGTCATATTTATCCCGACAAAATTGCGGAAAAAGCAGCAGAAGCTACCTGCGATTTTTACAACGGCTTAGGCTCCACGTTAGACGGCACGGTCAGCACCTTATTAAAGGAGGCGCAAATTGCCGGAATTGATCACTGTATCGTGCAGTCTGTGGCAACCACACCCAAGCAGGTTTCCAGCATTAACAATTTTATTGCCGATGTTGTGAGCCAAAGTGACGGAAAGTTCACGGGCTTGGGCACTCTTCATCCTGATAGTGAGGATGTGAAAGCAGATGTGGAAGAAATCATCAGTCTGGGCTTAAAAGGAGTAAAACTTCATCCCGACATCCAGAAATTCAAGATTGATGATTACCGTATGTTGAAAATTTATGAGCTTTGCGAAGGCAGACTCCCTCTTCTGATTCACACAGGAGATCATCGGTATGACTTTTCCAATCCCAACAGAATGATGCCGATTTTAGATATTTATCAGAATTTAACGGTTATCGGCGCTCATTTTGGCGGTTGGTCTGTGTGGGAAGAGGCAACCAAACAGCTCTGCAAGTATGAAAACTTTTATGTAGACTGTTCTTCCTCTTTATATGCAATCACTCCCGAAAAAGCCAAGGAACTGATGTTGGCATACGGCATGGATCGAGTGTTATTCGGCACTGATTATCCCATGTGGAAACCTGAAGAAGAGGTCCAACGTTTTATGAAAATAGACCTTACCGAGCAAGAGCGGGAAGATATTTTATGTAATAATGCGGCAAAGCTTTTTGGAATTTAAGCAATAAAGCTATCATACATATGAAAAAGGGTGTGTTTCCTTCATCGGAGACACACCCTTTCAGTTTTTACTGTGCAAAGTCGTTTTCTTTAATGTATTCAATCAGCGTTTTTAACGCTTTGGACATCCATTTGTTTTTGTGGTATATCAGCTGTTTCCAGATATCAATATTCATATCACAGATGTCCAGATAACACAGTTTTCCTAATGCAACCATTTCTGCGGTCACAAAATCGGGGAGAAATGAGTAAAAATCATCCTGAGCAATCAGTGCGGTAATCATATCGGTTCTTCCGATTTCTAAAATCGGAGTGATTTCCAAGGATTTTTTGGCAAGTTCCTTGTCAAACACTTTTCTGTATCCCTGCCCGTACTCGGTTAAAATAAAAGGTTCATTTACAATATCGTGAATGGATAAGTTCTTTTTCCCTGCAAATTTTGAATTTGCGTTTGCCACAAAGTGCATTGCAACTGGTTCTTCTTTGGCAATCACGTAGTCTTTATGATAAGAATGTGCATCCAACGTGATAATCACATCTGCTTCGTTATGGTCCAGCATATCAAACATCACCGAGGTATCTGCGGTGGTGAATTTTACGGAAATATCGGGATAAAGATTATGAAATTCGATGTAGTTTGGGGTAATCATACCATCGCACAACGAATCAGGAGTCACCAGATGAATATGACCGCTGCAGTTCTTTTCTTCCATATTTTCCTTAAATTCCTCGGTTAATGTGTGAATCTGATGAGCATAAGAAACGAGCTCCGTTCCTTTTTGGGTCAGGGTAATGGTGTGATTGATTCGTTCAAACAGCAAACAACCAAGTTCCTCCTCCAACTGCTTAATCTGAAAAGATATGGTGGATTGGGAATAGCCAAGCAGTTCTGCAGCTTTCGTAAAACTGCCCAGTTCGGCAACGTGAATAAAAGTGATTAAGTTACGTAGTTCCATTTCATTTTCCTCTATCATCTAAATTTTCGATGCTAATTATCAAAACCATTCGTTTGACTAATGGCAAAAAGTATTATATACTATGTTTCAGAAAAAATCAAGACTTGGAGGAAACAAAAATGACAAATGCACAACTTTACACCATCATTGCTCTTAGTGTGTATGCAATTGCAATGGCGCTGATTGGGTTTCTGAGCGCGGGGAAATCCAAAACATTAGACGGCTTTTTAATCGGAGGCAGAAACATCGGTGCCTGGGCAACTGCCTTTGCATACGGCACCACATACTTTTCAGCAGTTGTGTTTGTTGGTTATGCAGGTCAGCACGGCTGGAACATTGGCGTGGGCAGTATCTGGATAGGTATTGGAAATGCTGTGTTGGGTTGTTTGCTTTCCTGGCTGTTATTTGCCAACAGAACCAGAAAAATGACCAAAAAGCTAAATGCCAGAACCATGCCTGATTACTTTGAAAAGCGCTATGCTTCCAAAGGAATGAAAGTGTTGGCGGCAATCATCATCTTTGTCTTTTTGGTGCCTTATTCTGCAGCAGTTTATAAAGGATTAGGTTCCCTGTTTGGCGCAGTATTCCCTGGTGTTGAATCCTGGGTGTGGATGCTGATTCTTGCTTGTCTTACTGCAATTTATCTTGTTGCAGGTGGCTATATCGCCACAGCATACACCGACCTTGTGCAAGGTGTAATCATGCTTGTTGGGGTTGTGTGCCTTGTGGTGGCAGTGTTAAATCACGGTGCCGTTGGGGGACTTTCAGGACTGATTCAGAATCTTTCGGCAATTCCCCAAGACGGTGCACAGCTGACCAATATCTGGGGCGGTTCGTCCTTTAAATTCCTTTGCTTTAATATTATGCTCACAAGCTTCGGAACCTGGGGCCTTCCGCAGATGATTGGCAAATTCTATGCCATCAAAGACACCGCGGCAATCAAGAGAGGAACCATTATTTCCACCATTTTCTGTACCGTAATCGGTTGCGGTGCATACCTGATTGGCTCCACCTCCCGACTGATTCTGGGTGGCACTTTGCCTCAGGGCGGTGTTGACTCAATTATCCCTGCAGTATTGATGGAAGTGTTAGGAAGCGGCACAGCAGGGATTATTCTGCTGGCAGTGATCATGATTCTTCTGCTTTCTGCATCGATGTCCACCCTGGAAGCAGTGGTTCTTACCTCTGCATCCGCCGTTGCGGTGGATTTGATTCCCGCAGTGAGAAAGAAAGAAACCAAACCCGAAGCTCAGGTGCTTCTTACAAGAATTCTTTGTCTGGCATTTGTGGCTTGCTCCTTTATCTTTGCCACTCAGAACATTCCGATTATCGTGAGTTTGATGTCATTCTCCTGGGGGATTGTTGCCGGTTGCTTTATCGGACCATACATCTGGGGTCTTTTCTCGAAAAAGATTACCAAAACAGGTGCATATGCAGGGATTCTTTCAGGACTTTTGGTGGTTGGAATTTCCACACTGGTTATCAGTCTTGGCTCAGGATTTTCGGCGGCAGCTGCAAAATCTCCCGAAATGGGGGTTTGTGCAATGGCAGTATCGCTTGTGATTGTGCCTGTGGTCAGTGCATTTACCAAAAACAAAGACCAAAACAGAGTGGACGAAATCTTCACCTGTTATCAGGAAGAATAGTTCCTCTGCAAAAGCATGGTTCAACCATTCAATCTTTGTGGATTTTCCTGCAAGCAATTTTTCACCTGCCAAATCAACAGGAACCAAAGTAAAACATCTCAGCCGGGAACCAATTCCAAATAATTTCAACTAAAATGATTGACTTTTTGGGAACAAGGTGCTATAATATCATATGTAAATAAATGCGATGAGCAGAAACCAGTAGGTTGGAGCGAACGTGGAGAGAGTTGCCGGTTGGTGCGAGGCAAACGGGATGTCCTTCTCGAATTCCTTCTGTTAGCAGTGCGCTGAATGAGAGAAATCTCTAGTAGGAAGCAACGGGGGTTCCCGTCACAGAACTAAGGTATGATAGTACCTGATAAGGTCGCTACCGTGAGATAGCGGCGAACTGAGGTGGTACCACGGAAATGATATTTTCGTCCTCTGTATCCTGTTGGGTTGCAGAGGACGTTTTTTTATTTTGACATAAAAACGGACGAGTTTTATTTCTGAAAGGAATGTTTAGGATGCTGAGTAAATTGGAAGAGGCAAGAAACATCATCAATGAAGTGGATTCTCAGATGGCAGAGCTTTTCGTAAAACGAATGAGAGCTGCCGAACTGGTTTATGAACATAAAAAAGAATTTGGTCTTCCCATTTTAGACCAAACGCGTGAAGATGCTGTGATTCAAAAGAATGCAGCACTGATTTCAGACCCTGTGTTAAAAGGGTATTATATTGATTACCTCAAAAATCTGATGTCTCTTTCCAAAGCATATCAATACCGTATGCAGTCGGGGTTAAAGGTGGCATACAGCGGCGTGGAAGGTGCCTTTGCCCACATTGCAGCAGGGAGAATTTTTCCTGATAGCAACCGAGTGTCTCATCGTGATTTCAAATCGGCATACGATTCCGTTGTAAACGGAGAGGCTGATGTGGCAGTGCTTCCCATTGAAAACAGTTATGCAGGTGAAGTTGGGCAGACTATTGACCTGATTTTCTCAGGCGGACTTTATATCAACGGAATTTATGAGTTGGAAATCCACCAGAATTTGTTGGGTCTGGCCGATGCAACGGTGGAGGATATCAGAAAAGTGACCAGCCATCCCCAGGCGCTCAGCCAATGTCACGATTATATCGTGCTTCGGGGATTTGACACAGAAGATGCCAACAATACCGCAATTGCTGCCAAATCCGTGGCAGAAAACGGGGATAAATCCATTGCTGCGATTGCCAGTGTGGAAACTGCAGAAATCTACGGACTTAAGGTTTTAGAAGCAAGTATCAACAAAAGCGGAGAGAATACAACCCGTTTTGCAGTGCTTTCCAAAGTGAACGCTAACACCCCTTCTCTTTCCAGCTCTGTTTTAATGTTTACCGTAAAAAACGAAGCAGGCTCTCTTGCAAATGCTATCAGCATTATCGGGAAATACGGTTATAATATGACAGCACTCAGAAGCAGACCCCTAAAACAACACTCCTGGCAGTATTATTTCTATGTGGAAATTGACGGAACAACCGAAACAGCTGAGGGTAAAAAAATGCTGGAAGAGTTAAACCGGGAGTGTGATAAGCTCAAAGTGGCGGGAACTTTTGCGCCCCACGTTGAGATATAAGGTGATTTTGATATGAACATCTCTATGAATTTAAAAGAAAACAGTTACGATATTATTGTGCAACGAGGCATCCTTTCATGTGCAGGGGAGTTTCTCAATCTCAATAGACGGGTGCTTATTGTCACAGATTCCGGTGTTCCTGCCATTTATGCCGAAACAATTGCAAAACAGTGCAAAGAACCTGTGATATACCTTGTGCAATCAGGGGAAGACTCCAAAAGTTTTGAGGGCTTTGGAGCACTTCTTCAAACAATGCTTGAGCATAATTTTTCAAGACGTGACTGTGTGGTGGCGGTTGGTGGAGGCGTTGTAGGCGATCTTTCAGGATTTGCAGCCTCTGCCTATATGAGAGGGATTGATTTTTATAACATTCCCACCACCCTGCTTTCTCAGATTGATTCTTCCATCGGCGGAAAAACCGCCATCAATTTTGGTAATGTGAAAAATATTGTGGGTGCATTTTACCAACCCAAAAAAGTGTTAATTGATCCCGATGTTCTAAAAACGTTGCCGAAGCGGCAAATTGCCAACGGATTGGCTGAAGCCATCAAAATGGCGTTGACGTCTGACAGCAAACTCTTTTGCGTTTTTGAAAATGAAAATATCGAAGAAGCAATGGATGAAATTATCCTTCGTTCTCTCACCATCAAAAAGAGTGTGGTGGAAGAGGACGAAAAAGAAGCAGGACTCCGAAAGATTCTGAATTTTGGGCACACTTTGGGTCACGGGATTGAATTAAGTTCCAATCTTTATCACGGCGAAAGCGTGGCGCTGGGGATGCTTCCGATGTGCGATGAAGCCCTCAGACCCAGAGTGATTGCAGTTTTAAAAAAATGCAATTTGTATCAGAGGATTGCATTTGACTGGGATCGGATTACCGAAGCGGCATTTCACGATAAAAAAGCAGACGGCGAATTTGTTACGGTAACAACCATATCGGATGTGGGCAGTTTTGAGATGAAAACCATGAAGTGTGACGAAGTGATAGCTTTGGCGAAAAAATGTTTTGAGGGGTGGTTATGATGAAAAATACGTTTGGAACAAGCGTGGCTGTTACCCTGTTTGGAGAAAGTCACGGTGAATATATCGGAGCGGTGATTGACGGTTTAGCTCCGGGGATTGATGTGAACGAAGCGTATATCAATCATATGCTTTTTTTAAGAAGACCCGACGGAAAAATTTCCACACCAAGAAAAGAAAAGGATGAATTCAAAATTGTAAGCGGTGTTATGGACGGAAAAACCACCGGAACACCCATTACCATTCTGATTCCGAACGAAAATATAAAAAGCGGTGATTATGCTGATATGAGAACGGTTGCAAGACCGTCTCACGCAGATTATACTGCCCAGTGTAAGTATCACGGGTTCCAGGATTCCCGTGGGGGCGGACATTTCAGCGGAAGAATCACTGCCGCATTGGTTGCAGCAGGTGCAATCTGTAAGAGTGCATTAGAGAAAAAAGGGATTTATATCGGCACTCACGTGAAAAAATGTGCAGGAATTTCTGACAGAGATTTTGGCGATTTACTGACTGATATTTCCTATCTGAATCAACAAACCTTTGCGGTTTTGGATGAAACTTGCAAAAACAAGATGACCGATGCCATTATCGACGCTGCCTCCAAGGGTGACAGCGTTGGCGGCGTTTTGGAAACTGCCGTTTCAGGAGTGCCCGAAGGCGTTGGTGAGCCCTGGTTTGATTCTATGGAAAGTTTGCTTTCGCATATGATGTTTTCCATCCCGGCTGTGAAGGGGATAGAATTCGGTGCAGGATTTTCGATTGCGGATATGAAAGGCTCCGATGCCAACGACGCAATGAAACTGGAGGAAGGAAAGATTGTAACTGTTACCAATCAAAATGGTGGATTAAACGGCGGTATTACCAACGGGATGCCTATCGTCTTCAGAACTGCCATAAAACCTACTCCCACGATCTTTCTACCCCAGAATACCGTTGATTTTAAAACTATGAGTGAAACCGTGCTAGAGCCAAAAGGCAGACACGACCCTGCCATTGTGCATCGGGCAAGAATTGTGCAGGATGCAGCAGCGGCAATTGTTTTGTGTGATGCCCTGGCGTTGCGATTTGGAACAGATTGGTTAAAAGGATGAGAAACAAATGAAAACATACGGTCTTATCGGAAAAAAACTGACCCACAGTTTTTCCAAAGAGATTCATCATAAACTTGCCGATTATCCCTATGAACTGATAGAGCTTTCCGAAGAGGAAGTGAAAGATTTCTTTTTGGAAAAAGAGTTTTCGGCAGTGAATGTGACCATTCCGTATAAAGAAACAGTGATTTCGTATCTGGATGAGGTCAGTGAGATTGCCAAAAAAATCGGTGCAGTGAATACGGTTGTCAATCGTGATGGAAAACTTTACGGTTACAATACCGATTATTCCGGAATGACAGCCTTGATTGAACGAATCAACCTGGATTTTCAAAAGAAAAAGGTGCTGATTTTAGGGACCGGCGGAACCTCAAAAACCGCCTGTGCAGTTGCCAAAGATTTGGGTGCAGATGCAGTTTTCACTGTTTCCAGAACCAAAAAGGAGAATTGTATTACATACGAGGAAGCCATCCAAAATCATTCCGATGCTAACATAATCATCAACACTACTCCTTCGGGAATGTATCCCGATTGCGACTTAAAACCCATTGATATTTCGGTGTTTGAATCGCTGGAAGGTGTGGTGGATGCGGTTTATAATCCCCTTACCACCAATCTGGTGTCTGATGCCAAAAAACGGGGATTAAAAGCGGAAGGTGGTCTGTATATGCTGGTGATGCAGGCTGTTGTGGCGGTAGAAAAATTTCTGGATATCACCATCCCCAAAGAAACGGTTGAGAATGTGTTTGGCAGCGTTTTGGCAGCCAAAGAAAATATTGTGTTAACAGGGATGCCCGGCAGCGGAAAAAGCACGGTAGGGAAGTGTATATCCTTAGACGGTTTTACCTTTGTGGATACCGATGCTGAAATTGAAAAACGGTGCGGATGCACGATTAAAGAACTGATTGCAACAAAAGGGGAACCTTATTTCAGAGATTTGGAAACCCAAGTCATCCGTGATATATCCAAAGAAAACCGTCAGATTATTTCCACAGGTGGCGGAGCCATTTTACGGGAAGAAAATGTGAATTATCTAAAAAGAAACGGGAAACTGTTTTTCTTAAACGCAAGTTTACAAAGGCTTCAGGCAACCGAGGACAGACCCCTTTCTGATACCTATGAAAAACTGCAGACTCTTTATTCCCAACGGATGCCGATTTATCGGGATACTGCAGATTTGATTGTGCCTGAATTGCCAACAGCCGATGAGGAAGCAAACTACATCCTTACCAAACGATTGGAGATGATAAAATGAAAATTCTTGTGATAAACGGACCGAATCTGAATATGCTGGGGATTCGTGAACCGGATCATTACGGCAAAGAAACCTATGCCGATTTATGCGAAAAAATTGAAAAACACTGTGCGAGCAAAGCCGTAGCGGTGCAGATTTATCAATCCAATCACGAAGGTGACCTTGTGGATGAAATTCAGAAAGCATACGGTAATATGGACGGAATTGTAATCAATCCCGGTGCCTATACTCACACCAGTATTGCCATTTTGGATGCAATAAAATCCGTGAATATCCCCACGGTGGAAGTGCATATTTCCAAGGTGGAAGAACGGGAAGACTTTCGTCAGGTAAGCTATGTGCGTCTTGCCTGCGTAAAAACAATTACAGGTCGTGGCACCAACGGTTATCTGGAAGCCATCGACTATCTGATTGGTGAACACAAATGATAGCAACATTTAAACCTTGCAATTTAAACGGCATAATCAGTGCACCTTCATCCAAAAGTATGGCGCACAGATACCTGATTGGCAGTGCCTTATCCAAAGACCCCTGCGTGTTATCGGGGGTCGATTTCAACGAAGATATTTTGGCAACCATTGATTGCTTAAAAGCATTGGGGGCCGGCATCAGCGTGGAGGGGACTCAGGTAACGATTACCCCTGCTTGCTTTATGGATGCCAAAAATCCCGTTTTAGAATGCAGAGAAAGCGGGAGCACCTTGCGATTTTTTATTCCTCTTGCTCTGTGCCTGGGTAAAAAAATAATTTTAAAAGGAAGCACTCGTCTTCTGCAAAGACCTCTTGATGTGTATGAGAAACTTTGCCTGGAAAACGGTTTTACTTTCCAAAAAGAGGCTAATACCCTGACCCTTTTAGGAAACTTAACAAGCGGGAACTATCAGATAGCAGGGAATATCAGTAGCCAATTTATCTCAGGGCTTATCTTTGCACTGGTTTATCTTGGCAAAGATTCTTCCATCGAGATTATCCCGCCTTTTGAAAGCAGATCATACATCAATCTGACCATCGATGCATTAAAATCATTTGGTGCAAAGGTAGATTTTGCGGATGAATATCACATCGTAATTAAAAAATCTCAACTGCACGGATATTCGGGAACCATTGAAGGGGACTATTCCAACGCGGCATTTTTGGATGCTTTTAACCGTATCGGTTCCGATATAGAGATTCAGAACCTGAAGAAAAACAGTCTTCAGGGAGATCGGGTATATCAAACCTATTTCGACAAGATTTGTGCAGGCACGCCAACCCTGGATATTTCAGACTGTCCTGACCTTGGTCCTGTGCTGTTTGCTCTCGCCGCGCTGAAAAACGGTGCGGTTTTCACAGGCACAAACAGACTCAAAGCCAAAGAAAGCGATCGAGGTATGGCAATGCACGAAGAACTTTTGAAACTGGGAGGTGCTCTTGTTTTTGGTGACAATATGATTATTGTACCAAAGCAGGAATTAACGTATCGCGGAACAGTTTTATCCGGACACAATGATCATAGAATTGTGATGGCTATGTCTGTGATACTGTCTCAGATCGGCGGCGAAATTTCAGGGATTGAGGCAGTGAGAAAAAGTTATCCCGGCTTTTTTGAAGATATTAAAAAGCTTGGGGCAGCGGTGGAAATCGGATGATAACGGCTGTTGGTAAAAAATATTGACAGAGTGAAAAAATGCGATGTTTCACATAGCGATAAGACAAATTACCATATTGGAGGATATCACAAATGAATATGGAATTCAAACGGAAATTACCAATTCCTAAAGAAATAAAAGAACAATATCCGATTACACCGGAGATTGAAGCAATCAAAGCAAAACGGGACGCTCAGATCAAGGCGATTTTTGAAGGCAAAGATGACAGACTTGCCCTGATTATCGGTCCCTGTTCTGCCGACCACGATGACAGTGTGATTGATTATATTTCCCGGTTACGGGGTGTTCAGGAAAAAGTGGATGATAAAATTCTGATTATCCCCAGAATTTACACCAACAAGCCCAGAACCACAGGCGACGGCTACAAAGGGATGCTTCATCAGCCGGATCCCAATAAGGAATCGGATATGTTAAAAGGGGTTATCGCCATCCGAAATCTGCATCTTCGTGCTATTTCGGAAACAGGCTTCACCTGTGCCGACGAAATGCTTTATCCTGAAAATTACAGATACCTATCTGACCTTTTATCCTATGTTGCAATCGGAGCAAGATCTGTGGAAAATCAGAAACACCGTTTAACAGCAAGCGGACTGGATATTCCTGTTGGTATGAAGAATCCCACCGCCGGTGATATTTCAGTGATGATGAATTCTATCACAGCAGGTCAGCATTCTCACACCTTTATTTACAGAGGCTGGGAAGTGGAAAGCCACGGAAATCCTCTTACCCACGCCATTTTAAGAGGTTATGTGAACAAACACGGTCAGCCTATACCAAACTATCATTATGAAGATTTGATTCAACTGGCAGAAACCTATGCAAAATCCGGTCTTGCAAATCCCGGTGTTGTGGTTGACACCAACCACGCAAACTCCGGTAAAAAATGGATGGAACAGCCCAGAATTGCCAAAGAAGTTCTGCAGAGCTGCCGTTACAACAGCGACATTAAAAAGCTGGTAAAAGGTCTGATGATTGAAAGCTACATTGAAGACGGCGCACAAAAATGCGAAGATGCAATCTACGGCAAATCCATCACCGACCCCTGCTTAGGCTGGGACAAAACAGAAAAATTGATTTATGAGTTGGCAGATGTTCTCTAGTAGAGGCGTTGGAATTTATCAGGCGTTATAGTAAATGTGGCAGTTGTGCTGCTGGGCTCTGGTATTGGCTCAATGACACCGTCTATGGAAACAGATGCAATTATTTATAACTTTGTTTCGCTATTTTTTTAAATGACATAAAAAAAGACTATCTCACTGAGATAGTCTTTTTTATTGTGAATACAACAAGGTTCCGGGGTACCCGATATGTTATCGGGTCGGATTCTTATTGGTTTGATTATTCAGCAAATTCTTTTGCAGTAGCTTTGTCGTAAATTGCCAGAACTTCGGAAGAAGGTTTCTTATCAATCAGGGAAACCACAACTGCCACGATGGCACAAGCGATAAAGCCGGGTAAGATTTCATAAATACCGGTGGAAGACAGCCACATCAGCCAGCCGATATCTACCACTGCACCTGCCACAATCCCTGCAACAGCACCTTTATAGGTGAAACGTTTCCAGAACAGAGACAGAAGGATTACAGGACCGAATGCAGCACCGAATAAGCCCCAGGCATTTTCCACCATGCTCATAATTGCAGCGGCACCTTCGCCTTTGGAGTTTGCAATAAAGAATGCCACAACGGATACAACCACAACCACGATTCTACCTACCCATAACAGCTCTTTATCAGAAGCGTTTTTGCGGATTAAGGGTTTGTAAATATCGGAAGTAAAGGAAGAGGATGCAACCAACAGCTGAGAGTCTGCAGTGGACATAGACGCTGCAATGATCGCTGCCAGTAAAACACCTGCTACGAATGGGGGGAATAATTCACGGGTCATCTTCACAAAGATCATTTCCTGTGCATCTGCTCTTAAAAGGATATCTGCCAAGTTTCCTTCGCCGGTTACAAACATTCTGCCAAAGTATGCGATTAAGATAGCTGCCAATAAGGTGATTACTACCCAAACGATTGCAACGGTTGCAGATTTTTTCACCATAGATGCTTTTTTAATGGACATAAATCTTACGATGATATGAGGCATACCAAAGTATCCTAATCCCCAAGCAAGACCGGATACGATATCTTTCCAGTCTGCGGAGAATAAATCGGATACGAATGTATATTCTTCTCCGGATACACTGGGAATGGTTTTTGCCAGCAGATCAGGATTCATATTGCCAAAGAAAACCAGGATAATCGGCACTGCCAACAGAGCGATTAACATCAGAATTCCCTGGAAAAAGTCTGTCCAGCAAACTGCTTTAAATCCACCTAAGAAGGTGTAGAGCAGAATAATCACGGCAAAAATCACCATAGCCACAGTGGGATCCAAAGCAGGGAATAACTGAGTGAACACTTTGGAGCCTGCGGAGAATGCAGATGCCACATAAATGGTGAAACTAATTAAAAATACCACTGCGCAAACGATTTTCAACGCAGAGCTTTTTGCCATAAAGCGGTTGGTTAAGTACTGAGGAACGGTAATGGCATCACCGGATGCTTCTGAGAATTTTCTCAGTCTCTTTGCCACGATAATCCAGTTTAATGCAGTACCGACTGCAAGACCGATACCAATCCAGGCCTTACCTAATCCGAATGCCAAAATACTGCCGGGTAATCCCATCAACAGCCATGCACTCATATCGGATGCCTGAGCACTCATTGCGGTAACCCATGGACCCATCTGGCGGCCACCTAAAAAATAATCTTTTTCACTGTTGCTTTTGCTTTTGATAAAGAACCAAAAACCGATTCCAAGCATAGCAACGAAGTACAGAACAAATGCTAATACTTCTCCTGACATAATTTTTATCTCTCCTTTTTGTTTCGCATAAAATGCAAAACGAAAATTTCCTTTCTATTATAATATAAAAGCAAGAATAAGTCAAGCAAAGTGGCCTATTTTATTGTGTTTTATGTGAAAATGAGGAAAAAAACTTGTATTTCTTTGCACAATAAGATATAATAACTGTAAGAATATACTCTGTTGAAAGGATGGTTTTTCTGATGAAATGTTGTATCATCGCTGTGGGAAACGAAGTGGTTTCCGGCGATATTGTGAATACCAATGCTCCCACTCTTGCCAAACTGTTAAAACCGTATGGCATCCGCACCGTGATGCAGATGGCGGTGGAGGATACCTTAAAAGATATAAAAAAAGCGATTAAGCGTGGTCTTCGTAAAGCAGACCTGGTGATTACCACCGGCGGACTTGGTCCCACCTATGACGACATCACCAAAAAAGCGGTGGCAGAAGCGCTAGGACGGGAACTTGTGCGGGATAATTTTTCGGTGGAAGTGTTGCACCGTTATTTCTCCCGTGTGGGAAAAGAAATGCCTCTGTCTAATTTGAGTCAGTGCGATTTCCCCAAAGGTTCTCAGGTGATTCAGAATCCCAACGGCACTGCTCCTGCCTGCATTACCAAAACCAAGGAAGGCACCGTTGTGATGCTTCCCGGTCCTCCCATTGAGGTGAAGGCTTTAATGGAAACCGAAGATATGTTGGCATTTTTAGATGGTTTAAAAGAAGGGGAAATCGTGGAAACCACCTTGCGCTTTATCGGAATCGGAGAGTCCCATTTAGCAGAAATTTTTGCCGAGGAAATGAAAGCGGAAGAACATCTTACCTTAGCTCCCTATGCTAAAACCGGAGAAGTGCATTTAAAAATTACAGCAAAAGGGGAAACCGCGGAAGAAGCACAAGCCTTAACAGACAATCTGAAACAAACCATTTATGGGAAAGCAGGAGCATATATCTATGCTGAAGGGAACCGTCCCTTAGAAGAAGTGGTGGTGCAAACCCTGATACAAAACGATCATACTCTGGTAACGGCAGAGTCCTGCACCGGCGGCATGATCGGTCAGACGGTCACTGCAGTGCCCGGCTCTTCCCAACCTTATCTGGGAGGCGTGGTGACTTATTCCAATGAACTGAAGATGGCTCTATGCGGCGTTTCGGAGGATACTCTTTCCGAATACGGTGCCGTTTCCAAAGGAACAGCCTGCGAAATGGCAGAAGGCATCCGTGAGCGACACAATGCCGATATTGCCGTTTCGGTGACAGGAATTGCAGGACCGGGAGGCGGAACGGAAGAAAAACCCGTTGGTTTGGTGTATATCGGCGTTTCCACTCGTGAAAAAACGGATGCAGTGCGCTTCCATTTTGCGGGGAACCGTGATAAAATCCGTCAGTTGACGGTGAAAAACGCCTTGCATCAGGTGTTAATGGCTTCGCAAAAACTGTCAGTTACCACCCATAAAGAATAAAAAATAGAACATTTGTTCGATTTTTTT
>JAZOQZ010000025.1:0-4959 GCA_045656345.1 Clostridia bacterium
ATTTCAGGTTCAATCATCCAGAACTCAGCAGCGTGACGGCTGGTGTTGGAATTCTCTGCACGGAAGGTGGGACCAAAGGTATAAACTTTTTTAAAGGCCATTGCATAAGTTTCCACATTCAACTGACCGGAAACGGTTAAGTTGGTGGATTTTCCGAAAAAGTCTTCGGAGAAATCAACTTTTCCGTCTTCCATCGGCAGTTCGTTTAAATCCAAAGTGGTTACTCTAAACATTTCACCTGCACCTTCACAGTCACTACCGGTGATAATGGGAGTGTGCACATACACAAAACCACGTTCGTTGAAGAACTGATGAATCGCAAAGGCAACTAAGGAACGAATTCTGAATACTGCAGAGAACAGATTGGAACGGGGACGTAAGTGTGCAATCTGACGCAGGTATTCCACACTGTGTCTTTTTTTCTGCAACGGATAATCAGGAGTGGAAACGCCCTCAATAATAATTTCCTCTGCCTGAATTTCAAAAGGCTGTTTGGATTCGGGAGTTTCTAACAGAATCCCTCTCACTCTTAAAGCAGCACCCACATTCAGTGCAGCAATTTCCGCGTAGTTATCCAGTTTGTCCTGACTGAACACAATCTGAATATTTTTGAAGAATGTGCCGTCGTTTAATTCGATAAATCCAAATGCTTTGGAATCACGGATGGTTCTCACCCAACCGGTTACAAATACTTCCTGCTGATCCAGGGAAGCGTGAGTTTTGTAAAGTTCTTTGATTTCTGTGGTACGCATGGTCTTCCTCCATATCTATTCTTTTTCATTACTGAATTGGATTGGATTTGGTATATAATTATATACCATCCATAATTTGATATTTTATTATAACATAATAAAATCATAAAAGGAAGACTTTTTTGCGATTTTTTTTAAATTTTTGCATATTTTTTTTAATTTTTTCTAAAATAAACAAAAAAGGGGGTATTTTTTATGGTTTTTCACACAAAATTGGACGAAAATATCGCCCTGATGGAAGAAAAATTTCAAGGAAACTGCATGATTGTTTTTCGCCACTTGGAAAATGCAGTCTCCCCTCAAATCAAAGGTACTGCAATTTTCTCCGACGGCCTGGTTGGCGCCAGCCTGGTAAACGACTATGTGGTCAAACCGTTTGTGGGAAATTCTTTGCTTGGCAATCAGGAAAACAAGCTTCATTTTTTAAAGAACAGTGTGTTTCAATCCAACGATGTTGTTCTGATACAGTCTTTGGACGAACTGGTCATTCGTTTGTTCTCGGGAGATGTGATTTTTTTCTTAGACGGCTACGATGTTCCCTTATCCGTCAACGCAAGATTTCCTGCCACCAGAACTGTTTCCGAACCGGAGAATGAAAAAACATTAAAAGGTCCCAGAGAAGGCTTTTGTGAGCTGATTTTATTTAATACTGCATTGATTATGAGGCGGCTCAAAAATGAGCATCTGAAACTGGAAAGTTTTACCGTGGGAACCAAAACAAAAACCACAGTGATTATGGCTTACCTGGATGGAGCATGTCACCCCGGTGCCATCAGAAAAATCCGCAACAAATTAAACAAAATTGAAACCGATGCCATAACGGATACCAACCAACTGGCAGAACTGTTAAAAGACAAGCCCTTTTCTCCATTTAAAACCACCGGTTCTACCGAACGTCCCGATGTGGTTTGCAATAAACTTTTAGAGGGCAGAATCGCTATTTTAGCAGACGGAACTCCTCAGGTGATTACCCTGCCTTTTTTGTTTCACGAATACTTTTCCTCCACAGATGATTACAGTGTGAATTTTTATTACGGCTCCATTTCCAGACTGCTTCGTTATCTCTCCTTCCTCATCGCAATCTTTTTACCATCCATTTATCTGGCATCGGTAACATTTCAGCTGGAAATTCTACCCGAGAAATTGCTGTATAGCATCAGCTCCAGCAGGATGAACGTTCCCTTTTCAGCCACGTCGGAACTGCTGATTTTCTTTTTGTTTTTTGAAATTTTAAGAGAAGCCTCCACCCGCACGCCGTCCGCAATCGGACAAACACTTAGTATTGCAGGAGCTCTGATTTTAGGGCAAACTGCTGTGGAAGCCAATTTTATTTCTGTGCCTGCGATTATTATCGTGGCAATCAGTGGACTTTGCACCAATGTTTTGCCTCAGATGCGAGGAGCGCTGATTTTAATTCGTTTCGGTATTTTGGTTGTCACTTCATTTTTTGGCATTTACGGAGTGGTGATGGGTGCCATCGCATTGCTCATTCATCTTTCAGATATCACAGTCTCCGGAGAAAATTATCTCAAAGAGATGGTTCCCAAAAAAGGAAATCTGATGGATATTTATATCCGGGGTCCCTATCGCTTTTTAAGAAGAAAACACAGGGAGGAACCATGAAAAAAAAGCTGATTTTATTTTTTCTCTCTGCGCTGCTCTGCGGATTGCAAACAGGTTGTGCCGAGAAGAACGAACTTGGGAATTTATCTGTTGTGACAGGATTATTTATAGAACCGCAAAACACCGGTTATCTTCTCATTGCTGACTGTGCGGAATTTTTGAAACAAGGCAAGGATGAAAGCATCGTCACAAAGCAAATTATAGCAACAGCTTCATCTTTAGAAGAAGCTGTTTTATCTTTAAAAAAGGAATCCCAACTGCCACTTTATTTTGCCCGTGCAAAGGTGTTTATATTTGGGGAAGGGATTTTGGATGAATCAAAACAAGGAATTATACGAGAATTATTTGATTCCCGGTCTGTTGCAGCTGATATTTTGGTATTGCAAGCAAATTTTTCGTCAGCACAACTTCTGAATAAAGAGGATTCTTCCTTTGGATTACCCATTGAGCGACAGTTGAAAAAGGAACAGAATTCCTCTGACTGCAAACTGTATCAACTTGTAAAAAATCAAGAAAACAGTGTCAAAATCCCCACTGTTACATTATCGGAAAACGGATTCCGCTTTACAAACTGACACCTCATTTTATGAAAGAAGGTTTCTCTATGAAATTAACTGATCGTCAAGGATTTTCGCTGATAAGTGCATTACTGTTGGGAAATGTGCTGTCCGGAATCGGCGGCAGCGGTTTCGGAGAAAAAACAGGTTACCTTTCTGTGTGGCTCAGCTTTGGAATTTTTGTCTTGTTTGCCTGGATGTTTCAATCAATTATTAAAGAAAATCCAAAAGATGATTTTTTCGCCATAACACGCCGTTGTTTTGGCAAAATTGGCAATAAAATTGTTCTTGTTTTTTTAGCACTTTACAGTTTTTTTGCTGCGTTTTTAAGCATTGTAAATTATATGGATTTTATCAGTTTTTCCGTGAAAAACGGATTTCCGTGCGGTGCAGGAATTATGGCAGTATTGCTGTTGACGGTTTTCTTATGCTTAAAAGGAACAAAAACGATGGGACGCTATTGTGAAATCACCCTTCCCATCGTGATTGGTTCTGTATTGCTGTTGCTGTTCTTAGGAATTCTGGAAATTACTGAGTTTTCTCTGCCGATCCCCTCTCGCGTGATGCAGTTTTTCACTCAGAGTTGGAACATTTTTTGTTCACCCTTTGCCGAAATTGTTTTTGTGTGGATTCTTTTTGATTCGTTTAAAAACAAAGAAAACATCGGAAAAATCTCTGTAAAAGCCGGTTTTTTAGTTACGGTGTTGTTCACGCTGATATATATTTTTAATCTGAATATCTTAGGCAAAAATTTACTGTCCGAAACAAGGTTCCCTACCTACTTTTGTGCGTCTTTGGTGGAGGTTGGAATTCTGGTTGAAAACGGGGAAGCACTGATTACCCTCGCCTATTCATTTTGCGATATTTTATATGGTGCAGTTTGTGTTTTGGTGGGTGTAAAGTCAGTTTGCAATCTTTGCAATCAAGCAAAAATTCCACTTGAAAAAACAAAAAAAATAACAGCATTTTCAGCTGTTATTTTTATGTTTTTATTATATATTTCCGAGATTTTTCCTGCAGATTTATCTGTCTACTATCCAGTCATTTCAGTGATATTTTTACCAATGACAGTAGGAATCCCTGTTCTTTTGTTTCTTCTCACAAAACTGAAGAGTAAAGGACAAAATCAAAATAGCAACTCGTTTTCTAAAAAGCTGTAAAACTGACTGTCCGACACCACCATGTGGTCTCTCACACGGATATCCACAGTGTTTAACGCTCTGGTAATCAGTCTGGTGGTATCCATATCTGCACCGCTGGGAGCCAAATTACCACTGGGATGATTGTGCACTAAAATCACCTGTTTGGTTTTCGGGAATTTCAGGGCTTCTTCCACAATTTTACGAGGTTCTACCGTGATTTCATTCACAGACCCCTCCGTAATTTTTGTATATGCAAGCACTTTATTACTGTTATTTAAAAAGATTGCATAAAATACTTCATTACGATGACCTGTCAACAGACGAATTGCAAATTGACCGATTTCTTCCGTGGTTGTAAGAATCTGAATGTCTTTCAGTTTTTCTTTTTCCAGTTCTCTGATAATACATCTTACCAAAGTAATCAATGCGGCAGTATTTTCGCCCACGCCGGGTATCTTTTTAAGCTCCCCGGGACTTGCTTCAAAAATAGCAGAAAAATTGTTGCCGTAGTAATTTAAGATGGTATGAGCAAGTTCATTGGTATCCCGTCTTGGAATAGAAAAGAAAGTCAACAGTTCCAACAATTCGTGTTGACAAAGATAATCAAACTGGGAAGATAACAACTTGGAGCGGAGTCGTTTCCGATGCCCCTCATGAGCTGTATTTAAATGAAGTTTTTTCTTAGGCTCTGTCATACAGGTTGTTGCCGTCTTTATCAATTACAACGGTCAGAGATAAATCTTCCACTTCTAATCTGCGGAGTGCTTCTGCGCCTAAATCTTCGTAAGCAATTACTTCTGCTTTTTTGATAGATTTGGAAATTAAAGCACCTGCACCGCCGATTGCAGCAAAATAAATGCCACTGTTACGTTTGATGGCATCAAT
>JAZOQZ010000026.1:0-8382 GCA_045656345.1 Clostridia bacterium
TAAGACCGCTTGGCCTCCGACTTTGTGCATAAAGTTGTTGGCGTAATTCCCCCGGCGCAAATGTCGCCCGATGTAGTAAAGCTCCAAGAGGATTTGATTCAGATGACCCAAAACCTTGCAGGCGCAGGCGATACGGCAACGGGACAAGTAGACCCCGAATCCGCTTCCGGCAGAGCAATCCTTGCAGTACAGCAAGCAAGCCAAGCACCTATGACGGAGCAGAAAGAATCCTACAAGAATTTCATTGAGGATTTGGCAAGAATTTGGCTTGAATATCTTATCGTGTATTCCGTTGACGGAGTAAACCTTGAGGAAGAGATTGACGATCCGCAGACCGGGGAAAAGGTGGTTCAACTTGTCAATGTGCCGCAAAGCGCATTGGAGCAGTTGCAAGCAACAGTCAAGATTGATGTAACGCCCAAGGGAGTATATGACAGATTTGCAAAAGAGCAGACACTTGAAAACCTTCTTGTGGCTGGCTTATTTGCAATAGAGCGTTTGCCGGAGTTGGAAGCGTGGGCGAATGCGCTTGACGATGAATCCGTTGCACCGAAGCAGAAGATTCTTGACATCATCGAAAGAATGAAAGAGGAACAGCGCAGAATTGCAATGATTGAAGCACAAGCCGCAATGATGCAAGAGAGAGCAAATCAATTCTTGATGAGCGACCCTGATGCACAAGCCGAGCAGATAGCCGCTGCCCGGATGAAAATGGCGGCAGAAGCAGAAGCAGAGCCGGAAATCGAGGGCGAGGAAGAATACGAGAAAAAAGAAGCCGAACTGGACGAAGAAATCCCCGAAGAAGAAACCGAAGAATAATTAAGCACTCTTTATAGGGTGCTTTTTTATATGGCCGGGACGGAGACCTTAAACCCTATCCCACTTGACCAAGCATTTAAGTCATAAAACTGTATGGAATAGGTGAAGTCAAACACCACTCAAAAAATGGGAAGGAAGAATGTTATGTTAGATAACGAAAACCTTGTAACCGAAGAAGAAATTGAGGTTGCTGAAAATGCGGAGCAGACCGCAGAAGAAACTGCTGTCGAACCCGAAAAGAAGTACACCGAGGACGAAATGAACGCCAAGGTAAACGAGATTTTGGGTAAGAAAATTGCCAGACGAGAAGCCAAGATTCGAAAGGAATATGACCGCAAGTACGGCGATCTTGTCGATACGCTCAAGGCCGGAACTGGCAAAGAAACTGTAGAGGAAATGACCGATACATTCAAAGGATTCTACGAGAAGAAGGGTATCAAAATCCCTTCCAAGCCCGAATATTCCAGCAGGGATATTGAACGGCTTGCAAAGGCAGAAGCAGAGGATGTTATCGAAGGCGGCTTTGATGAAGTTGTCGAAGAAGTTGACCGCCTAACCGAATTGGGTGTTGAGAATATGACCGCAAGAGAAAAGGCGGTATTCAAAATCCTTGCAGAGCATAGACAGAACGCAGAGAGAGGCAACGAACTTGCTTCTATTGGCGTAACGGAAGATGTCTATAACAGCAAGGATTTTCAGAGTTTTGCATCTAAATTCAATCCCTCTACTCCCATCAGAGAGATTTATGATCTCTACAACAAAACACAACCGAGAAAAGAATTCAAAACAATGGGAAGTATGAAGCAGAGTCCAACCAACGCCGTAAAAGATTACTACTCCCCCGAAGAAATTGACAGATTGACCGAAGAAGATTTGGACGATCCCAAAGTATGGGAAGCAGTAAGGCGGAGTATGACTGGCAGATAACTTCCCCCGACAAAAGAAAGGGTGAATTATTATGACAGTAACGCCTACCGTACAGAGTTTTAAGCAGACTATTTGGAGCAAGTCTATTCTTCGCTCCCTTGAGAAGATTACTTCTCTCCGTAACCATTGCAATTTTGAGTATGAGAAAGATACCAAAAACGCAAAAGAAGTACACATTCTTAATGTGAACCGTCCTTCCATCCATCGCTATGTTCCCGGTACTGCTCTTGAAAGAGAGAGCGCAACCGATGACCTTCGCACCTTGAAATTGGATCAGTTTTTCTACTACAATTTCGAGGTTGAGGACATCGACCAGAAACAGAGCGTTCCCGGTCTTATGGAAGCGTTGACCGATGAAGCAGCAAGAGGACTTTCCCTCAAGGGCGATGAATATGTTGCCGAGGTTATTAAAACCGCTGTTGACGGCGGCGAAGTAACCGCTTCTGATGTTATCACTCTCACCAAGACCAACGCTATTGCAAGCGTTGAGGATGGCTTTGTTGAACTGTACAGCAACGATTGCAAGATTACCGACACCTTCTATCTTGAAGTTGCTCCCAAGGTATATTCTCTGTTCAAGCAGAATTTGACCGAAACTTCCACCAACAACCCCGAAATTCTGAAAAAGGGTGCTATTGGCAAGTACAACAACGCCTATGTTTGCATTGAGAACTGCTTGCCTTCTGACGAAACCGCATACTACAACATTCTGCGTACTGACAAGGCGGTTGCCTTTGCAGAGCAGATTGACAAGGTTGAAAAGTATCGTCCTGACGATGCTTTCACCGATGCTATTAAGGCATTGTATGTCTTTGGCGCAAAGGTGGTTCGTCCCAAGGAAATCTATGTGATGAAAACTGCGAAATAAGCAGTAGCACAAAATAAAGAGGGACGGATAACCGTCCCTCTTTTTCTGAAAAGGAGTATGTATGAATAACGAATTATTCACAGTAAAGCCAAGTTTGAAACAGTATTACGGAAGAACCGTAACCAAGGAAATGGAGTTTGACGAAAAAACCGAGAACGGCGAGATTCATCAGACTTTGAAAAATTGCGTTCTGACTACCGAGATCAATAAAGAATGGCAGCAGGGCGATATTAAAAACACTTTTCATAGCGTACAGACCGAGGAACTTCCCGAAGGAACTATCCTCATTTGGAGCGAAGCAGAGGGATATATCGTGCCGAATGTTGCGATGTATAAACTGAAAGACCTTGAGGCAGAAATCAAGGAAACGAAAGAAATTTACAAGGATAATACGGATATAAACCCGGTTGGGTAGCAAATAGATATATGCCCCATATAAGGGGAATCCAAGGCGGATAGCCATATAGGGGGAGTGAAAATCTCCCCCACATTTTTATATTTTTGGGGTGAAGATATGTTTCAAATCAACGAAGATAATTCTATCTATGTAACGAGAGGCGATGTGCTTTTCTTCTGTGTATCGGCAGAGGATAACGGAACGCCTTTTAAGTTTCAGGCAGGCGATATTTTAAGAATTAAGGTGTACGGAAAGAAAGATGCCGAAACTGTTGTGCTGCAAAAGGACTTCCCTGTTACGGAAACAACGGAAAAGAAATGGCTGTATTTGACCGAGGAAGATACCAAGATCGGGGAAACTATCAGCAAGCCGAAAGATTATTGGTACGAGGTAGAGTTGAATCCCAACACCAATCCGCAGACGATTATCGGGTATAACGAGGACGGAGCGGCCTTGTTTAGACTGTTCCCCGAAGGAGAGGACATTCCCGAAACTCCTGTAAAGCCGGAAGATATTCCTGTTGTTGATTCTGAACTTGATATGACTTCCAATAGGCCGGTGGAGAATCGTGCTATTGCAAGAGCGTTTGAAAATTTGCGGGAGGGATATGAGGCGACTTTCAAAGCAGTAGCGGAACACCATATTACTCCTCAAATGTTCGGTGCAGTTGGGGACGGAGAAGCGGATGATGCAGATGCGCTGGAGGCAATGCTGAAAGCAGGGGGCAACATCTTTCTTCACGAAGGGACTTATGTAACAAGCAGACCCTTGTATATCAATGTCAATAAGGCAACTTTGAACGGCGTATCTTCACGATCTATTATCAAAGCAAGCGAAAAATTCCCTGCTGGCGAATCTGTTATCACTTTTTATTCTCCCGGTGGAGATTATTACTCTCGAAGCGGCAGAGAAAACACACACGGCAATTTTGCTGTTATTGGGAACAACAAGACTTGCAACGGAGTAAGATTCGGCGGTGCTGTCGGTAGCGAATACGAGGGAAATGTAGAATGTTCTATTTTCCGCAATATCTTTGTTGACAAATGCGATGCCGCTTATATTTGGGGCGCACACGCTTATAGAAACACCTTGATTCAATGCGACAGCCATTCCAACAACTACAGTTTGAAAACCGCTGGTGATATTACCGATGTAGGCGAAGTATTTACTTGTATCAACTGCGGCTTTTGGTCGGGTGCGCTGTACCTTGTGAATTGCGGCGAAATTATGATGCACTCTTGTACAATTCACACAAAGACAAGTCAAACAGTAGATGGTGTTGAAACAGGGCATTATTTCAAAGACACATTTGTTTCTTTCCAAAATTGCCACTTTGAAGCAATTTTGCAATCAGCAGAGGAAAAAGAAAAAGTATATGCTCCGCAGTTTTGTGCGAAAAACTCTCTTGTCTATCTTTCTGAATGTACCGGGGTAATTTCTTCTGATGCGTATATGAACCTTGCGACCTATATGTTCAAGGACGAAAGCGACAACAGCAGACCGCACGGAATCTATATTAACGGCGGTCAATGGAAATATTACTTTGGCAGAATCAGACCGCAAAAGTCGCTGTGTTCGGGAAGTTGTGATCTGAAAAATATCTCTATCAAATACAAATATGACGGTATTTCTATCCCTTACAGCATTTACGAAGATACACAAGTATTCCGGCTGAAAAATGCTATTGTTACCTATGACACCGCAATAGGTTTTAATCGTGGCGATACGAAAGCATCCCTTATTGTAGAGCAACCGAACGAAAGCGAAGAAGCATATACCATTTCGTTTAACGATGACGAAAGTTCCGCAGTCGGTATATACAGAAAGGTCAATGTTTCTAATTACAAGACTTGTATTATCAACGGAACTTTACATCACACAAATAATACAACAGACAAGTCAACCCTTGCCGCAAACGCTTCTTCACTTTCTATTATCATTTTCGTTGATAAAGACGGCTATTTTGTAAGTTGGAACGAACCGCACAATGTAGATTTCTTTACAGATGGCAACTCCATAACTGCAAACGGCCGTTTTATTGCTATACCGCCAAGAGCAGAGTATGCGCTTATCGGCTTTGATATTCGCCGTGGCGGAGGTTTTTGGAACTTATCTTCCAGCCCAATAAAGATTAAAACCGATCTCAAGTTTGAGTTTATTTAACGAGGTGAAAAAATGAGTCTTAAAGGAACAGCAATGACCGACAAGGTATTGCGAGGAAAAATCAAAGACATTCATCAAATTGAAGATGTAGAGGCGTTATTTGCAGAAGCGGAAAGATTGATTGCGCTTAATCGTGCCGCTGCCGGCAGAATTGCATATATTGACTTGCTTTCTGCGAATTGGCAAGGTGAAAAAAGCCCCTATTCTCAAGTAGTTGCCATTGACGGAGTAACCGAAAACAGCAAGGTGGATATTAACCCCTCAATCGAGCAACTTGCAATCTTTCACGAAAAAGATATTGCTTTTGTTGCAGAGAATGAGGATGGAACTGTAACGGTATATTGCGTAGGGCAGAAACCTACGGCAGACTACCAAATGCAGATTACAATTACGGAGGTGAGTGTGAATGGCTAAAATCGTTGGTGGAACAGCAGCATCAAGTATGCTTGTTCCTGACTGGAATCAGACCAATCCCAACAGAGCAGACTACATCAAAAACAAGCCCGATGTAGCCAATGCCTTGAAAGGTTCTGCAAACGGAAACCCCATCGTGATTGACGATTCTTCCCCTTTGGAACACGAAATTAAAGCAAACACAAGAATTCCGTTTGAAAATGAATATGTTTTCAACCCTACTATGAGTCGTATGCCATCCGAAAAGGCAGTTTTGGTCGTTTCTTCGGTTGGAAGAACTTTGTACCCGGACGATGATGAAGATTATCCCGGAGAGCTTGAACTCAACGTCTATTTCGAGGGTGTTTGGAAACTTGAGGAAGGTTTTTTCCTCAAACCCTATCCGCCCATCCCGAAGGTCGGGGACAAGATGGTTTACAATCCAGATGATGGTTCGTTGACTTTGATTTACGATGTTACCAAGTACGGGAAGAACCTTCTTTCGTTTGAAAACTTTGTATATAATGCCAACACGGTGGATATAACGTTCAATGATGGTCTGTATAGATTGGTGCAAAAGCAAAATGCAAATTCAGACTTCATCATTGGCGATGATCTGTTGAAACAGAACTACAACGGTGTTCCTGTTTTCCCTGCTGGAACTTATTTTTTCACCGCAGAACAAATCACAATCGCTGAAACGCAAGGTGGAAAAGAGACATTGGCAATAAAGTATTCTTTTGTTGATGGCTCTGGATCTGGCGAAATTGTGGCAAACAGACCCGTAACAGTAAGCAAGCCGTTCAAAATAACGGCTATTGGGCATCCCAAAAAATCCAGACTGGCCGGGCTTGTTTATGAGAGTTTTTTCCAGTTGGAGTGCGGAAGTGTTGGAACTGATTGGGAACTTTTCAAGAAAGGTGAAACATACACCGCAGACGAAAACGGCAATGTAAGCGGAATTATGGCAAACGGAGAAGCAATGACATTGATTGCGGACACCGATGCAACCATTTCGGCAGAGTACAACAGGGACTTAAACAAAGTCATTGCCGATTTACAAAATGCGATTGCGACAATGGGAGCTGCTGCTGTTGCAATTCCCGAAGAAGTATAAGGCGGTGATGAAATGAACCTTGAGGAAATGAAAAGAAAGTATTTGGGGCTTATCGAAGAAGTAAACCCCAATAGCGAACATTTGACGGACGATCCCGACATTTCAGCGAAGCAAAACGATGTAATCAATCAAGTTATGTTTGAACTTGCAAGGTTCAAGAAGATTCCAAAGTATGTTGAAATTGCAGTAACCGAGGGCGACCTTATTACCTTTGAGGATTTGGAAAAGGCGTGCGGCTACGAAGTATATCAGTTGGGAACGATTGCCGGAGTAAAGTATTCTCCCAAAGCCGATGGAACTGTACTCAAGATTTTGGAAAGCGGAACGGCAGAAATCAATCTGTATGTATATCCCGAAAGAATCACCGAGAAAACGAAAGACAAAGCGTATGAATTTGAACTTTCTCCCGATGTTCTTGAAATTATGCCTTATGGTATCGCCGCAGATATTCTCAAGAGCGATGTTTCGACAGAGTACGGAACAATCTATGCCACAAGGTACGAATCTATGAAGCAGATGCTTGACCCAAGATACCAAATGAACAGTATTTATATCGAAGGGGGATTTAATATCTGATGTCAGATAACAATACAATTTCCCGAATTTACAGCAATTTTCGGGGAGTGGACTTCCGAGGCGAAGAAATCAACCTTGTAAGAAGTCCCGATTCCCTGAATGTGTGGAAAGATTACAAAGAAACAGATAGTATCAGAACACGCCCGGAAATGGAACTAAAGGAATCCTTTGGGGCTACCATTTTGGGGGTGTTCTTTTTCAATGATGCTATGTTGGTGCATAGCGGCAACAAACTGTATAAGGTGGTAAACGGCGTAAAAACTACGCTTTATACCGGCTTGAACGAGGCCGCAAGCGATAGTTTTGTCTTTGATAAGGTGTGGTATCTCAAAGACGGCAAGCATTATTTACAGTATGACGGAAAAACGATCAGCGATGTTGCAGGATATGTCCCGACCACTTCTATTGCAAGAAAGCCCGGCGGCGGTGGAAAGATTCACGAAGATATAAATATGCTCACCGGCAGAAGAATCAACACTTTTCTTGCAGACGGAGTAAGCAAAGACTATTATCTCGATTCCCGAAAGATTGATACCACTTTCAAACCCATTGTAAAGGTGGACGATGCTGTTGTAACCAATTACACGGTAGATTATACCGAGGGAATTATCAAATTTGATGCCGCTCCTACCGAGCCGAAAACAGACGGACAGGACAATGTTTCGATAGAGTTTCAGAAAACCATTGCGAATTATCGGGACAGCATTTTGAATTGTACGATGCTGCAAGTGTTTGACAACAGAGTATTTTTCAGCGGCAACAAAGATTACCCGAATGTTGTATGGCATTGTAGTCTGAATGACCCCTCTTATTGCAGCGATTTAGACTACTACAACGAAGGAACAGACCCAGCAAGGGTAAAGGGTATGGTAGCAGGAAACAACGCTCTGTGGGTGTTCAGAGAGCCGTCAGATGCAAATACAACGGTGTTTTATCATACTCCTGCTATTGACGATGAATACGGCAAGATTTATCCCAATACACATTCCAGCATTACAGCCGGTTGTATTGGGAAGGCAATCAATTTTAACGATGATATTGTGTTCTTCAGCGAAAGAGGAATGGAAGGTATTTCGGGTGATATTACCACAGAACAAGCGGTAGCACATAGAAGCTCTTTGG
>JAZOQZ010000027.1:0-37826 GCA_045656345.1 Clostridia bacterium
AAGAATTTTAAAAAAAACTTGAAATTATGCGGAAAATATGTTAAAATAGGTTAGAAAGGCGTGATAGAATGAAGAAAATTTCACTGATTTTATCCGTACTGTTAGCCATATTCATATTATTCGGATGTGAAAGCGCTGTAGAGCCTGCCGTAGAAGTGTCGGAACCGATGGTTTCGGAAGAAGTTTCACGATGGGACGAAATCGTGCAACAAAATGAGCTCCGAGTCGGTGTGCCGACCACAGGTTCTTCTTTTGACAACGAACTGATTGATGCATTCGCCAAAGAATTGGGAATCCCTGTTACCAAGGTGGTAATCCCATGGGACGAAACCCGTTCAGATTCCCTCAAAGAAAATCAAGTGGATCTGTTGTGGGGGCAAATCCCCGCCACTTCAGACACCAGCATCGCATTCCGCTTGTCCACCCCCTACTTCAACAGTACTATCCTCTATCTTACAAAAAATCAGGATATTGTTCTGGATGAAACAACTGTGGTAGGTGTTATCAAAAATTCCGCAGAAGAAATCAGTGTTACAAATTATTACGACACCGTGCATTCCTATTCTACGGAAAGTGAGTTGTTTTATGCGTTAAATAGCGGAAGCTGTGACGTAATTCTGTATAATAAAGCTTTATACGAAAACAAACCTCGAAAATCCGATCATTTACATATCGTAAAAGAAGTTCCTTACGAGCTGGCTGTGGCATTTGAGCAAAACAATGTGGCAGTCTGCACAGAAGTGGAAAAGATTTTGGCTAAAATCAAGGCAGACGGTACTGCATCAGAAATTTGTTGTCGGTGGTACCCAGTTGATTTGATTACCAAATAGTTTATAAATTCTCAAATATATCAAAGGAGTTTTAATTATGAAACAAACATTTAACGACTGTCAAGACAGAATGAAAAAATCGGTAGATTCTCTGTTGCAGGAATTCTCTCAGTTAAAAGCAGGCCGTGCAAATCCCGCAATCTTAGATAAAATCACCGTGGAATACTATGGCACCGCTACCCCCATTCCGCAGATTGGTTCCGTTTCCGTGCCTGAAGCAAGAACCTTGGTAATCCAGCCTTGGGATGCATCTATCTTAGGCGAAATCGAAAAAGCAATCTTAAAAGCAGATATCGGCATTAACCCCACCAACGACGGGAAAGTGATTCGCTTAAATTTCCCTGCTTTAACCGAAGAAAGAAGAAAAGATCTGGTAAAAGAAATCCATAAACTTTCTGAAAATGCAAAAGTTGCAGTGAGAAACATCCGTCGTGATGCTATCGATAAATATAAAGATATGAAGAAAAAATCTGAAATCACCGAAGATGATTTAAAAACCTGCGAAAAAGATGTTCAGGATGCAACCGATAAATTCATCAAAGAAATCGATACTCACACCGCTGCAAAAGAAAAAGAAATTATGACCGTTTAATCCGGATAATAAGAAACAAACAAGGGGTAACTGCAACTTGCAGTTACCCTCTCTCTTTGCAATCGACACACTATTTTTTAATGGAGGAAATTATGTTTAACAAAAAAACTTTACGAGGCGATATCATCGGTGGTATCACCGTGGCAATTGTGGCATTACCTCTTGCAATCGCATTTGGTATGCAATCAATGCCGGGAGATCCCAATGCCGCTATGGCGGGGCTCTACGGTGCTATTTTCTGTGGACTTTTCGCCACTTTGTTCGGTGCAACCAACGGTCTGATCAATGGTCCTACCGCAGCTATGATTGTGGTGCTCGCTTCCACCTATAACGAAGCAGGATATCAAGGCTTTATTCTGGCAATGCTGATTGCCGCTGTGTTGCAGATTCTTTTAGGCCTTTTAAAACTGGGAAAATATGTGCAATATATCCCGAAGCCTGTTGTAGTTGGATTTACCAACGGGATTGGTATTTCCATTTTTATCGGTCAGTTTAAAGATTTCAACACCGCTCCCCCTCTTGCTTTGATTGTGATTGCGATTATGTTTATCCCCATTATCGCAAAATGGATTCTTCATTTCAGGAAAGAAAACGCTGCAGCAAATGGTATCAAGAAATTTTTCCAGATCATTCCGGCTTCCTTAATTGGTCTGGTAATTGCAGTAACCGTTGCCATTTTATGGATTCCCGGTGCAGAAGTGATTACCGACCGCGCAACTATCACTGCAGGACTCCCCACCTTTAAAATGCCGGTATTCACCGACTTAAACTGGGGTCCCATTATTTCCGGAGCAATTTCTTTATTTCTGCTGGCAAGCATTGAATCTCTTCTGAGCGCAGTTGTTGTGGATGATATGTTAGACCAGAAGAGCAATCCAAACCGTGAATTAATCGGTCAGGGTATCGGGAATTTCATTGCTCCCCTGTTCGGTGGCTTAATCGGTACAGGTGCAATTGTGCGTAGTGCCGTAAACGTAAACAACGGCGGAAGAACCAAGTTATCCGGTATCATTCACGCACTGATTATTCTGCTGGTTGTGGTTTGCTTCTCAGGGGTTACTGCATTCATCCCCATGGCGGCACTAGCAGGTATTTTAATGGTGACAGCTTTCAATATGATGGAATTTGAAAGCTTTGCTGAAATCGGCAAAGTTCCCTATTCTGAATCCCTGGTTATGATTGTGACTATGATTGTAACCGTGATTGAAGATTTAATCGTTGGGGTTGCCTGCGGTATTCTTTTAACACTGATTTTAAAAGGCATCGGAAAACTTTGCAAAAAGAAGAAATAATCACCAAATACATAAAAAAGGAACTGTAACATTACAGTTCCTTTTTTTATGTGCCGAAAATCCAAAATTTTGTGACCGCCAGTGCTTCCCTTAAATAGTTATGAAACATATTATACCAGGCGGTTTCTCCGTGAAGACAGCCAACAGACGAAAATCCCGTTTTCTCCGCCATTTGCTCCGAACGATAAATATGAAAATCATTGGTCACAAATGCCACACGGTAATTGGTTTCAAAGTGTTGGTCCAGAATTTGTTTGGAATACAAAAAGTTCTCATAAGTGCTGGTAGCTTTTTCTTCCTTGATAATCAGATTGGAAACACCTTGATTTTTAAGATATCGTTCCATGGCAAGTGCCTCGGTAATATCCTCCTGAGCCCCTTGCCCTCCGCTGACAACAATCACCGCATCGGGATTCTTTTGGGCGTATTCCACAGCGCGGTCCAAACGGAATTTAAGAGGCAAACTGACCGTTTCTTTATGCACTGCCGCACCAAGAACAATCAAAACATCTTCTTTGTAATTCACGGTATCCCTGTTTCCGTAGAACCCCAAAAACAGGGCAACCACCAAAAGATATGAAATCCCTGCCAGAAAAACATGGTGAAACCATTTCCATATTCGAGTAAATTTTCCACGAGGGGAACGATGAAGCAAAATTCCCCATCCCACAAGATATACACCAATCAGCAAGGACAACATCAATCCAAAATTGAAATTAGAAACAGTGCACATCAACAAAAAATTTGCAATCAGTATGATTCCGATGACAATGTATATAACAGACGCTACCATAACCATCTCCTCGTTACAACTGTTTCAGACAGTTTACCAATTTCCGAAGAGGAGCTTCTTCGGAGCAGAATTCGTGGATACCGTCAAACACCACCAAATCCAGCCATTCATCTCCTGCATCGGAACACAGTTGTTTCAGTTTGTCATACTCCGCTAAGGCAGAATCACAACTGAATAAATCGTCACGGTTGCCAAGCTCAATGCAAAACGGTCTGGGGTAAATCAGACAGGCAATCTCCGCATCATCCAAGCGTTTTGCCGAGTCAAACCAGGTCCAGTCACTATAAGGATAATTCTTTCTCTGATTGAAAAATGCACAGGAAACTGCGGCTTTGATACGAGTGTCCAATGCAGTGGTATAGAGTGTATAAAATCCGCCGTAGGAGAGGCCTACCATCCCGAAGTTAGTTACATAATCCTGTTTCTCAAAATAATTGAAAATCTGACGAATTCCGTGAATTTCCACAGCAGTAACAGAGCTTCCAACCCGCTTTAAACAAGCGTCAATGGCTTTTCTGTCGTAATCCACGCCATAGGTGTTATCCCACAATAAAAGCTGGGGCGCAAACACGTGTGCCCCCTCTTTGATGAGCTTTTGCACCACATCGTAATAATACTCGGAAGAACCGTACACGCCTGACACAAATTCGGGAGTTCCCGCACCGCCGTGCTGGAACACAACCAGCGGTTTTTTGGTGTCTCCCGCTTTAAAAAACAGACCTGTCATGGTAAGACCTTTTAAAATCTCAAACTGCATACGGTAAACTGAATAACCGTCCTCATCGGACAGTTTTTCTGAAGTGGGAGATTCCAATTCTTCGCCTTCATAGCCCACAAGAGGCCACCCCAACATCTTACATAACTCATCCCGATATTTTTGGGGATTTTTGAAAATATCTGCCGCATATTCTTTTCGGATGGCTTCGCAAACCTGCTCCCGTTTGGAAATCAAATCGTTAAGCCCCGAAACATACTGCTGCTTATACTGTTTTGCAATCTCTTTTTCTTCACGGTAATTCATTGTTGATTCCTTTCTTGGCTATTCGTAAAAAGACATTCCGTCAAAAGCGGCGTGAAACGGTCTGTTGTTGTGTGCCCAGGATTTTGACGCCACATTGGTATCAATAAAATACAGGGAATTTCCGATATTTCGGATTCCAAAAAGAGCACATTTTGCCGCTATCATTGTATCTTTAGTAGGTGTCACATTGATTTTATCGGTATGGGCAGGCGGAAACTGAACGCCGTATTTGGTATCAAAAATCACGCCTTTTACGGTGTTGGGAAACTGAGAGGAAGCAACACGGTTCATCACCACGCCTGCCACCCCGAGTTTCACGCTAAAGGGTTCGTATCCGCTTTCAATCTGCGTGATCTTGCCAAGGTAGAGCATATCTTCATAGGTGTAGGAGTAATCTCTGCAGACCTCGGGAATTTCTGTATTTAGTGCAGTGATTTTTACCGTCAGATAAAAATCGTCCCACAACACATCGTAGCCTAAGGTTTCAGAAACCGCTCTTACGGGGATAAAGGTTAAATCTTCATACAACACCACGCCATAATCAGTTGCCGCATCATCAATCACACAACGGTTTTCGTCAGGATAAAACGAAAAAGAATGTCCGTCTTTTTCCATCACGGCTACTCGGTTTACTTCGTCCCACGAAATACTTCCGCCAACGGCATCCGAAAAGGCGCGCAGCGGAATGTAGGTGGTGCCGCTTATGATAATGGGCTTCTCTTCACATCTGATAAAATGACCATTCACCTCAATATCAATGGGAATCGTATATCCGCCGTGAGTATCTGCCCCGAACACAACGGTAGCAAACATCAATAATATCAATATCATACAGAAACATATTACTTTTTTCAAAGGCTTCACCCTCCTGTTAACATTATTGTATCACAAAACTTTTCTTTTTTCAAGGAAAAAAAGCGGATTCCCCCCCAAAAGGATTTGACAAGTTTTCCCTTTCGTGCTATACTGAGTAGCAGATAATATATTTTATCCTGAAAGGAAGTTTATGTAACTATGAGCGAAAATTGCACCCACGATTGCAGCAGTTGCAAAGAAAACTGTGCATCCCGTGACCCTAAAAGCTTTTTAGAAAAGCCCCATACACTTTCCAACATTAAGAAAGTTATCGGTGTTGTCAGCGGAAAAGGCGGCGTTGGAAAATCCTTAGTCACCTCTTTAATGGCAATCACCTCCCGCAAGGCAGGTTATGAAACTGCAGTGTTAGATGCAGATATCACCGGCCCCTCCATCCCCAAAGTATTTGGCTTAACCGAAAAAGCCACCGGTGATGAAGTGGGAATGTATCCCGTGGTAACCAAAAGCGGTATCAAAACCATTTCCATCAATTCCCTGCTCCCCGATGAAACCGAACCTGTGGTATGGCGTGGCCCCGTAATCGGCGGTGCTGTAAAACAGTTCTGGACCGATGTGGTTTGGAAAGATGTGGACTTTATGTTCATCGATATGCCTCCCGGTACCGGTGATGTGGCTCTGACGGTATTTCAATCCATTCCCGTGGACGGTATCATCATCGTGACCACTCCCCAGGATTTAGTATCTATGATTGTAACCAAAGCAGTAAGAATGGCACAGCTGATGAATATTCCGATTTTAGGTCTGATTGAGAATTACAGTTATCTGGAATGCCCTGACTGTGGCAAAAAAATCAATGTATTCGGCGAAAGCCATATTGATGATATTGCGGAAAACTTCGGTATTCCCGTGTTGGCAAAACTGCCTATCAATCCTGAAATTGCATCCCTTTGCGATGCAGGCAATTTAGAAGATGCCAAAATTGACTTCTTCTCCGATATGAAAGCACTGTTGGATGCGATGAATCTCAACTAAATCCCAAAAAGAAAAAGGATGAACCCCTTTGGTTCATCCTTTTTTATTGTTCTTTTTTGATTTCATTTTTTTGTTTTTCTTCTTCTTGAAGTGCAAGGAATTTTGCCTTGGTTTCCTCACTCGCTTCAGAAACGGAATACTTTCCGCACACGGGACAAAGAATCGTGTCTGCTCTTCGTTCAAATATGAAATTACATAATCTGCATTCGTAAATCATAAGATACTCCTTTTGCCAAACGGCATATCAAGGTTACTAACGAAAAGTATTGTAACACAGTTTTTCATAAATTGCAAGGGTTTTAAGCGATTTTTCTTTTACAATTTGGTTACCACATAAACCGCATCCTTAGCAATCAACCCAACCGCTTCTTCGCTCAGTTTTTCTCCAATAGTTACAATGGGAACACAGGGAGGAAAACGGGTGATATTTTCTTTGGAAATTCTTCCCACCGCTTCCCTGGCAGGAACCCACTCCCCATCTGCAAAATAAGCGTCTCTGGGCGACATTGCCTGAGAAAGTTTCAATAGCGGATATTCTGTTTTTACGGCCGTTTTTCTTTCCCAAGTAAATTCTGACAAAGCTTTGGACAGTATTTTAATTTCTTCCACGGTATTACAAGGTGAAAACATCAACAGTAAATTGTTGCCGAAAACGCCTTCTGCATAGATTTTGTACGCATTTTGCAGATAACGGTCTAATTCTTCTGCAGTCACAGCGGTACTCTCACAGTTTAACAGCAACTTATAGGAATCCTGATTGGACAAAATCTTAAGAGGTGTATTTTCGGTTAATTCTTTGGATAATTGGTGGATTTCCTCTAAAACAGCTTTATTTTGATACAATTCTTTCCCATAAGAACCCGAATAATCCAAGGATGATAAAACAGGATAGGATGGACTTGTGGTGTGAACCAACGAAATCGCCTGCTTGATTCTTTTGGGTGAAATTTTATCAGTGTTGCAACATAGCACAGCCCCCTGATTTAAAGTGGGCATTGTTTTATGAAAACTAAGTACCGATAAATCAGATTCACTATTTCGGCACGATGCCAAGGAATCATCAAAATAAAAGTGGGCACCGTGAGCTTCATCCTGAATAATTGTAATGTTTCCCACTGTTTCACGGATTTTTTTCATATCCGCAATTTCGCCGTAGTAGGTGGGAGAAGTGATAATCAGCACCTGTTCACCGTTATACTCAATATCTTCTGCCGATAACGGACAAGGAATCCCGAATTCGTGATTCACTTTAGGATACACAAACTTGGGAATCCCACCTGCCAAAATCAAGCCGTAAATCACGGAAGCGTGGCAGTTTCTATCCACCAACACCGTTTCCCCGGGGGTAACCGTTGCCAAAATACTTGCTAAAATTCCGCTGGTGGCACCATTGGTTAAAAAGAATGCTTCCTTCTTGCCAAGCACCTTTGCCATCTGCTGCTGTGCCTCTTTGATGATCCCTTCCGGGCACATCAAATTATCGGTACCGGAAAGTTCAGTAACGTCAACAATGGGCACAGGAATGTTTCCTTTATGCCCGGGCATATGGAAAGAAATTTCAGAAAATTCGTTTAAGTATTCGTAAATCGGCATATTGATTCCTTTAATCTGACATAGTATTTGCCATATCACGGTAGCTGATGGCTTCTGCTAAATGGTTCATTTCAATTTGTTCGGATTCTTCCAAATCCGCAATGGTTCTTGCCACTTTAATGATTTTATCATAACCTCTGGCAGTTAATCCCAGTACGGAAAATGCCTGTTTTAACATTGCTTCTGCATCAGGGGTCAAGGGACAGTATTTTTTCACCAAAGGAGCAGTCAGTTCTGCATTGGTTAAAATCCCCTCTCCCTCGTAGCGTTTCTTTTGCAGTTCACGGCAACGCATCACACGTTTTCTGATGTCGGAAGAAGATTCTGACCGTTCTAACGATGAAATTTCATCATAGTTGACCGCAGGCACCTCAATCTGAATGTCAATTCTGTCCAGAAGGGGTCCTGAAATTTTCTTCTGGTACCGCTTAATCTGCTCTAACGTGCAAGTACATTCCTTCACCGAAGAACCGTGATATCCGCAGGGACAAGGGTTCATCGCCGCTATAATCATAAAATTACAGGGATATTCTGCCGAACGGCTTACACGGGTCACATTGATTTTTTTATCCTCCAGAGGTTGTCTTAACACTTCTAAGGCTTCCCTTTTAAATTCGGGCAATTCATCCAAAAACAAAACACCGTTATGCGCCAAGGAAATTTCACCGGGCATTGCTTTGGTGCCGCCACCGATAATGCTGACGGTGGATGCAGTATGATGGAGTGCTCTGAATGGACGTTCCACAATCATAGGTCTGTCTTTGGAAACCAGGGAACAAACCGAATAAATTTTAGTCACTTCCATGGATTCTGAAAATGTAAGCGGAGGTAAAATCCCCGGTACACGCTTGGAAAGCATAGTTTTCCCGGAACCGGGAGTACCGCTCATCAAGATACTGTGTCCGCCGCTACAAGCCACTTCCAACGCACGTTTGGCGTTTTCCTGACCTTTCACATCGGCAAAATCCAGTCTGGCATCAATAACATCAAAATTAAGTTCATTTTCGTTTTCATAGGGGAAGATTTCCAGTTCACCTTTTAAGAAGGAAATCACTTCCCGAAGGTTGTTGACAGCATATACCGAAAGCCCGGGTACCAATGCCGCTTCTTTGGCATTATCTAAGGGAACAATAATTTTTTGGTATCCTTTTTTCAGCGCTGCATCCGCCATGGGAAGCACACCGCTGACTCCACGGATTTCGCCTGATAAAGACAGTTCCCCAAGCATAATATACTGATTAAGGTTCGGGATTTCCTCCATCGCACCGATTAAGGCAACTGCCATGGGCAAATCGTAGTGAGTTCCCTCTTTTCGAACTGCAGCAGGTGCTAAATTGATGGTGATTTTTCTGGCAGGAAAGGTGAATCCTGAATTTTTGATACCACTTCTTACACGTTCTTTGGATTCTTTGATGGAAGTGTCAGCTAGCCCTACCACATCATACTGAGGCAGAGCTTTACTCACATCCGCTTCAATATCCACAATATAGGATTCAATTCCGTTTAATCCGCAAGTATAACAAGTAACCATTCTTTTATTCCTCTGCTTCCTTACTGTTTACGCATACCCTCCACACGCTTGGCATCAGGTTCTGCAATGATGGTTTCAAAATTATCGTAGATGACCATACCGGGTTTTGCTCCCGATGGTTTCTTCACATATTTCACTTGGGTATATTCCACGCTGACCTTGGTATCGTTGGCAACTTTGGAATACTGGGCAGCTATCAGTGCCGCTTCATATAAGGTTTCATCTGAAACGCTCTCCCCCTGATTTCTTATCACTACGTGAGAGCCTGCCACGTTTCGAACGTGAAGCCAAGTGTCAAATTTGGATGCAATTTTTAAGGTTAATTCTTCGTTCTGACGGTTATTTCTTCCACAAAGAATCAAGGTTCCGTCGGAGGACAAAAACTCCATAGGACGGGTTATTTTGGTATCATTCTTTTTCTTGTTTTTTCCGTGATTATGGTCGGATGCATATCCGCCTAACACAAGCTCTTCCTTGATTTCTGCGATATTCTTCTCGTCATCGCTTAACTCCAGCAAATCACGGACACTTTCTAAATAACGGATTTCCTCATGAAGTTCTGAAAGCATTTCACGGGAAATTTTCTCCATGGTTTTTTCTTTGTTGTATTTTTCAAAATATTTTTTGGCATTCCGGGAAGGTGAAATAGTTTCGTCCAGCGGAATGGTTAAGGGTGCATTTTCCTCATAATAGTTGGGAAGCGTGACCTCTTTTTTATTTTCGGTCAGCTGATATAAATTGGCAGTCAAAAGCTCCGCATAAATGCGGTAACGGTCTTTTGTTTCCGCCTTTTTGATATTCTTCCTATGAATGTCAATTTTCTTATATAAACGGCTTAAATTCTTCTCAACAATCTGAGAAACAGAGTCTTTCTTTTCTTCCAAACGACGTTTGGTTTCTTTGCTTTTATAGAATAAATCCACACATTCATTTACCGTTTGACAAGACTTTTTATCAAAAAAATCTCCGTATTGTAAAATATCCCAGATATATAAATCTTTGGGTTCCTGAGTGCCTTTTTTGTAAAGCAAGGTAGGTTCAAATTTCTTTTGGGAAAGTTTTTGAAGGTAATCCCAGTAAATCTCCCCCGCCTTTTGCAGATTGCCGCCGCTCTGATACTCAATTTCTCTTGCCAGAATGGGTGACATCCCCAAAAAATCATCCATCAGTTTTTTGGAGATTTCGTCCCTCGGACATTTCTCGTTAAAATGAGCGAAGAACCCATCTTCCGTCAGGGAATGAACGTCAATTTTATCCTGAACGGGCGGTAATTCGTAAAACAACCCCGGCAACACCTGCCGTTTTTCCGATAAGGTAAAATCAATATGACGAATAGCATCAATAATACGGTTGTTTTCGTCGGTTAAAATGATGTTGGAGTGTTTCCCCATAGGTTCTAAAATGAGCATCTTTTTGGTGATTTCAAAAAGCTCATTGGTGCTTTCCACGGTGAGTTTCACAATTCGCTCATTGGAAACTGCTTCCACGCTGAGTAATTTTCCGCCTGCTAAATGTTTTCGCATCAGCATACAGAACACAGGTGGCATATCGGGATTTTCAAAGGTTTGAGAGGTAAGACAAATACGCCCCTTGGAAGCATCGCAGGATAATAACAAACGATAATTTTCTCCCAAAGAACGCACAGTCAAAAGTATCTGTGACCTTGACATCTGATAAATTTTGTCGATTCGTCCGCCTCGAAGCTTACAATCCAGCTCATAAGCTAAAGCCGCCAATGTGTTGGCATCTAATGCCATAGTAAATTCTCCTTAAATAATTTCAGGACGGGCAAATGCCGCCATCAATGTCTTCTTGCCAAATTCATCAAACTGAATTTCTAATTTCACGTCATTTCCCAAAGGTTGAACAGTCAACACAGTACCGTCACCAAACTTTTTATGTCGCACACGGCATCCCACCTGATAATCTGGCAAATTGCCCGATGTACTTGGTTTTGCAGGGGTGGAAGGTGCTGTTAAATGAATGGCGTTGGAATTGTAAGAATCTCCACGGTAACCGCCAACCGAGCTTGACTGGTATCCGCTGTAAGAAGATGTGGAAGACGAACCAAAAGAAGCAAAGGAATCCGCTTTCTTCTTTTGTTCTCTTTCTAATGTTTCTTCGGGAATTTCTTTTAAAAATTGAGATGGTAAGCTATGCATATAGGAACCGAACAGCATACGCTCGTCTGCATAAGAAAGATACAAACGTTTTTTTGCACGGGTTATGCCCACATAGCAAAGTCGGCGTTCTTCTTCCAATCCACCGGGTTCTGTTTTAGACTGCATAGAGGGAAAAATTCCTTCTTCAAAGCCAACTAAGAACACCACGGGAAACTCCAGACCTTTGGAGCTGTGAAGGGTCATTAAGGTGACTGCATCTTCTTCCGCATCGTAGTTATCAATATCGGATAGCAAGGAAACATTTTCCAAAAAGGCAGACAAATCACGGTTTTCTTCATCTTCCTTAATCATGGAAAGAAGTTCCTTCATATTCTGAATTCTTGCGTTTGCTTCGTCGGTGTCTTCCTTCTGCAAAGCTTCCATATACCCCGAACCGTAAAGCACAGAATTTACCAGTGCTTCGGTGTCATCCAGATTTTCTCTGAAATCGGCAATCATTTTTGCAAAATTGGTAAGCTTTGCTTTGGGATGAGAAAGTTCAGGGTACTCTCCTGCTTTTTCGCAAACTTCCAGCATAGAGATGCCGTTGGCAATTGCCAATGCCTGCACTTTTTCCACCGAGGTTTTTCCAATCCCGCGGGCGGGCTCATTGATAATTCTCATCAATGCCGCATCATCATTCTGATTGAGCACCAAACGAAGGTATGCCACAATGTCCTTAATTTCCTTACGGTCAAAGAATCGGGTGCCGCCCACAATTCTATGGGGAATTGCTGTTTGCAAAAATGTCTGCTCAAAGGTACGGGACAAGGAGTTCATTCGGTATAACACCGCCATATCACGGTAGCTATACCCTTCTCTTTTTAAGGATTCAATCAAAGAACCAACTTTGCCCGCTTCATCGTAGTTGTTGTTGGGATTTAATACTTTTACCTTGGCACCGCCCTCTTGCTGTGTCCAGAGTTTTTTTGCTTTTCGGTGCAAGTTGTTGGCAATCACGCCGTTTGCCGCATCTAAAATATTTTTAGTGCTTCGGTAGTTTTCTTCAAGCTTGATGATTTTCGTGTTGGCAAACTGCTCTTCAAAGCTCAAAATGTTGGTAATATCTGCTCCTCTGAACCGATAGATTGACTGGTCATCATCCCCTACCACACAGAGGTTTTTGTTTTTCTTGGCAAGGCAGGACGCCAAACGGTACTGAATGCGGTTGGTATCCTGATACTCGTCTATCATAATGTGGGTAAAACGGTTCTGATAATCGGCTAAAACCTGAGGGAAATTTTCAAAAATTTTCACAGTGTAGCATAAGATATCGTCAAAATCCAAAGCGTTATACTTCTGCAATTTTTCCATATACAGTGCATACACTTTGGCAATTAGTGTCTGTTTATAGCTGGCACCTGCCAGACGGAGATACTCCTCTGCATCCACACCGTCGTTTTTGGATTTGGAAATCTCACTGTAACAAAGTTTGTGGTTTACCACTTCTTCGGAAATATTTAATTCCTTGATACATTCTTTCACTAAGTTTTTGGCATCGGAAGCATCAAAAATAGTGAAATAACGGTTTAATCCACCGCCTAATAACCAGATGTTTTCCCTTAAAATACGAACGCAGGCAGAGTGGAATGTCATTGCCCAGATGCCCTGTGCCTTTTCTCCTAATTTCGCTTCTAAACGTTCTTTTAATTCATTCGCCGCTTTGTTGGTAAAAGTGATGGCTAAAATATTCTGGGGATTAATGGGATTTTTTGCAAATAATGCTTCCTCCTCTGCCGTAAAGGAGCCAACACTTTTTCCTTCTAAACGAGCCAGCTCTTCTTCATCTAAAAATGCAGGGCAAGATGTTTCGGTAAAATAGGAATCCCCATATTTCACCATATAGTGAATTCTGGAAATTAAGGTGGTAGTTTTTCCGCTACCTGCTCCTGCCAAAATGAGAACAGGACCTGTTACGGTGAAACAAGCCTCTCTCTGCATCGGATTTAAATTGCTGTATTCTTCATTTAAGATTCTCTTTTTTAACTGATTCCATCTTGTATTCATCTTGGAGTCTCACATTTCTTCTAAGTATTTCGATACCTTTATAGGCAAAGGCATAATCCTGATATTTTGCTTGAAATTCTTCCTCACAAAGAGTGAGAATTTCCTCTTTGGTTATGGTTAACGATGCTTGTTTGAAAGCATCAATAGGTGTTTTTCTCGCACCTTGGTTCACAGGGCAGGCAAGCTGACAGATATCGCATCCCCAAGCCAGTTTGGATTTTTGATAAAGTGCTTGTTCTTCTTCGCTGAGCTGTTTTTTCTGGCTCAAATAAGATAAACACTTCTCTCTTTCAAAACCGTTTTGTAAAGCGTTGGTGGGACAAGCTTTTTTGCAAATTCCGCAGTGCGTACACAATTTCGGAAAGTTTTCCGTCTTTTCAGGTAGCTCTTCTTTTAAAAGCACTTCTCCCAAAAACACAAAGGAACCGTAGTCTTGGGTGAGTAACAGATTATGTTCTCCGATTTCCCCAAGTCCTAATGACTCTGCCAGTTGTTTTTCCCTGAAAGGAGAAATGTCGGCAAAGCTCAGGTATTCTATCCCAAGAGGTGCAAAGATGCGGTCAAACTCATCCTTTAGCACCTGATGATAATCATACACGGTGCAATACTTGGAGAAAAGTTCGTTCTCACCCACGCAATAATAAGGAAATACCGCTACGATCAGTGTGCGGTATCCCTGTTTTAAATATTTTGGATTGGTGTTTTTGGTCACACCGTAACGAAGGTAGGGCGGAAAACGATCAGCTATCTGTTTTGCAAGGTTTTGGTTCATTGTTGTTATCCTGATGCTTTCTATCGACATAATTTTTAAATAAAGCGTATGCTACTGCGGTAATGGGAACCCCAACAATCATCCCCGCAAATCCTAAAATTTTACTGCCGGCTAAAATACCGAACAATACCCAGATGGGAGAAATGCCGGTGGAATCCCCTAAAATTTTGGGACCTAAAACATTTCCGTCGAACTGTTGCAACACAAACACAAAGATGATAAACCAGATAAATCTGTCGGGTGCAACCAATAAAATCAACAACGCTGAGGGAATCGCTCCGATAAAAGGCCCAAAAAACGGAATCACATTGGTAACCCCGATAATCACACTGATTAACAGTGCATAAGGCGGATAAATCAAGAGCATAAAGGGAAACGATATCAACCCGATAATGGCAGAATCAATAATTTTGCCCATAATAAACCCAGAAAAAGTGCGATGGGTCATACGGGAAATATCCATAATTCTGTCTGCTTTAGGTCTTTGTACGAAGGCATACAGCACTTTGGTAATCCCTTTGATAAAACGTTCCTTATCATATAGGAAATAAATGGAAATGATGATACCCACAATTGCATTGGTAAACCCGGTGGTAAGATAAGCAGGCACGTTGACCAACCATCCGAAACAAACGTTGATCATAGCGGTGGCATATCCCATCAGAGAATTGTAAGGAAGCTGTTGTTCCATCCAGGCAACATTAATGCTGTGCTCTGTCATAAACTTACTGAACCCTTCCGAAAACTGTTGGAAATAGGTGGGAATATTTTTCACCAGGGATTCCACTGTGGTAACCACCTGAGGAATCAACAACACAATCAAGCAGGTAATCACAGCAAGCACCAACAGATAGGTGGTAAACATACTGCAGATTCTTCTTGCTTTGGAAGGTGTGTCTTTTCCTTTTTTCGCACCGATCCAGCCAAACAACTTGGAATCACAGAATTTCATAATGGGATTTAACAGATAAGCAATGGAAAATCCGATCACAAAAGGTGTCAGAATTGAGAAAACAAACCGAAACACACCGGCAACGGCGTCAAATCGCAAAATCAAGAAATAAATAACAATACTGATTGCCGCAACTGTGGAATACAGTAAAACGGATTGTTTATGCTCTTTAAAAAACTGTTTCATAATAAATTACTCCATGGATTACACAGGCATAAGCCCTTAGAAAATGACTTATGCCTGACGGTAACAATATTTATTTCACAGGAATTTCTTTTAATTTTGCATCGTCGATGGAAATTTCATAAGTGGCTTTCAATTCTTCCAACAATTGTTCTTCCATCGCATACACATAAGCAGTCTGCACTTTATACGCATTCGCCTGAAAATCTGCTTCAGCATCTAAAGGTAATCTCTTAATGATATGATATCCGTAACTGGATTCAATCACATCAGAAACCTGACCTTCCAACAAAGCAACGGTGCCTTCATAAAACTCGGGAACCATTTCGCCTTCTGTAAACACGTATCCTTCCGGAGACTGTTCCACACCGGGATCTTCCGTGTGTTCAAGCATCATATCTTCAAAATCGGCTCCGTCATGAATTGCCAATAAGATCGTGTCAATTTCTGTACGTGCAGCATCTTTTTCTTCCTGAGTGAACGGTGCGTTGGTGTTGGCATCCACGGTCATTTTCAGAATATGCTGTGCTTTGTAGAAATTCTTTGCAAAATAGTCCTTCAACACTTCTTCGGAGGGGGTAAAGCGTTCATCTGCTGCCAGAACAGTCTGGCCGTACTTATCGTAAAGCAGTTGCTTTCTGTAAATCTCTTTCAGAGTATCTTCCGTCACTCCAAATTGCTCCATGATGCTTGTAATGGTCTCTTTATTCTGGTCAAAATACTGATTGATTTCATCGTCGGTAACAGAAATGCCGTATTCCTTGGCAGCCTGTGCAAAAATAGCCATATCTACCAACAAATCAATCGCATTGTCACGGACATAATCTTCAGGGTCCACACCGTCGATCAAGGTGTTCCAGAAATCTTCCAACGCCTGGCCTTCCATTCCCATGGTCAGACTGCTTTTCACAACGCCAACAGCGTATTTCATTTCACCCACCGTGATTACCGCATCTCCCACAGAGGCAATTTTAGCAGTATCGGCAGTAGCATTATTCTGCTGACATCCGCTCATCATTCCCAAAGCAAGAAGACAAACGAGCAATAATGAAAGTATTTTTTTCATTTCAATCACACTCCTGTTTCTGATTCAAAATTTCTTATCATCAAACCGACTGATTCGGTCAGTGTTTTAAGTGATATTATTATACAACAACCAAAGACAGAAAGTCAATTCTTTTTCGCATTGTAACAAAGATTTAATATTTGTAAAACTGATATTGGAAAACAGTTCTTTTTTTCTTGGAAAGTACATAGAATCACAGTAACCATATCACGTTTTGAAAGGAGGGTGTCTGTCAGATTCGGCAGACAAAAAAAGTTGTGAAATACAATGGAAAATTTATGGTGATTTCACTAAAAAAGCTGGTACTTGCCGCAGTGCTTCTGGTGTTTGCCGCAGTCACCGCAGCAACACTTTTAAAAACGGTGCTTCCTGATGCTGCTTTCACCGCAAAAATGAATATCGACTGGGGCCTTTCCCACTCCCAGAACGGCAGTCAACCCGTGGGAAACCGAAGTCAGGCAGAACTTTTAAAATACGATGCATACTACCTGGGTTCTCCCGATGAAAAAATACTGTATCTTACCTTTGACGCAGGATATGAAGCAGGTTATACACCTCAGATTTTAGAGGTGTTGAAAAAGCATCAGGTTCCTGCCGCATTTTTCTTAGTGGGAAATTATTTAGACACAAAACCCGAACTGGTCAAACAAATGGCGGAAGAGGGACATCTGGTGGCAAATCACACCACCCACCATCCCGATATGTCCAAAATTTTCAACATCGAGAACTTCCAAAAAGAACTGAACGAACTGGAAACAAAATATCAACAGATTACAGGACAACAAATGAAAAAATACTATCGTCCGCCTCAGGGGAAATTCAACGAAGAAAACTTAAAACAAGCAAAACAACTGGGCTACAAAACCGTGTTCTGGAGCCTAGCCTATGCCGACTGGGAACAGAATAATCAACCTACCCATGAGCAAGCCTTGGAAAAACTGATTCCCCGCACTCATAATGGTGCAGTGATACTTCTTCATTCCACCTCAAAAACCAACGCAGAAATTCTGGATGAGCTTCTTACCAAATGGAAAGAAATGGGATATACTTTCGGCACCCTGGAACAGCTTTGTAATCCCTAAAAACAAAAAAACAGAGGTCAAAGCCTCTGTTTTTTCAATTATATCAAACCATTTTTCTTCATTTCTTCCACGGTGAGCATCAGTCCTGCTTTCCCGTAGCCATAGGACAAAGAGCCTTGCATAAAGGCAGTATAGGGAGGCTTGATGGGAGCATCGGCAGAAAGCTCAATGGAAGCACCCTGCACAAAAGCACCTGCCGCCATAATCACCTGGTCCTGATAACCGGGCATATCCCACGGCTCAGGAGACACGAAGGAGTCCACGGGAGCACCCTTTTGGATGCCTTTACAAAAGGTGATAACACCCTCAGGTTTTAAAAAGTCTATCGCCTGAATAATGCAGTTTCTGTCTTCCTCGGGTTCGGGAGTAACACGGTAGCCGGAATCTTTAAAAATCTGGGCGCAAAGTGCAGCAGTTTTTAACGCCTGACACACCACAAAAGGTGCAAAATAAAGTCCCTGAATCATAGAACGGGTCAACCCTAAGGATGCACCCACTTCCTTGCCCAATCCGGGGGATGTAAGACGCATTGCACAAAGCTCGATATATTTTTGTTTTCCTGCAATATAACCACCGGTTAAAGCAAGTCCGCCGCCGGGATTTTTGATAAGAGAACCACAGGCTAAATCAGCACCGTATTTGGTGGGTTCGGAGGTATTGACAAATTCACCGTAACAGTTGTCCACAATAACAATGATGTTCTCGTCAATTCCCTTCACCACTTTGATGATTTCACCAATTTCCTCAGAAGATAAAGACACCCGGCTTTCATACCCTTTGGAACGCTGAATCAAAACCGCTTTGGTTCCTTTGGGAACGCCTGATTTGATAGCTTTCAAATCAGGAGCACCGTCTTTTAAAGGAATTTCACCGTAGGACACGCCGAATTCTTTTAAAGAACCCGAATTTTCGCCGCGGATACCGATCACTTCTTCTAAGGTGTCATAGGGTCTTCCTGTTACAGAAATCAGTGTATCTCCGGGACGTAACACACCGAAAAATGCAGTTGTAAGTGCGTGTGTACCGGAAATAATGGTGTGACGCACCAAAGCATCCTCACACTCGAAAATTTCAGCATAAAGGCGATCTAAGGTGTCTCTTCCGTGGTCATCATAACCGTAACCGGTGGAAAAATTAAAATGGGTATCCGAAATACGGCACTCAGAAAATGCACGAAGCACTCTTGCCTGATTGTATTCGGCAATTCGCTCTAATTTTTCAAATGTCTTACTCAGTTTTTTTTCGCTGGCTTCCACCAAGGAAACAGTTTCATAAGAGACTCCTAAAACGGAAGCATAATTCATATCCATCACAGTTTATATACCTCTTTTGTGTACAAAATCTTTTAGAAAAATATACATTTTTCCGCCCCTCATTATACCTCTTTGGAAGAATGTTGTCAATGAATTCCGACTAAAAAAATGAAAAGCCCTCCGTTTTTGTATCAAAAAGCACAAAAAGGCAAGATTTTACCGCTGCAATTTGCATGTTTTTTAGAAAATGCCAAAAAATAGTAAAATTTTTTAAAAAATCTTGATTTTTTGAAAATGTATGTTATAATAGATTAGTATATAATTGTTGAAAAGCAAATTGGAGGAGACGAAACAATGAGTATCAAAATCAAAGATTTAGGCAAAAATCAGGTTGAATTTTCCCTGAAAGTAAGCGCTGAAAAATTCAACGAAGGCATCGAAAAAGCGTACAGAAAAAATGTGAAGAGCATCACTCTTCCCGGCTTCCGTAAAGGAAAAGCTCCCAAGAATATGATCGAAAGAATGTACGGAGAAGGCATTTTCTTTGACGATGCAGTAAACTCCATCCTGCCCGAATTATATGAAGAAGCAATCAAAGAAGCAAAACTGGACGTTGTTTCTCAGCCCGACGTGGATATCCCGGAAATTTCCAAAGAAGCAGGTTTCACCGCAGTATTCAAAGTGTTTGTAAGACCTGTTGCAACCGTAGAAAACTACAAAGGTATCACTGCGAAAAAAGTTGTCTATACTGTAAAAGACGAAGCTGTTGAAGCTGAAATCGAAAGAATCAGAGAAAGAAACTCCAGAATGGTTCCCGTGGAAGACAGAGCAATTGAAAACGGCGATATCGCTAATATCGATTTCGAAGGATTTGTTGACGGTGTTGCATTCCCCGGCGGTAAAGGTGACGCTTTTGATTTAACCATCGGCAGCGGTCAGTTCATCCCCGGCTTTGAAGAACAGTTAATCGGCAGCGGCACCAATGATGACGTTTTGGTAAAAGTAACCTTCCCCGAAGAATACCATGCAGAAGAATTAAAAGGCAAAGCTGCAGAATTCAAAGTAAAAATCAACAAAGTAACCAAAAAAGAACTGCCCGAAGCAGATGACGAACTGGCAAAAGACGTTTCCGAATTTGACACCTTAGCTGAATTAAAAGCAGATATCAAAGCTAAAATGGAAAAACAGCTGTCTGAACGTGCAGACATCCAGTTTGAAAATGAAGTGGTTGACCAGATTGCAAACAGCGTAGAAATCGATATCCCCCAGGCTATGATTGACGAAAGAGTGAACATGCTGGCAAGAGATTTCGATAACGGCTTAATGCAGCAGGGTATCAACAGAGAAATGTATTTAAAATACACCGGTATGGATGAAGCAGCTTACTTAGGTCAGTTCAAACAGAACGCTGAAATCCAGGTAAAATCTATGTTGGTATTGGAAGCAATTGCCCGTCAGGAAAAAATTGAAGCAACCGATGCTGACTTAGATGCAGAAAAAGATAAATTAAGCGAACATTACGGTATTGAAAAAGAAAAAATTTCCACCTTTGTGCCGGATGAAGATCTGAAAAAAGATATCGTGATCAGAAAAGCAGTTGATTTCGTAAGAGATAACGCAGTTTGCCAGGAAATTTCTGAAGAAGAAGCAAAAGCTGAAGCGGAAGCGAAAGCAGAAAAGAAAGCACCCGCTAAAAAAACTGCAACTAAGAAAACCACCACCAAAAAAGCAGACGGTGAAGAAAAAGAAGCGGCTCCCAAAAAGACCACCGCAAAAAAAACCACCACTAAAAAAGCTGCAGACGGTGAAGAAGCTCCCAAAAAAGCTCCTGCTAAAAAAACCACCACTACCAAAAAAGCTGCAACTAAAAAAACTGAAGAATAATACCCTTCCCGAAAGGATTTGACTAAGACATGAGTTTAGTTCCCTACGTTGTTGAACAGACCAGTCGCGGCGAAAGAACTTATGACATTTTTTCCCGCCTGTTAAAAGACAGAATCATTTTTTTAGCAGATGAAGTAAACGATGCTACCGCAAGTTTGGTAGTTGCTCAGCTTCTCTTCTTAGAAGCAGAAGACCCGGACAAAGATATTCAGTTATATATCAACAGTCCCGGCGGTTCCATCACTGCAGGTATGGCAATTTATGATACCATGCAGTATGTGAAGCCTGATGTTTCCACCATCTGTATCGGGATGGCAGCATCCATGGGTGCGTTTCTGCTGAGCGCAGGTGCTCCCGGTAAACGTATGGCTCTGCCCAATTCTGAAATTATGATTCATCAGCCTTTAGGCGGTATGCAAGGTCAGGCGACCGACATTAAAATTCATGCAGAACGTATCTTAAAAATGAAAGACCACTTAAATCAGATTTTAAGCGAAAGAACCGGTCAGCCTTTGGAAACCATTCAAAAAGATACCGAGCGTGACAACTTTATGTCTGCAGCCGAAGCAAAAGCATACGGTCTGATTGACAAAGTTATCGAAAAAAGATAAGAACAGGATGGCGTGACGGTTTGGCGTTGCGCCATTGTTTTTCAAAGAAATAAGAAACAAAAAAGGAAAGCAGGTAAACTATGGCAAACAGAAGAGATGAAGACCAGCAGTTTTGTTATTTCTGCGGAAAATCTACTGCCGAAGTGGATCAGATTGTGACCGGCGGTGCCGCAAACATCTGTGACGAATGTATTATGAGTTGCTATGAACTGATTACCGGCAACCGCATCGGTTCTCCGAAAGGAAAAAAGTCTAAAAAAGCGGAAACCGAAGAATTCACCATTTTAAAACCCAAAGAAATCAAGGCCAAGCTGGATGAATATGTAATCGGTCAGGAAAAAGCAAAAATTGCGCTGTCCGTGGCAGTATATAATCATTATAAACGTGTGCAGGAACAAAAAACCGATGATGATACCGAATTAAAGAAAAGCAATGTTTTGCTCTTAGGTCCCACCGGTTCGGGTAAAACCTTACTTGCACAGACGTTAGCCAAAATTTTAAATGTGCCTTTTGCTATCACCGATGCTACCACCTTAACCGAAGCAGGTTATGTGGGTGAAGACGTGGAAAATATTCTGCTCCGCTTGATTCAGGCAGCAGATTTTGACGTTGAAAAGGCGCAAAAAGGTATCATTTATATCGACGAAATTGATAAAATCGCAAGAAAATCCGAAAATCCGTCCATCACCCGTGACGTCAGTGGTGAAGGCGTTCAGCAGGCGTTGTTAAAAATTATTGAAGGCACCGTGGCAAATGTTCCTCCTCAGGGTGGCAGAAAACATCCCCATCAGGAATTTTTGTCTATTGACACCTCCAACATCCTCTTTATCTGCGGCGGTGCATTTGACGGCATTGAAAAGATTATTGAAAAAAGAAGCAAAGAATCCTCTTTGGGCTTCAATGCTCCCATTGCATCCAAAAAGGATAACAATAAATCCAAACTCCTTGCTGACATCACTCCTCAGGATTTGTTAAAATACGGTTTGATTCCCGAATTTGCAGGTCGTATTCCCGTGATTGTGGCATTGGAAGAATTAGGAAAAGAAGCACTGTTACGAGTTCTTTTAGAACCCAAAAACTCTGTGATTAAGCAGTATCAGAAATTGATGAAATTAGATAATGTGGACTTGGAATTTGAACCCGAAGCACTGGATGAAATCGTGGCAAAAGCACAGGAAAGAAACACCGGTGCCAGAGGTCTTCGCTCCATCGTGGAAAATGCTTTGATGGACGTGATGTATGAAACTCCGTCAGACGATAGCATCGAAAAAGTAGTGATCACCAAAGATGCCATCGCAGGTACCACTCCCCCAAAAGTAATTAAATCTGCATAAATAAAAAGAAGATACCAGGTTTTGGTATCTTCTTTTTTTACCGTTCCGTTGAAAAATCGTTGACAACTTCCTAAAACTGTGCTATACTAATTTGGCATTGGCGCCTGTGGCGGAATTGGCAGACGCGCTGGATTTAGGTTCCAGTGGGAGACCGTGGGGGTTCAAGTCCCTTCAGGCGCACCAGTTCAAACAAACCTTAATTTTAATAAAAATTGAGGTTTGTTTTTTTTAAAACAACACTTTTAATGTTTTGTGTTGTTCATTTAAGCCTTTTGAAAATGTATAATGTAATTACAAAATCAAAAGGAGGTTCTTAATATGAACACAGACAAAATTTTAGCAGAATCAATTGCAAAGGACTATGCACCCAAAGAGGACTCGAAAATTATTGCCTTGAAAAAACTGGACAACCGCGCAAAACTCCCTGCCACTATTTTCACATACTCTTGGGGTATAGTATTTGCACTCATATTTGGCACAGGTATGTCATTGTCAATGCAAGTTATCGGAAACAGTATGGTACTCGGTATCATTATTGGCATTATCGGTCTTATCGGTTGCGGTGTAAATTATCCGATTTATAAGAAATTGCTTGAAAAGGGCAAGGCGAAATATGCCTATGAAATCGTGCAGCTTGCCCGTGAAATCGCAGACAAGTAATCAAAACTTGCAAGGAGTGGTATAATATGAACAAATCTGAAAGTAAATATTTTAATACTGCCACAAAAATGGACCTTGCATTGATTTCCTTGCTGAAAAAGAAACCGTTTGAATACATTACAGTTAGTGAGATTTGCGAAATGGCAGGGGTAAATCGCTCCACCTTTTACTTGCATTATGAAACTATCGGCGATTTGCTAAACGAAACAACACGATACTTGTTAGATGAGTTTTTGTCATATTTTTCAACCGATACACAGTCAGTAGTGCTCAACCTTAAGAACTGCGAACTTAGTGAATTGGTGTTTATTTGCGATAAGTATCTAACACCATATTTCACATATATCAAAGACCACAAAGAAGTATTTAAGGTTGCGTTGGCACAAAACAAAATTCTGGGATTTGAAGATGTGTATAAGCGAATGTTTGAAAACATATTCAACCCGATTTTGGAGAGATTTCACTATCCATCAGAAATTAGACAATATGTGATGATGTACTATCTAAATGGTATCAATGCCATAATTGTTGAATGGTTAAAAAATGGGTGTGACAAGTCAACTGATGAATTATCTAAAATAATCGCCATCTGTATTTACGGGAAAGATCATGCGAATGGATAGGACACTGAAACTCGCACTTGTCAGTTTGTTATTCAATATGGTGTATAGTGCCTATCATATTATTTTTGGCATTACAACACACTCGTGGTGGTTTTTTACAATCGGTATTTACTATACAATATTGGGTATTGTTCGCTTTGTAGTTCTTAGGCACAAAGGCAAGAAACACTTTATCATTCGGTTTACCGGAATAATGTTGATGCTGCTATCCATATCGCTCGTTGGAACAGTAATCCTTGCTTTTGTAAAAGACAAAGGTACCGAATTTCACTTGATTGTTATGCTTGCGATTGCAGTATATGCTTTTACCAAAATCACACTTGCAACAATAAAATGGATAAAGGCGCGAAAAAGCAACTTGGTAAAATTGATAACATTACGAAATATATCCTTTGCCGATGCTTTTGTTTCTATATTTTCTTTGCAAAGGTCTATGCTTGTATCCTTTGAGGGAATGTCGGAAATAGAAATCCGTATTATGAATGTTGCAACTGGTTCTGCGGTTTGTATCATCATTTTTCTGCTTGGTTTAGATCTCATGCAACAAAAAAGATTACTAAAGAGAAAACAGTAGAGATAAATTTTAATTTATAGGGGGGTGCAAAATCCCTCTGTATGAACCTTTTATCAAAATTGCAGTTATTTGCCAAAAAAAAGAAGATGCTCAAAGAATGAGAATCTTCTTTTTTTGACTTTTCACTTGCTATATCGACTAAATTATGCTATACTAAATTTGTAAAATTTCTTGTTATGCCCATAAGGGAGAGAATCTTATGAATATATCAAAACGTAATACCGCCTTGGATATTGTGCGAATTGTGGCGTTTTTCTCGGTGGTTGCCATTCACTTCTGGTTATATACCGGTTATTATAAAATGAAAATGGCAGGAGTCCCGATGCTGATTTTCACAGTGCTTCGCTGTGCAGTTTCGTACTGTGTCCCTTTGTTTATTATGCTAAGCGGATACCTTCTCAATCAGAAAAAACTGTCCAAACGATATTATCTGGGCATCATTAAAATATTGGGAACCTATGTCCTATCTGCTATTATCTGCATGATATTCAAGCACCTATACTTCGGAGACGAGCTGACCTTTCAACTGATTTTCTTCAGTATTCTGGATTTTAAAGGTGCCAACTACGCTTGGTATATCGAAATGTATATCGGTTTGTTCCTATTGATTCCGTTTTTAAACACGATGTATCACGGATTGGAGGAAAGGGGTCAAAAGAAAGCACTAATCTGGACATTGATTGGTTTATCCACCCTGCCCACCATTGCCAACATCTATAATTTCACCGAACCCGGTTGGTTTATGACTCCCACAATTTCCGATTCATATCAAAAACTGTTACCGTCCTGGTGGATGATGATATACCCTGTCACTTATTATATGCTCGGAGCATACTTAAAAGAGTATCCTGTCCGAATAAAAAAACGTTACAACCTGCTGTTATTTGCAGTGGCGGCTTGTCTGTTTGGACTTTTTAACTATTATCGGGATTACGGCAGAAACTATTCCTGGGGGCTTTACACCGATTGGCACAGTTTTCAGGCATTGGTACTTGCCGTTTTGGTATTTCTGTTTTTCTCTCAGAGAAACCTGACAAAATGCCCTGTCCCTATGAAAAAAACACTTGCACACCTTTCGGATTTGTGTTTGGGTGCGTATCTGATGTCCTATGTGGCAGATTGTGTCTTCTATCCTTGCCTATATAAAATCGCTCCCACATTAAACTACAGAGCTCTTTATTTTATCCCGATGGTGCTGTTGGTAGGGTGTACTTCCCTATTGCTTTCTGAAGTTCTTAATTTGCTTTATAAGGCATTGGAATGGCTGATTAGCGCTATATTCAAACAAAAAAAGAAATCCACAAATACCAAAGAATTGGTTGAAACAAAAGGATAAACCAAAAAAGGAAATCCGAATCGCTTGATTCAGATTTCCTTTTTTATCATCTCCTTAATCATTCTGCAAGGCATCTTTTAGTTTTTCCAAAGCTCGTTTTTCAATGCGGGACACATAAGAACGAGAGATGCCGAATTTTTTTGCTACCTCTCTTTGAGGCATAGGATTTTTATCCAGCAGTCCGTACCGAAGCAAAATGATCTCCCTCTCCCGCTTGGTAAGGCAGGATGAAATTGCGCCGTAGAGTTTTTGCTGATGGATGCCTTTTAAGGCTTCCAAAAAGACAGATTCTTCGTCATTTGCCAAAATGTCGATGAGAGAAATTTCGTTTCCCTCTGCATCTTTGCCGATCGGTTCTTCCAAGGAAACTTCATTGACCAGTTTTTTCTCCGCACGGATAACCATCAGAATTTCGTTTTCGATACACCGAACCGCATAAGTTGCCAGACGGATATTTTTTTCGGGATTAAAGGAATTCACCGCTTTAATCAATCCGATGGTACCGATGGAAATAAAGTCCTCGGAATCTTTGTTTTCTTTGCGGTATTTTTTTACCACATAGGCAACAAGACGCAAGTTGGATTCTATCAGTTCATCTCTTGCCGACAAATCCCCTTCTTTGAATCTTTTGAAAAGTTCTTCCTCTCGCTGCTTGGACAAAGCTTTGGGAAAGCTTCCCGAAGCAAAATATCCAAAGAGGAAAACCATATTCCGAAGTATCGATAACACCAACTGCCACATACGAAAACCCCTTTTTCTGTTTTTTCTGTATCAATATCTAATCGTATGTGAGGATGGGAAAAAAATTGCCAGTCCGCTAGAAACGAACCTCCAGAAAATCGGAGATTATCATGGTATCGGAAGTTACATCACAATCCACAGCGTAAATCTTCACACCCTTTTCTTTGGCGATTTTCAGAGCCTGGGCAAATTTGAGGTCTGTGGCAATATTGGGAGTAAAGTATGACACTCCTTTCATCTGCACCACAAAGAAAAGATGTGCAAAAAATCCGTTTGCCACACAATCACAAAGTTCTAAGATATGCTTTCTGCCACGCTCAGTGGGTGCATCGGGAAACAGAACGATTCCGTCTTGCTCCAGCGTAACCCCTTTTACCTCCACAAAATGACGGTTCCCGTCTTCGGTTTCCACATAGAAATCAAATCTGGAATTTTGGTATGTTTTTTCAGGAATGATCTTGACATCCTCTCCGAAAAACCTGGGTGCCCACTCTAAAAAAGCACGGTTTGGTGCCTGAGAATCTATGTTTATGACAGTGCTCCCCTTTTCCACGGCAATCAGGTCATACTTGGTTTTTCTCTCGGGATTTTGTGCCACTTCCAGATAAACGGTTGCGCCGGGAATCAGAAGTTCACGGCATCTGCCCGTGTTTTTCACGTGACACACTTCTTCCTTCCCATCTATGTTTACATAGGCAATAAACCGATTCGGGCGTGAACAAAATATTCCTTTTTTAACGGTATGATATTTCATAGACAAAACTCTTTTCCTAAAAACTTATTCTTATCATAGCACAGTTTTCAGTCATTGTCAAAAAAGTATTGACATTTTTTAAAAAAAGTGCTATAATAAATCCAAATTGAATCCGAAAAACCGTTGAGACAGAAAAAAGGCAGGGCGAGGTTTTTAAGAGCGAGTGGATTACGGTGTGAGTTCCACAGAAATCTTCTGCGTAATATGGACTGTTGAGGGCAGTGTTAAATGCACTGACGTTACGACCCGCGTTAGTTTGGTCGGGAGTATGATGGTACTCCGAAAAGCGCACGGGATTCCCGTGAACACAAGGTGGCACCGCGGATTGTTACTGATTCGTCCTTGATAGATTTTGATATATTCTGTCGGGGGCTTTTTTATTACCCCGGCCACGAAAAAGGAGGCATTTTTAAAATGCAATTAAATGGCGTAAATTTTGATACTTATTTTCACAATTACCCCGATAAAAACGGCTACTTTGGCAAATACGGTGGCGTTTATATCGAAGAGAAATTAAAAGATGCAATGGCAGAAATTACCGAAGCGTATTTCTCCATCTGCCAGTCCCGTAAATTTATTGCGGAACTGCGCAGAATCCGTAAAGAATTTCAGGGAAGACCTACCCCCGTTTCTCACCTGGAACGTTTGTCTGACGCTTTGGGCGGAAAAGTGCAGCTTTATGCAAAACGTGAAGACTTAAACCATTCCGGTGCCCATAAATTAAATCACTGTATGGGCGAAGGCCTTTTGGCAAAATATATGGGCAAAAAGAAAATCATTGCAGAAACCGGTGCAGGTCAGCACGGGGTTGCATTAGCAACTGCGGCTGCATACTTTGGTCTGGAATGCGATATCTATATGGGTGCGGTGGACATTAAAAAACAGGCTCCCAACGTTGCCAGAATGAAAATTTTAGGGGCAAACGTGGTAGAGGTTACTCACGGTCTGCAAACCTTAAAAGAAGCGGTTGACGCTGCATTTGATGCGTATAGCAAAGAATATAAAGATTCTATCTACTGTATCGGGTCTGTGCTTGGTCCCCATCCCTTCCCTATGATGGTAAGAGATTTTCAGAGTGTGGTGGGTATTGAAGCAAGAGAACAGTTTATGGAAATGACAGGTCACCTGCCCAATGCTGTGGTTGCTTGCGTGGGTGGCGGTTCCAATGCAGCAGGTATGTTCTCCGGATTCTTAAATGATCCGGTGGATATCATCGGTGTGGAACCCTTAGGAAAAGGTCCGAAATTAGGTGACCATGCTGCAAGTTTAAAATACGGCACCGAAGGTATTATGCACGGCTTTAACAGTATTATGTTAAAGGACGAAAACGGAGAACCCGCCCCCGTGTATTCCGTTGCAAGCGGATTGGACTACCCCTCCTCCGGTCCCGAACACGCATTCTGGCAGGAAATCGGCAGAGTGAAATACGATGTGATTGACGATGAAGAATCCATTGATGCATTCTTTAAACTGGCTCGTATGGAAGGTATCATCCCTGCAATTGAAAGCTCTCACGCCGTTGCTTATGCAATGAAACTGGCAAAAACCATGGATCACGGTTCTATTCTCATTAACCTCTCCGGCAGAGGCGACAAAGATATGGACTTCGTGATTGAAAATTACGGCATCAGATAAAACCAATAACACAAAAAACGCTGAATGGAAACATTCAGCGTTTTTTATGCTAAAAATCGTGGCAACCTGACACTTTGATGTTTCTGTTTTGAAAAACAGAGGCAATTTCTTCTACCTGCTCAAAATCATCCAATGCAGTATTTTCTAAAACCTCTTTAATCTCTTCCAACATCTTAATTGCCATGCTCTCTGTTTCCATCCGAACATCCCCAGGAAATTCCTGTAAATATTGAGAAAGAGCTTCAGCAAGATAAGATTTTAATAATTCAACTTGTAAATTCATAATCTGCTCCTTTATTTTATGGTACTAATTGATACCATTTTGATAATATCATAGTACCATATGGTAACATTAAAGTCAAGAGGTGATTTTAATGTATTTTCAAAGAATTTACGAATTGAGAATTGACCATGATATGACACAACAGCAAGTAGCTGATTATTTAACCTGCAACCGTCAGGTATATGCAAGATATGAAAAGGGCCTCCGGGAAATTCCCGTTTCTATGGTAATAAAACTTGCAAAGCTTTACAACGTTACCGTTGACTATTTACTCGGACTTCAATAAAACAAAAAAACGCTGAGTTTTGATACTGAGCGTTTTTGATTGATTGGAATTATTCAGTTGCTTCGGGAAGTTCTTCTGCGGGAGCTTCAACGATTTCGTCTCCTGCTTCGATTTCTTCATAGATTTCTTCTAAAAATTCATCCAAATCGTCTGCTTCTGCGCTTACATCCTCGTCATCAAATTCTTCATAGGTAGTGATAACAAGCTTTTTGCCGGGGATTGCCAGAAGCAATACACCTAAAACTGCAAACACGCCGGATACAATCCATAAAATCATGGAAGGATAGAACAAACCGTCTCTCTGATAATCGTACACCTGTCTGGGAATGGAATCTCCCTGCCAGTAGGAAAACATTTCGGGAGTTACCGAACAGTGCATTGCAACAGCTTCAGTCTGCTGATTTTCTCCCCCTTCTACGGGAGTCGCAGTCAGCATTAAGTCTCCTTTTTCCACGGAGTAGCTAAACTCACTGACAAATTTACTCTGGTCTTCGGGATAATTTGCTTCTTTCCAATTTAAGAGTTCATCGGTCACGATTAATTTGCCGGAATTGGTAAATGCCATTGTGGATTCAATCTGAAAATCCACTTCCATGCCGGTAGGCATAGTCTGGTTCATTTTCCAGTTACCGATAATCAGAATGGGTTTTAATAAAGAAGCCACCAAAGCTGCCACTGCAATCAGCAGTGCAACAACACCGAAAATCACACGGGAAGTGTTTCTTTTGCCTCTAACCACGGTAGACACCGGAACACCAAGTTCTTCCGGATTAAATTCCACTGCCCCCACAGTTTCTTCCGCAACATCTTCAATTGCTGCTTCGGTCACTTTTTCAGTTACTTCTTCTGCCGCACCATTGCAGTGCGGACAAACGGTTTCGTTTTCGGGTATTTCTTTTCCACATTTTTCACAAATCATAATAGGTTAATCCTCCTTTTTTATCAGTATATCACACGAAACTGATAATGTCAATAAAAGTATTGCAAAGAATCTATTTTCTTAAATCACGTGAAAGAATATGCCAAAGAAGAAACAAACACTTCCTCCCAGCACAAACAGATGCCAGATGGGATGCATATATTTTATCTTCCACAGATAAAAAACAATGCCTAAAATATACACAAGTCCGGCAATGCACATCCACACAATTCCGCCAACGGGCAAAACAGTAAGCAAGGTGGGTAATTTCAATAAAATAGCCAGACCCATCACCACATAAAAGATTAAACTCACAGTTTTCACCTTTTCTAAGGCAATGGCATTAAACACAATTCCTAAAATAGCACAGCTCCAGATGGCAATTAAAATTCCCAATCCTCCGTGATTCCATAAAGGGCCGAGGCAATACGGTGTGTAAGTACCTGCAATCAGCAAAAAGATGGAACAGTGATCAAAAATACGGAACACTTTTTTAGCGGTTTTGTTGGTAAGAGAATGATATAGCGTACTCATAGTGTATAAAACAATCATCGTACCGCCATAAATAGAGCTCCCGATAACTCCCATGGTATTCCCCTTGATAGCGGCAAACACAATCAGAAGCACAGTTGCCGCAATGGAAAGAAGAGTGCCCACACAATGCGTCACCGCACTGAAGATTTCTTCACCAATGGAATATTTTTTTAACGTAATGCCCATAATGACTCCTTTCACAGTTCACACAAGATTGTTATATTCTATCACACATTTGTGAAAAAATCAAGAATTTTATGAAATCTATTTCCCGTTATAATTTTTCAAAAAGTCTTCTGCAGCATCCGCAGGCATCGGCTTGGCATAATACCATCCCTGCACAAAATCACAGTCGGTGGAAGTAATCCAGGCTTCCTGTTCTTTGGTTTCCACACCTTCCCCAATAACCAGAATTGTTAAGCTATGGGCAAGTGCCATAATTCCTGAGAACAACTCTTTGCCTCGTTTGGTATTGGTTTTCAAAAGAATACTACGGTCAATTTTCACCACATCAATAGGGTAATCGCAAAGGTTTGCCAACGTGGTGTATCCGCTTCCCATATCGTCTAAATAAATAACAAACCCCAGTTCCTTGCATTTTTGCACATTTCTGGTTGCCACAGCAAGATTCTTCTCAATAGCATCCTCAGTAATTTCAATGGCAAGATGGCTTCTGTCAAAGTGATAGCGCTCTGAAATTTCACGCAGCTTTTCCACAAAATTTTCTTCTGATAATGTAATTCTCGTAAAATTACAAGAAATTGCAAGATAAGAAAACTCTGTATCACTCCACGCCTCCAGCTGACGGCAAACACGCTCAAACATATAAAAGTCGTGCTGACTGATTAAGTTTGAACGCTCCATATCATGAATATATTTTCCGGGCAGAACCAATCCCTTTTCAGGATGTTGCCAACGGGAAAGTGCTTCAGCAGAAACAATTTTTTTAGTCTTGTTATCTACACAAAACTGCAGGTACATCTGAAACTCGTGATTCTTAAACCCATTTAAAATGGCTTCAGTGTTTTGTTTTTCTTCCTGAATTTTATTGATGGAATGAATATCACACGCCACCAACAAACGATCCGTACCGCAAACGCAGTTACAGTTTTCACGAAGGGTAAACAGTAACACTTCACAATTTTTATCTGAATTCTGCAGTTGGTAGTAAGCCCCGTGAAATACCGGTTTCCGGCTTTTTTCTCCCACATTGTCAAAGTTGTTTAAAGCTTCTAAAATCTCACTAAGGCGGGTTTCTACACCATTCTCACTATCCCCTTGGATAGCAAGTGCAAAACCATTTTCAGTGATTCTGGCAACAAATTCTCCTTCTCTCATCCTTTCTGATAACACTTGTGTGGTGTGTTTTAACAGGTCTTCAAAGGAGATTGTTTTGTAATACGTTTCTAAATAACCGGTATCCAAAATAATGTAGGAAACGAAATAACGGTTGCGGGCGATATCTCCTAACGTATAATGAAAATGATACTGGAAATATTTTAAATTTCCAATCCCCGTTTCTTCGTCTTTAAATTTACCGGAAATATTTTCCCGGTAAACCTTTTTTAAACGAATTAACAATAGACCAATCACTGCAACTAAAATCGCAATGACAATCAAACATAAAATCATCCAAATTTCAATCTTCATTGGTCCATTCGCCTCCTCTTTTATGATAAAAATAAAAGCTGCAATAACAGGAAGTACCTAGAAAAGATGCCTCCTGATTATTGCAGCTAGACTAGCATAGTTTTTTAAAACCTTAGCTTCTTGGGCTTTGCGTCATCGGCTTTCGCCGATTTTGCCAAATATATTGAATTTTATATATCACTATTTTTGCGAACCGCAGATTATTCTTTGGCAAAAATCCAAAGTGTTTCATCCACACGATTTACAGCTTCGTTCAGCTGATATACCCGTAAACTTACAGCTTCTCCGTTCGCCTTTTTATAGGTAATGCCGGGAATTTCACCTTCCGCCAACTGATGACGAATCGCATCATAGTTTAAAAAGGCAGTGACAGGCCGCTGATAATCCGGATGCACAACATCATCAATATACTTTGTAAACAGCTGAGAAAAATGTGCTTCCTGTTCATGATAACCAAAGTAAGACGGCATCAGAATCCGATGAGCATAATCTGTTTCCAAGGAAACACGGTATATCCCATTGTAATGTTCTTTCAACACAGAAATCAAAGTGTCAATTTCCACAATACCGGTCTTCATCTGAATGTAGCTTTCGTCTTCGTTTTTAGCAACGCTGCTTTTTTGCTTTGACTGATAATAGCTTGATTTTGCTTCGTACATACGAACTTCCGCTTCCCGAACCATCTCCTCACAGTCAGAATTCTGCTTACGGAAAGAGGTTCCGATTGCCACGCGATAATCTTTCTGCTGCAAACGTTCCATAAAGTTCGCAAGTAAAGCATCAACCTCTTGCTGGGAGGATCCTTGCGTAAATATCAGAAATTCGTCGCCACCCATACGGTACACAGGCTGACCAAAGAAAATTTCCTTTAACGTGTTTGCAATGTAAACAAGCATTTCGTCTCCGGCTGCATGACCGTATTTGTTGTTTCTCATATGAAGCTCGTTTACATCAATATACACACAAGAAAAATCTTGCAACATATCCTCGTTGAACTGAAGAATGTCTTTTTTATATGCCACACGGTTCAACACCCCTGTCAAGGAGTCTGTAATGGCTGCAGTTTCGGTTTTATTCAAATGCTTTTTATTGTATATCGCAATGGAAAAACAAACTGCAATATCTTCTAAAATAGTTCTTGCCAATCGTGGTTTCACAGAATTCACAACACCTAAAATACTCATGTGATTGTTTTTATCTGTTACCGTGGAAAAAGAAACCGTATGGAAACGATGGTCTTTCAAAAACTGATACAGTTTCGGGTTAGTGGTTTTCAGATGCCTGTTGGGACGCAAACATAAATATCCCACAGTTTTCTGGTGAATGGTATGAAAATCCGATGCATAGCGGAATATTTCAGTAATAAGATACCGTTTGTCTTCCTTTGATAAAATAGTGTGCATCATTTCAGGCAGAATACAGTGATAATCCTCGCCGTCTGTATCCACAAAGAAGGAGGAACGGGAATCTGAAACATTCATAACCTGACGCAATGCCTCAGAAATATTTTCCTGTTGCTGATTGATTTCCAGCAGAAGACGTCTGATATTAGAAGCCTGAACTGCTGCCATACTTCTTCTTCGTTCGTTAGTCATCAGATACAGAAGATAGCATCCAATGATAAAAATAATCGTCATAAAAGAAATAAACAGCATCGCTGAAATCCGATGTGTTTTTGCAAACACCTGTGATTCATACCGACCTAAAACGATTCCCCAGTTGGTTCCGTCCACCATAGAATAATGCAAATAAAGTTCTTCTCCCGTTTTCACAGAACGGAAACTGGAATACCCTTTTTCTTCTCCAACGAGTTTCTCATAAGAATTTCCACGGGTATATTCTCGATTTTCCAAAAAAGAAATGTTGGCAGGTTCTTCGCTCACCGTGTCTATCACCATATAGCCGGTTTCTTTATCATACACAAACAGTTGTGCATCCAATTCATTTGCCATAGTGATATACCGGGCGTTGATATCCTCAGGACGAATAACTCCATACAAAATCCCAACCGTTTGATCATTCACACGAATCGGAACCGCAGAGCGGATAATTTCATCACGACCGCCAGTTAAATCAGGCACTCTTCCAGTGATATATGCCCCTTTTTGAGCTTCATCTTCAAAGGAAATCTTATCGGTTAAATCTATGGTGCCAACCTTGGTGGAAAAAGTGTTATCCTCATTTAAAATACCAATATTGGAAAACAGCCCGATAGGTTTAAAGGAGGCAAACATAATATCATAATTTTCTCCGTCTGAATACAGTTTAGCCGCAAAGTTTGCCATCGTATAAAGATTTTCCTGGTCAGATTTTAACTGAAGGCTTAAATCGTCTTTAATCTGCTTGGTCTGAATATGTAAAGTTTCATAGGCTTCCTCTTCTGCTGCCTGATAAAAATAACCAACCACAGAGATAAATACCACACATAACAGCAAAGCAGTTACCAAGGAATACAGTAATGTGCGCTGTTTACGCTTTTTCTTGCCGTATTTGATTGCCATAAATGATTTCACTTCTCTCCATACTACAAAATGTTACAATCGTATTTATTATATCACAAAACATAAAAAAAAGCAAGTGTTATTAAAAAATACCCTTTTTACAAAAAAACCTGCTCCTAAGAGCAGGCTTTTTTTGGTTAATCATTACTCCAGAAGTCAATGGTTTCGCCTTCGGTTCCGGGCATCAGCGGATCTCCGCTAATGTGCTGAAGTCTCATAATTCCGGCAGAAAGCCCCCATCTGAAATCCATATTTTTTTCTTTCAACTCTTCCTGAGGACCAAGCTTTCCGCCTTTCATACGGAGTTTTAAAATATCACCGTCAATTTCCCAGGTGCCAACATATAATTCCGACATTTCTGTTTCAGAATTACCAAAGGCAAACCGTGCTTCGCCACTCTCGTGAATATACAAAAGCAGTGCAAATTCCACGTCATTGGCATCACGCACATCACCCAACCAACTTGCGCAAAGGGGTTTTTCCTCGGTGGCAAGATTGTGAAACTCAGGCAATAAATTATAAGGCGTGAAATCAAACATCTGATTATCTAAATTTTCCAGTCTCGCTTCAATGCCGGAACGAACCATCTGATATTCCACTCTGCGGTTTCCTTTTTCGGCAACCAGATATAAGTTCGGAACATAAGCTTCCTGATTTCCTCTCACTAAGAAAGGTTCATTAGACGAAATCAATGTCTCTCTGATTACGGGAAGCTGATTCTCATCCCAACCGAAATCATAAACGCTCACTGTAACAGTTTCATCGGTGGGAATAATGCAGAACAGCTGATTTCCTTCGTTCTCTGCAACTGTTTTAATATCCGCCACAAAAGGAATTTGTCCGATAAACGCCTGTTGAGAGAGTTCTTCGGAAATTCCGTCAACCTCTGCATCCGAATGCCCCAAAAAAGCAATCCCCAGCAGTTTATCACCACTTACCAGGATGTTTTTTAAGTTGGTCAACGGATCATTGGACGGTACATACACCGTAGGGTCAGCCGGAGTGCTGCCGCATCCAGCCATAGTCAGCATCAGCACCGCACTGATGATCAGCAATATCCATCGTTTCATAAGTAATCCTCCAAATTGTTCAATTCCTTTTCATTGTACCATAAATATCTCAAATTTGCAAGTGCAAATTGAGGACATCCTTGGCAATATCAATAACTCTTGTTTTTTTCTTGGGTAAGACATATAAATAAAACAAAAACCCGCTGAATCAGCGGGTTTTTAAATATTATGGTGGAGATGAGGGGAAGGCGGATTTTCTTTGAAAATCCACTCTGCTTGTCCACCCAAGCCTTCGGCTTCGGTACCGGACTTCGCACCACTCGTCTAAAAACAGTTCCCCGAACTGTTTTCTTTACGACTCGTGCCCTCTCAGGCTTCGATTCCCTTTTCTAAAAAAATACAGTCAGGCATAATAACCTGACTGTATTTTTTGGTGGAGATGAGGGGAATCGAACCCCTGTCCGAAAACGCATTCACAAAACTTTCTCCGAGCGCAGTTATCTGTTAGGATTCCCCACAAAGGCAGGTAGATAACAAACCAACCTCTGCCGGTATCGTCTAAATACGTTTTCCACCCCGACGAAAGAGCAAAAAACGTTGACCACTAAATGATGCCCAAACCGAAGCCGTGGTACTCTAAGGCAGGACAGCCGCCGTAATTAGGCAGCGTAAGCTAATTTATTGTTAGCGTTTAATTTTAAGTTTGAAGCTTTTATAGTTGCGCCCCACAACTGCTCGCTTATCTTGCTTCAACATCCCCGTCGAAACCTTTACATCCCCATATTTTTTAATAGAGAAAATTTAACTTTTTTTAAACACGATAACCTACCGGAAATTCCGTTCTTTCAAGGCACGGTCCATACTGCGTTTTGCATCGGCTTCTGCCTTGGCATCACGCTTGTCGTAATTCTTTTTCCCTTGTGCCAAGCCAATGCTTAGTTTAATCCAGTTTTTATTTAAATATACCTCCAAAGGAACAATGGTTAATCCTTTTTCGGTTAATTTCCCTGTGAGCTTCATAATTTCCTGCTTTTTTAATAACAGTTTTCTCACTCGCTCAGGATCACGGTTAAAGATATTGCCGTGTTCATAGGGGCTGATATGGGCACCAATCAAAAAGGCTTCTCCACGCTTGATATCCACGTAGGAATCCTTCAGATTCATTTTGCCCTGACGAACAGACTTCACCTCGGTGCCTACCAGCTCAATCCCTGCTTCGTAGGTTTCCAAAATGAAGTAATCGTGACGGGCTTTTTTGTTTTGTACCAATGTTTTTCCCATAAAAACTCCTATTTTTCAGCAAAATATAACATTTTTCCGTTAGGCAAAAATTCGGAAAGTGAACTTGTCACTTTCCGAATCTTTTTTATCATATGGATAAGAATTAGTCTGCAGAGTAAGGCATTAAAGCAATGTGTCTTGCTCTTTTGATTGCGATGGTCAGAAGTCTCTGATGTTTTGCGCAAGTGCCGGTTACTCTTCTGGGCAGAATTTTTGCTCTTTCAGAAGTGTAT
>JAZOQZ010000028.1:0-2858 GCA_045656345.1 Clostridia bacterium
GAAATTGCACAGTCTGAGGCGGCAAACGGTGCTCCTTTTGCCAACTACTGGATGCATAACGGCTATATCAATATTGATAACAGAAAAATGTCCAAGTCCCTGGGTAATTTCTTCACCGTTCGTGATTTAGCGGAAAAATTCCCCTACGATGTGCTTCGTTTCTTTATGTTGTCTGCTCATTACAGAAGTCCCATCAACTTCTCTGATGAACTGTTAGAGCAGGCAAAAACCGGCTTAGGCAGGATTGTTACCTGTATGAAGAATCTGGAATTTTTGTCTGACAAAGTGGAAGATACGGCTATTACTTTGGAAGAACAGGAAACCTTAAATTCCTATCGTGACAAATTCATCACTGCAATGGATGACGATTTGAACACTGCAGAGGCTATCGGTATCATTTTTGAACTGGTGCGTGAAATCAACACCAAAACCAAAGAAAATGCCACCAAAGGTTATGTGGAAGGTGCGAAAGCAGTTTTAGGTGAATTAACCGGTGTTTTAAACATTGCAAGAGAAGAAGAAACATCTGATGTGGATGTGGCGCTCATTGAAGAAAAAATTGCAGAACGTACTGCTGCCAAAAAAGAAAAAAACTTTGCCCGTGCAGATGAAATCCGCGCAGAGCTTCTCTCTATGGGCATCGTGATTGAAGACACCCGTGAAGGGGTAAAATGGCATAAAGCAGACTAAATTTCTGTAAAAATAAAATAATTTGCCAAAAACACTTGAAAATCAAATGATAATAGTGTATAATAATATGCGAAAATCGAAACGAATATTTGAAAGAGGGTGAATACAATGCCTGCAGAATTAATGGGATTTCTTCCTTTGATTTTGATGCTGGTCTTATTCTATTTGATGATCATGCTTCCCGAAAAGAAAAGAAAGAAAAAATTTAATGAAATGGTTGCCGCTATGGAAAAAGGTGATGAACTGATCACCATCGGCGGTATCGAAGGTAAAATTGTTCAGTTAAGCGACACTACCGTAGTTTTAGAAACCGGTAAAAGCAGTGCAGAAGGTAAAACCACTATTACCGTGCACAAATGGGCAATCAAAGAAGTAAAACAGAAAGAAAAGGCATAGTTTTCATTTCTCACTCATAAAATATGGTAACTGTTATCATATAAGGAGTGACGCAAAATGAACGGTTCCGAAAGAGAAGGTGTATGTTCCGTGAAAAAACGGGTGATCGGTGCGGCCATCATGGGTTGGCTGTTTTTAATCAGCACAGTAGCGGTGTCGGCGCTGGTATTTCATATCTTCTCTCTGCCTGAGGATTGGATTCCTTGGGTGGTCGGAGGCCTTACATACTTAGCAGCTTTTCTTAGTGGTTTTCGCAGTGCGAAGTCGGCTAGGAAACAAGGATTTGCTAAGGGATTTTGGGCAGGAGTACTCTTTGTTTTAGGATACCTTGTGGTGAACCTGATTACAAGAGCGCCTCTTCGCCTGATCAACGGCTTGATTCTTTTGATTGTGTCAGTAATTGGCGGAATCTTTGGAATTAATGCGAAAAAAACAAAACGCAGAAGATAAGAAAGGAACGAATCATTATGAAACAGATTAAAACCTTAACCACCAAAAATTTAGCTGAAAACTTAGCAAAAAAAGGTTGCGGCGAATGCCAGACTTCTTGCCAGTCTGCTTGCAAAACTTCTTGCACCGTTGCAAACCAGAAATGCGAACAGAAATAATTTCTTGATGGAAATGAAAAAAGACGGGGTTTCCCGTCTTTTTTTGTAGAGGGCGATGTTATGAGTAAAGAAGTGTTACGAAAAGAGTTGCGTGAAAAACGGAACCTTCTGTGTGAAAAAGAAACAAAATCCCAAAAGATTACCAATCGTTTGTTGGCAACTGAAGTGTTCCAAAATGCTGAGGTTGTTATGTTATACCATAGCGCCAAAGGGGAAGTGGATACCAATGCACTTTGGGAAGCCTGCAAAAAAGCGGGGAAAGTGTGCGTGTTTCCAAAATGTGTTTCCGATAGCGAAATGATTGCAGTAATGGCAGAGAAGAAAACTGATTTTATAAAATCTTCCTTTGGTATTATGGAGCCTGTTTCTGAGCAGGTGTTTCCCAAGGAACTGATTGATTTGATTGTTGTGCCTGCTTTGGGATATGATCAGCATAATTTCCGTATGGGATATGGCGGCGGATATTACGATCGTTACTTAGAAGATTTCTATGGCACCACCGTGGGATTATGTTATCAGGAACTTCTGGTTAAAACGGTTTATCCCGGTGTGTGGGATGTTCCGGTCAATTTTGTTGTAACGGAACGTGACATTTTGTGTGAATAAGAGAGTTTTTTGAAATTTTTAAAAACTATTGAAAAATCAAACTCGTTTTAGTATAATAAAGAAAAGGAGTTGATACCCATGAAAACATCGTATCAAATGACGATTGCAGGTGTTAGCAGAGATTTAATCCTGTGCCCTATTGGAGAAAACTTAAACATTGGTGCCTTTATTATGTTCGGCGATGTGGAACTAACTGAAAATTGCGCCAGAGAGCTTTTAAAGAAAGCTCCCGAGCACGATGTGCTGATTACCGCAGAAGCCAAAGGAATTCCTCTGATTTGCGAAATGGCGCGTCAGGAAGGGGTTAATCACTATGTGGTTGCCAGAAAAGGTCCCAAACTGTATATGAAAAACCTGATTACTACCGATGTGGATTCTATCACCACCGCAAAAACCCAGACGTTATGTATCGGAGAGAGAGAAACCCAAATGCTTCGCGGAAAACGGGTTTTAATTGTGGATGACGTGATCAGCACAGGAGAATCTCTTCGTGCCATTGAAAAGCTTGTGAATTTAGCAGGTGGCAATATTGTGGGCAAAATGGCTGTTTTAGCAGAA
>JAZOQZ010000029.1:0-3344 GCA_045656345.1 Clostridia bacterium
GGTGTTACCAAAAATGCCATCGGTAACGGAACTCTTCTTCGAAACGGCATGGGCGATACCTTGAGGGTGTCCCTGACCGAATCGGTAGAAGAAGAAATTGATGCCGCAAAAGCCATCTTAACTGCCACGGGCAGACGAAAAGAGTGGGTAGAAGTGATTGCATGTCCCACCTGCGGCAGAACGAAAATTGATATTATCTCGTTGGCAAAAGAAGTGAAAGAAAAAACAAAACATATCCATAAACCGCTGAAAGTTGCGGTAATGGGTTGTGTGGTAAACGGTCCCGGGGAAGCAAAGGATTGCGACATTGGGATTGCAGGTGGTGATGGAAAAGCAGTTCTCTTTGAAAAAGATGAAAACGGCGTTTCCCAAATTACCCAAACACTCCCCGAAAGTGAAATTGTGCAAACACTCTTAAATAAAATCGAGCAAATGTAAGAAAAGGAAGGAAAAAACAATGGAAAATGTATTTGATGTGTTACAAGAAAGAGGACTGATTGCTCAGACTACACATGAGGAAGAAATCAGAGAATTATTAGGAAAAGAAAAGGTAACCTTTTATATCGGTTTTGACCCTACGGCAGATAGCTTGCACGTGGGACACTTTCTGCAAATGGTGGTTATGCGTCATATGCAGTTACATGGACATAAGCCGATTGCTTTAGTTGGTGGCGGTACCGGACATATCGGTGATCCCTCCGGCAGAACTGATATGCGTCAGATGATGACCAAGGAAACCATTGATCACAACTGTGAATGCTTTAAAAAACAGCTTTCCAGCGTGGTGGATTTCTCCGATGACAAGGCAATTATGGTAAACAATGCAGATTGGCTGCTGGACTTAAATTACGTGGAATTTTTGCGTGATATCGGTTCTTGCTTCTCAGTCAACAAAATGCTTCAGGCAGAATGCTTTAAGCAGAGATTGGAAAAGGGGCTTTCCTTCCTGGAATTTAACTATATGCTGATGCAAAGCTATGATTTTTTGATGTTAAGCCGGAAATATGATTGTAAAATCGAGTTGGGCGGTGACGACCAGTGGAGTAATATTTTAGGCGGTTTGGAGCTTTGCCGCAGAAAAGACCAGAAACAGGTTTATGGTATGACCTTCACATTGCTTACCAACAGCGAAGGTAAGAAGATGGGGAAAACTGCCTCCGGTGCAGTATGGCTCGACCCCAACAAAACATCGCCGTATGATTTCTATCAGTATTGGGTGAATGTTTCCGATGCCGATGTTATCAAATGTATTAAGCTTCTGACCTTTGTGCCGATGGACGAGGTTCGTAAAATGGAACAATGGGAAGGCGCAGAACTCAATCAGGCAAAGAGAATCCTTGCTTACGAAGTAACCAAGCTGGTTCATGGTGAGGAAGAAGCCAACAAGGTAAAGGCTGCCGCAGAAGCTGTATTTGGCGGAGGCGGTGTGTCCCAGGATATGCCCACCAAAGAAATCGAAGATTTCGGTGATTCCATCGGCATTTTAGATTTATTGGCAAGCACCGGAATTGTTCCCTCCAAAGGGGAAGCAAGAAGACTGATTCAGCAGAATGGTCTTTCCATCGGAGACGATAAAGTAACCGACCCGATGATGGCGGTTACCAAAGCAGACTTTGAAAAAGAAGGCTTTATCATTGTGAAAAAAGGGAAAAAAGCATTCTTTAAAGTGGTTATCAAAGGCTAACAGAAAAGCAAATCCAAGAGTTCAGGCATGGAAGATTTTTCGTGCCTGAATCTTCTTTTTTTCTTTTGTTTTGCATTTTTTGAGGGTGTGAAACACTGATTATCATTTCAGAGTATCAACCCTTTTATGCAGGGATTTCATTTTAACAAAGGAGTTTGCCATGAGGGGACTTACTCACCAGCAAGTCGTTGAAAAAACACAGGCGAATCAGACCAATGTGATGCCCAAGCCCAACACCAGAACAGGCTGGGATATTGTGCGGGAAAATGTGTTTACTTATTTCAATTTTCTGAATACTATCATCTTTCTTTTGGTGCTCACCACAGGAAGCTGGAAGAACACTCTGTTTATGGGAGTGGTCATTTCCAATATCTTTTTGGGGATTGGTCAGGAATTTTACTTGCGGCGCAAATTAAACCAATTAAAATCCGTTCGTCAGCAGTATCATACCGTTCTGCGTGACGGCAAGCAAGCGCAAATTCCTTCTGAAGAAATTGTGCTGGAAGAAGTGGTGTTCTTATCGGCAGGAGAACAGATTCCCTGTGATATGCAAATTCTTTCCACCGATTATCTGGAAGTGAACGAATCCCTGATGACAGGGGAAGCAGACCCCATTTCCAAAAATCAGGGAGATAATCTGGTGTCGGGAAGTTTCGTGGTGGCAGGTTCCTGCTACGCTAAAGCGGTGAAAGTGGGAAAAGACACCTACTATGCAGGCATTATTACCAGCGCAGGAGCCTATCAGAAGATGGAATCCCGCATTTTAACTGCCATCGGCAAAATTATCAAGGTGATGTCCTATGCGATTCTACCTTTAGGCGTTGTCCTGTTTTTATCCACTTTTTACCGAAACGGAACTGATTGGCAGACAGCAGTGATTTCCACGGCTGCAAGTATCATCGGAATGATTCCATCGGGACTTTATCTGATTACAACCATCACCGCAGGTTCTGCAGTTTTGAAATTAGCCAATAAAAAAGCGTTGGTAAACGACTTTTCCGCAGTGGAATGTTTGAGCCGTGTTACCACCGTATGCCTGGATAAAACAGGAACCTTAACCACAGGCGAAATTAAGGTAAAGGAATTGATTTCATACGACGAAACTGCCCACGGTTTCCTGCGGGCTTTTGCCAAAGCTTTCCCTGTAAGAAACCCCACTATGGAAGGAATTTACCGTGCATACGGAGATGAAACAAATCTTACCTGGGATTCTTTGGTTCCCTTTTCTTCCGAACGAAAGTATTCGGAACTGAAAATCGGGGAACACTATTACCGATTTGGAGCAGCAGACCGTTTGGTGGTTTCAGAAGATGTTTTGAAAACTGTCGGTGAAAAAACAGCGCAGGGAGACCGTGTGCTGGCTTTGACCTGCGACGGAAATTGCCTGGCGCTGGTTGTGATGAGTGATGTGATTAAAAAAGATGCTCATTCGGTGTTGGATTATTTCCGAAATGAGCAGGTGGATTTGAAAATTATTTCGGGAGACCATCCTGAAACGGTTTCTGCCATTGCCAAACAGCTTGACTTTATGGATTATGATTGTTATATTGATTTAAGCACCCAACCGAAAACTGAGCAACATTATCAGAAGCTGGTAAAATCCTATTCTATTTTTGGCCGTGTGACTCCTGAAGAAAAACGTCTTTTGGTGCAGGCGATG
>JAZOQZ010000030.1:0-10647 GCA_045656345.1 Clostridia bacterium
CATAAATTTATAGGTTTTGGAGGGTGCAACGCCCAAGAATTCGTCGGTTGCAATGATGAAAGGACGGATGTATAAGGAAGTGCCGTCTGCGGTGGGAATCCAGTCTTCATCCACTTTTACCACAGCTTTTACCGCTTCCACAAAGTCTTCCACGGGAATGTGGGGAATGCAGAGACGGTCATTGGTGTTGTTGGTTCTTTTTGCGTTCATTTCGGGACGGAACAGACGCACTTTACCGTCTTTTCCGCGGTATGCTTTTAAGCCTTCAAACATTTCCTGACCATAGTGAAATACCATACAAGCAGGATGCAGGCTCAAGTTATGCACAGGAACGATTTTGGCATCATGCCAACCGATTCCTTCGGTATATTCCATTTCAAACATATGATCGGTAAAAATTTTACCGAAGCCTAAGTTGGACTGGTCGGGTTTTTGTGCGGAGTTTTGAGTTCTGGTTACTTTGATTTCCATTGCGGAATAACACCTCTTATAATTTTAATTTTTGAAAAAGAAAGAGCGAATTTTCGCCTCTCTTTGTTTTACGAATTTAGTCAATTATATATTATACAACACATTTTCCGAAAATTCAACCATTTTTTTAAATTTACTGATTTTTATCGTGTTTTTTAAAAAAATTGAAAATGTTCTTGATATTTTCAAAAACTTATAGTATAATAAAACAGAATATAATGAAATACCTATGTCCACAAAAGGAGAGAAACATTCGTGTCAAAAATCAGAATCTGTGTGGATACCGCAAGTGATATCGATTTAAAAGTTGCACAAAAATATGATATTCATTTGCTTCCCATGACTATTACCATGAATCAAAAGGAATATAAAGAGGCCTATGATTTCACCAAAGAGGAGTTCTATGACCTGTTGCCAGAGGGAGATGAAATCCCCACCACGGCACAGATTCCTCCCTTTGAGTTTTTAGATGCCATCAAAGCTGCATATAAAGATGATGTGACCGATTTGATTATTGTCACTATCAATGCAAAGGCCTCTTCCACCAACAATTCCGCTCAGCTGGCCCGTCAGATGTTTTACAATGATATGCCCGACTGCAAGATGAAAATTACCGTGGTGGATTCGGGAACGTATAGCTATTGCTACGGCTATCCCGTGCTCATGGCGGCAAAAATGGCAAAAGACGGCAAACCCTGTGAAATCATTTTAAATTATCTGGAAGACTGGTTTTCCCGTCTGGAGGTTTATTTCACCGTGTTTGATTTGAAATATGCGAAAAAATCAGGCAGAATCGGCGGTGCGGCAGCCATTGCAGGGGAACTTCTGGGCATCAAACCTATTATGAGTTTAACCGGCGGAGATTCTGTGACTGCGCAGAAGGTTCGTGGTCTGAATAAGGCAATGGATGTTCTTTGCAACATTGCAGAAGAACGCATCGGTGCCGACAAAAAATATATTATTTTACACGGCAAAAATGACGGTAAGGACTTTTTGAAACTTGCCAAGGATGCACTGAAGGAAAAACCTGTTGAAACAGCCTTAATCGGTCCTTGCATCGTGGTAAATGCAGGCCCCGAGGTTTACGGTATTGCCTTTTTAGGCGAAAAACGTGACCAGCAGGTGGTTTATTAAAGAGGAACAATATGCATAAAATTGAGTTTTATAACGAAGTGGAAGACGTGTTCTCCCAAGAGGAGGAGCTGACCGCTTTTCTGAATCAGTGTCTAGGTGTGTTAAAGCCTGATTTTTCGGTGCTTTTAACCGTAACGGTAACCGATAACGAAACCATTCGTGAGGTGAACCGTGAGCAAAGAGACATTGATAAACCCACCGATGTGCTGTCCTTTCCCATGCTCTTTTACAGCGAGCCCGAAGTGCTTTCGGAGCCTTTGCAGGAGTATGATTATGACCCTGAAACCAATCTGGTGGTGTTGGGGGATTTAATGCTTTCTCACGAGAAAATCGCAGAGCAGGCAGAGGAATACGGACACCCCTATCAGCGAGAACTTTGTTATCTCACCCTTCACGGACTGCTTCATCTGTTTGGCTATGACCATATGGTGGAGGAAGATAAGGTTGTGATGAGAGCAAGAGAGAAAGAGATTCTCTCAAAGGTTGCGGACGGTTTGTAAAACTGCGCATAATCCGTAAATCTCACCGCTCGCTGTACAGGAAGTACAGCTTCGGGCATTGTCAAGGCGTTTTCTTGATTCGATTTTCGAATTCTGCATCAGTTTTTCTGCACCTTAGGAAAACGGAGTTTGTGCAATTTTCTATTCAGAGTATCCTAAAGAAAAACGAGGATTAAAAAAATGTTTGATGCGGTTTTGGGGCAGACTCTTCCCAAACAGCTGTTAGCAACAGCATTAAAAACGGGAAAACTGAGCCATGCCTACATTTTTCATGGCGCCGACGGGATTGGCAAAACCACCCTGGCGCTGGAATTTGCCAGAGCAATCGTGTGTGAACACCGCACAGGTTGCGGGGTTTGTTCCGCTTGCAAACAGTTTTTTTCCACACAGGATATTCATATCGTGGAAGGGGAACGCTCCATTTCGGTGAATCAGATTCGTGAGCTTACCACTGAAATTTATTTGCAACCCTTTCATTTTCCCAAAAAAATCTATCTGATAAAAGACGCCGAAAAAATGACCGCAGGTGCTCAGAATGCACTTTTAAAAGTGTTTGAAGAACCCCCTTTGTATGCGGTGATTTTGTTGGTGACAAACTCCCTTTCGGGATTATTGCCCACCATTTTATCCCGTGGAGTGCAAATCCGTTGTGTCGAACTGACTTCCAAAGAACTGAAGGAATATTTTTGCAAAAACGGTCTTTGTGTTCCCAGCGATGAGGTGCTTCGTCTGTCCAACGGTTCCGTCACCGAGGCACTTGAGCTTGCAGGGTCACAAGAGTATAACGAAATGCGAACCGTGATTCTGCGTGATGCAGGTCATCTTTTAAAAAACAGAACCCATAAAGACGTGATTCGTCTGTATCAGGATTTTATCACCTACGAAAAAGAAGTTTCCAGAGTGACAGACATTTTATTGTCTTTGGTGTATGATGCATCCATAGAAGACAAGTCGCTCAGGAAAAATACGGATATAGCGGATATCCCTGAAATCACCCTGGCGGAAGCCACCGCTTTGTATCAGGATATCACCCGCCTGGCAAAAGCACTCTCCCAAAACGGCAACTATGCCATTTCGGTGCTGGGGGCTTTGCTTAGCATCAGAGCACATCTGAATGAAGAAAGGATATCATAACCTATGATAGAAGTAATCAGCGTAAAATTCAAGGATTTCGGCAAAGTGTACTACTTTGATCCCAACGGCATCACTGTAACGGCGGAGGATTCCGTTATTGTGGAAACCGCCCGCGGATTGGAATACGGCAAGGTTGTCCGCCCAAATTCCATGGTGTCGGAGGAGGATTTGGTTCCTCCTTTAAAACCTGTGATCCGTATCGCCACTGAGGCAGATGCCAAACAGTTGGCAGAAAATAAGGAAAAAGAAAAAAAAGCCTTTGGTATTGCAGAAGAAAAAATCAAAAAACACGGCTTGGAAATGAACCTGCTGGAAGTGGAATACACCTTTGACCGCAGTAAAATTCTGTTTTATTTCTCTGCAGACGGCAGAGTGGACTTTCGTGAACTGGTAAAAGATCTGGCAGGGGTGTTCCGCACCCGAATTGAGCTTCGCCAGATTGGTGTTCGTGATGAAGCGAAGATGTTAAAATGCTTTGGGCCTTGCGGACGTCAGTGCTGTTGTTCCTCCTTTTTATGTGAGTTCAAGCCTGTTTCCATCAAAATGGCGAAAGACCAGAATCTGTCTTTAAATCCCACCAAAATTTCCGGTGCTTGCGGACGTTTGATGTGTTGTTTAAACTATGAACAGGCATCCTATGAAGATATGTGGAAAGACACTCCCCGCCACGGCTCCATCGTGAAATTACCCGGCGGAGGGGAAGGCACTGTTATTGACGTGAACGTGATTACCGGCATGATTCGTGCCGTGTCTTCCGATACCGAAGCAGTGGGCACCTACCACAAAAAAGATGTGAAAATTATCAAACAGGCAGTGGTTCGTGATGATCACGATTCCCAGGAAATTAAGGAACTGACCAAAGAATAACACTATAAAAGGACAAAGTTGCCTTAAAAATGTCCTGAAAAAGTGTTGACAATTTTGTAAAAGCGGAGTATAATGCCGAATAGGTAATTTTTTAAAAGTGCATATTGTGCTAAGTGAAGGATGCAGGAGAAAGGCATTTGCCTTGCCGAAGGAGTAACTCTCTCAGGCGCTTTTAGCAAAGACTGCAGACGGATAGCGCTCCGGAGAAGTCCCTTTTCCCCAACCAAAAGGAAAAGACAAAGGATGCCGAAGGTGTAAAGCCCCAATGGGTTAATCTCTCAGGCAAAAGGACGGAGAAAACAGTCATTTTTTTGATGGCTATTTCTGTGTAATGCGGATTATTCGGAGTTTTTATGATTTCATAAAGACTCCGTTTTTTTATATTTTGTAATAAATTTAATTTTTCATATAAGAGAGGAAAAAAAACATGCAGGAAACAATTTTGAATCTTGTTGCAAATGCCAACAAGTATCTGTCCGACTATATTCTGATTGCTCTGTTAGTCGGCACAGGTTTATTCTTCACCTTTAAAACGAAATTCGTTCAGGTTCGTTGCTTTGGTGAAGGTATGAAGAAGGTATTTGGTAATCTGAAGTTTAAAGGCGGCAAACAGGAAGGCGGAATTTCATCATTCCAGGCACTTGCAACCGCTATCGCAGCGCAGGTTGGTACCGGTAACATCGTAGGTGCATCCGGTGCGATTTTAGTTGGTGGTCCCGGTGCTATCTTCTGGATGTGGGTAATTGCCTTCTTAGGTATGGCAACCATCTATGCAGAAGCAACTCTGGCACAGGAAACCAGAATTACTGATGCCGAAGGTAATGTTCACGGCGGTCCCGTGTATTACATCAAAAAAGCATTCCCCAATGGCTTCGGTAAATTCCTGGCAGGCTTCTTTGCCATCGCAACCATTTTAGCGCTTGGCTTCATGGGCTCTATGGTGCAGTCCAACTCCATTGCAGAATCCGTAAACACCGCATTCGGTGTGCCCACTTATGTGATTGGTATTGTGTTAGCTGTTGTTTGTGCATTCATCTTCATCGGCGGTATCAAGAGAATTGCAGCAGTTGCAGAAAAAATCGTTCCCATTATGGCAATCCTGTTCCTGATTGGCGGTCTGGTTGTGCTTTTATGCAACCTTTCCGGTCTGGTAGAAGCTGTTTGCATGATCTTTAAATTTGCATTCACTCCGTCTGCGTTAATCGGTGGTGGAATCGGTTATGCTTTAAAAACTGCAATCAGCCAGGGTGCAAAGAGAGGTCTGTTCTCCAACGAAGCAGGTATGGGTTCCACTCCTCACGCTCACGCAATGGCAAAGGTTGAAAAACCCCACGATCAGGGCGTTGTTGCTATGGTTGGTGTGTTTATCGACACCTTTGTGGTACTCACTATGACCGCTCTGGTTGTAATCACTACCCTTTACACCGGTCCCAACGGACTTGGCAATATGGCTCCCGAAGCATATAATGCTATCGTAAATGGTGATAGCCTGTTCCTCGGTGAGACACTGCTTTCCAAAACCAATGCGATGCAGGTTGCAGTAACCAACGGTTTCCCCACATTTATGAGCAGTATCGGTAACGGTTTTGTTGCAATTTGTCTGTTGTTCTTTGCTTTTACCACCATCATCAGCTGGAATTTCTTCGGTAAAATCAATGCACAGTACCTTACCAAAAATAATAAAGTAATGACAGTTTTGTATTCCATTGTTGCAATTGTGTTCATTGTTCTGGGTACCCTTGCTTCCAATAATCTTGTTTGGGAACTCACAGACTTCTTTAACTACCTGATGGTAATTCCCAATGCGATTGCGCTGATTGCGCTTTACAAGATTGTGGTAAAACATTCTAAGAAGCAGTAAATTTCTTAAAAACAAAGGCAACCTGTTTGAAAGATAGGTTGCCTTTTTGCTTTTTTTGTGATTTTCTTGACTTTAAAAATTTCATTTGATATAATATAAAGTAAGATAGTTTAATCTGAAAGTATAAAAAAGAGGCGAACTTATGAATATTATTATCGTGGGGTTGGGAAAGGTTGGTCAGAAGCTGGCAGAACGCCTGAGCCTGGAAAAAGAACATTCCATTACCGTGATTGACTTAAAGCAGCCGACGGTGGCCGATGTCGTGAATTCCTATGACGTGATGGGGATTACCGGAAGCGGAACCAAAATGGAAGTGCTGAAGGAGGCAGGCATTGCCTCTGCAGACATTCTGGTTGCCGTGACCAGATCGGATGAGCTCAACCTGCTGACCTGTTTTCTTGCCAGAAAGCTGGGCTGCACCAACACCATTGCCCGGGTAAGAAATCCGGAATATAAAAACGAAATTCAGCTGTTTCGGGATGATTTTGGTCTTGCAATGATTATCAATCCCGAAGCGATTGCCGCAGAAGAGATGGCAAGATTGCTCCGATTCCCCTCTGCCGTTCAGATTGACACCTTTGCCAAAGGCAGAGTGGAAATTTTAAAATTCAAAATTTCCGACACCTCTGCTCTTTGCAACTTAAAGCTGATGGAAATTTCCCAGAAATTAGGTTGCAATATTTTGGTTTGCGGCGTAGAACGTGGGGAAAAAGCTTTTATTCCCGGCGGTGATTTTGTGTTAAAAGCAGGAGACTATGTGAGCATTGTGGGCACCGTTCACGATGCCACCCAGTTTTTCAAAAAAATCGGTCTGAAAACAGGGAAAGTGAAGAACACCATGATTGTGGGCGGCGGAAAAACCGCTGTATATCTGGCAGACCGTTTGTTAAAAGCAGGCATTGAAGTCACAGTGATTGAGCAAAACCCCTCCCGTTGTGACGAGCTGTGTGCCATTTTGCCTAAGGCAACCGTCATCAACGGAGACGGCACCGAAAACCGTCTTCTCATTGAAGAGGGGATTGATTCCTGCGAATCCTTTGTGGCACTCACCAATTTAGACGAAGAAAACGTGATGCTTTCCCTCTATGCCAAAACCCGCACAGACGGCAAGATTATCACCAAAATTAACCGTATTGCCTACGATGAAGTTATCAGCAATTTAGGGCTGGATACCATCATCTACCCCAAAGACATCACGGCAGAATATATTCTGCGTTTTGTTCGTGCAAAAAACAATTCTATCGGCAGCAATATTGAAACTATGCACGAAATTTTAGACGGCAAGGCAGAAGCGTTGGAATTTCATATTTTGCCAAACGCTCCCGTTGCCAACCAAACCTTAGAAACCCTGGACTTAAAGCCGGAGGTTTTAATTGCCTGCATCAACCGTCAGGGCAATATCATCACTCCCCGTGGGAAAGATATGCTTCTTCCCGGGGACACTGTGATTGTGGTGACATCCCGTAAAGGATTTACCGATATTGCCGATATTTTAAGATAGAGGAACCGTTATGAATTACCGAATGATTTTGCACACATTGGGTCTGGTGCTCAATTTTGAGGGCATCTGTATGCTCTTACCCTTCCTTTGTGCGTTGGGATTTTCAGAGCAGAATCCTTTCCTCTTTTTGGTGTGTATGGGAATCTGTTTTCTGGTGGGCATCCCCCTCACCTTAATCCGACCCAAAGTGAAAAGTATGTTTGCCAAAGAAGGCTTTATTATTGTGGCGCTTTCCTGGATATTACTCAGTATTTTCGGGTCGTTGCCCTTCTTTTTATCCGGGGAAATCCCCTCTTTCACCGATGCGCTCTTTGAAACCGCTTCCGGTTTTACCACCACCGGTGCATCCATTCTGCCCGATGTGGAAGTGATGTCAAAATCCTTGTTATTCTGGCGTAGCTTCACCCATTGGATTGGCGGGATGGGGGTAATTGTGTTTTTAGTGGCACTTCTGCCTCTCTCCGGTGGCGATAACCTGCATCTGCTTCGGGCGGAAAGCCCCGGGCACTCCGTGGGAAAATTGGTTCCCCACGTGAAATCCACCGCTAAAATTTTATATGCCATTTATATTGGACTCACCGTTTTGCAATTCGGTTTGATGATGGCAGACCCCGGTATGGATTGGTTCACTGCCGTCACCTTGACTTTCGGCACAGCCGGAACGGGTGGCTTTGCCATCTTAAATTCGGGATGTGCTTCCTATTCGCCTTATATTCAATGGGTTTTAACTGTGTTTATGCTGATTTTCGGGGTAGACTTCACCTTCTACTATTGCATCCTGATGAGACGGTATAAAACGGCATTTTCTATGGAAGAAGTGCGTACCTATCTGCTGGTTGTGATTGCGTCTGTCGTGTTGATTGGGCTGAACATTGTTTCCATCATCGGCACCACCGCAGACACCATCCGTCACAGTGCTTTTCAGGTGGCGTCCATTATCACCACCACCGGATATTCCACCGTGGACTTCAATCTCTGGCCCCAGTTTTCCCAGATGATTTTAGTTGCCCTGATGTTTATGGGTGCCTGTGCAGGAAGCACGGGTGGCGGTATGAAAGTATCCCGTATTATGGTGCTTGTGAAAAGTATTCTCAAGGAACTGCGTGTGCTCACTCATCCCAAATGCACCACCAAAGTGAAGTTAAACGGACGTCCCTTAGAACACGAAACCCTCCGGGGTATCACCGTATTTTTCATTTCATACATTGCAATTTTTGCCTTTTCGCTGTTGGTAATCAGCTTGGATAATTTCGATTTTACCACCAACTTTACCGCCGTTGCGGCAACTCTTTCCAACATCGGTCCGGGATTATCCGGAGTGGGTCCCACCGCAAACTTTTCGGGTTACTCTGCCGTTTCCAAAGTGCTTCTCACCTTGGTGATGATTGCAGGCAGACTGGAAATTTTCCCCTTGTTGGTGTTATTTGCCCGAAAAACCTGGAAACGATAAACCTGCACCGTATGTTGCAGGATCACGAGGAAGATTTATGGAAAAACTCAGACAAACATTAAGAAATCTGGATATCCCCTTGATTAGTGCCGTTTGCATTTTGTGTGTCATCGGGATCTTTTTGGTGTCCTCTGCTACCGCCTCTTTATCCGGCGGCAAAACTCAGGTCATCATTCAGACCGGTGCCTTTTTATTAGGCTTGGTGTGTTGTTTGTTCTTAGCCTTTTTAGATTACGAGTTTTTAGCCTCCAAATACCTTTATATCATCGGGATTGACCTGTTTTTATTGGTATTGGTGCTCCTCATCGGAACCGGTGCCGATGAAGTGGGCGGCAACAGCTGGATTCGCTTCGGTCCCATTGGGATTCAACCGGCAGAACTGGTGAAAATCGGGTTTATTCTGTCCTTTGGTTTTCAGCTGGATAAGTTTAAAGACCGTATCAACGAGTTGCCTGTGTTGCTGTGTGCATTGGCACATATCGGGGTGTTGGTCACCCTCATTATGCTGCAGCCCGACTTTGGAACCACTATGGTTTTCATTTCCATCTTTATTGCCATGATTTTTGTGGCAAAAATCAGCTGGAAGTATATTATCACTGCCTTAGGTGCCATTGCCGTTACGATTCCGATTTTATGGTTCTTTGTGTTCAAAGATTATCAGAAAAACCGAATTTTAACCTTCCTGAATCCTGAGCTGGACGCCCAGATGTCCGGCTATCAGGTGATGCAGTCCAAAACCGCTGTGGGTGCCGGACAGGTCTTCGGACAGGGTTTATATAACGGCATTTTAACCCAAAATAATTTCCTCCCTGCCAAGCATACCGACTTTATTTTTGCCGTGGCTTGTGAAGAAATGGGATTTTTGGGTGCACTGCTCATTTTAGGGCTGATTTCCTTTATCGTGTTTCGTTGTTACTATATTGCCTACCACGCCAAAGACCCGTTGGGATCCTTTATTGCTATCGGCGTGGGTACCATGTTTTTGGTGCAGTCCTTTGAAAACATCGGTATGACCATCGGCTTAACCCCCGTAACCGGTATCACTCTGCCTTTTTTAAGCTACGGAGGCTCCTCTATGGTCACCAATCTGATTGCGATTGGTCTTGTCTTAAATGTGAAAATGAAAAATAAAAACCTGTCATTCTTATAATACGGCTTGAAAAATCATTCTCACCGATTTTCCTGCGCCTTGATGGTGCGAATTTGCTTTTGAAAAGACGGAATTGGAAAATCCCGTCTTTTTTAATAAATTTTTTTCTAAAAACTTACGAATAACTACTTGAAAATCGGAAAAAACTATGTTACAATAAAAAATCATATTACTTGAAATGACATTTTAGGAGGGATATTATGGATACCAATAAAAGACCCGATACCATGGAACGTATCACCACAAAAGAACTGGCAGACAAATTTATCGCAGAACAGGTTGCCTTAGTGCAACAGCAGGTTGGCGATAAAAAGGTGCTCTTAGCCTTATCCGGCGGTGTAGACAGTTCTGTTGTGGCAGCGCTGTTAATCAAGGCCATCGGCAAACAGTTGGTTTGCGTGCACGTAAACCACGGTCTGATGAGAAAAGGCGAATCGGAAGACGTTATCGAAGTGTTCCGCAATCAGATGGATGCCAACCTGATTTATGTGGATGCTACCGACCGTTTCCTGGATTTACTGGCAGGCGTTAGCGACCCTGAGAAAAAACGTAAAATCATCGGTGGCGAATTTATCAAGG
>JAZOQZ010000031.1:0-5453 GCA_045656345.1 Clostridia bacterium
GTGTGTATCTGTGCAGGTGTTGCGTGTGTGCGTGATGGCGTGCGTGCAGATGGTGCAGGTAATGCCAGAGCAGGGCGGGCAGGTGTTCGGTGTGTTCCTGTGCGTGTGGGTGTGGGTGTTATCGTGTGTGTCCGTGTTTGATATGCAGTAATCTTTTATACTCTGCATACTCTTCTGCGGTCAATGCACCTTTGTCGTTATTGCACTTTTTGCAGGCAAGGTATATCTGCGATGCTTTTCCCAGTTCTTTTTGTCTGGACTTTGGGGGTTCGTGTTCTTTGGTTGCCTCGGACAATGGAAATACTTTTAGACAGTATGGACAGACAAAACTGACTTGTTGACTGTATAATTTACGCCATTTGTTCCGTTTTCCCATTGTTATACCTCTTTGTAAAAGTTATGGTTCCCTATTTTGCACACGAATTTCATTTTCTTCGCCCAATCTGGCGTAGATTTGACCGTACACGCAAAGTAATGATCCGCACCACCAACTATGTCGGGCAAATAGTCAAAATACGCTAGCGTGGCAAATTCAACGCATTTTTTCCATATTTCAGATTCCTTGTTCAGTCGTGGCAGCACAGTATCGCATTGGTCGCCCTTGTTCCAACAGGAAAACTGGTACGGTTTTAGGCATACATTGGCAAGTGAACGCACATTGTTGATGCGTGAATACCACTTTTTACGCCTGTATCTGTTTACAATCACGCAGGCAACCGCCTGTAAACCGTGATCCCCCTCGCCTCTTGCCTCCATATAGAGGGTTTTGGCAACTATATCTATGTCCCTTTTCTTACTCATTTTGTAAAATCCCTTTGACTGTTTCCTCAATTTCAATCATTTCCTCTGGCATAACGTTGCGTGATAGTTCTCGCATCGCATAATTTAGTGCCTTTTGGTATCTTCGCAGCATTGTTTTATTCATTTTTTGCACCTCTTAAACGGTTAAACAATATAACCAGACCAGCAACACCAACAGCCAGTGCAAAGCAATAAAAAATATAATTGTTTTTTCCTGTTTCCGTAGTCGTTGTCTGCATCGGCATCGCTTGTGCCTCCTGTTTTGGGCGTGTGGACAGATCCGAATTACATACTATTGAATCTTGTATGATAATAATCGGTTGATTTTTTGAATCCAATGGTGTATAATTCCCTTGCTCTGGCGTTTTAGCACAGCCCAGTAAAGCCAAAACTACGAAAAGTTGTTTCATTTCTTGTCCTTTTGTTAGCAGAAAGCCCCTATACGGGGCTTTTCTTATTCTGCTTTTTCTTCTTTTTTAACAAAAACATTTGCTATTTCAGCAGCACCAACAGCACACGTTGTTATTAGTTCTGGTGTTTCCTTGATTTCGTCTTTGATTTCCATCAAACCCTCAATCGCAGCAACCAAATGTGGAAACAATGCAGCATAGTCGCCCTTGTTTTTGATACAATCACACAATTCAGCAGTAAATGTGAAAACCTCGCTCAATTCTTTTAATGCAACAACTTCTTTATTTATCTTTGCCATCTTTCTTCCTCCATTGTTTGATGTTAGTTATTGTTCGTGATGCGAACCTGATAAAATTCCATAGCCAATCGCACGCTTTGTTTCCTGCGATTACCCATAAAATCAGAAATAAAAATAACGGCAATACAAAAATCAGCCGTTTAACAGGCGGTAGTTTCCAAACTTTTAAGATCCATCTCAATGCCGCCATTTGTGCATATCTTCGTTCCAGCCCTCTGCCACGCCATTACCACCATTTCTGCGATAAACAGAGTATGTTTCCGTCCAGTGTTTCCAGTCAAGGTCTGATACAGTGCGTGTTTTCTGTGATCGTTTGTGCATTTCGCACAGCACTTGCCGCATCTGGATCACGATTGCCTCTTGATGCAAAGAAAGGGTACCACTTATTTGTCGGACAGTTCTTATCAAATACAACACACACACCAAAGTCAGCATACAAACAACAGGCGTTTGCCCACTCGTATGTTTCAAGATTTCAATAAATCCCTCCAACATATCACTCCTCTCTTCGCTATAAACATATCAAAAAACGCAAAAAATTGCAACACAAATAAAAACAGCCCCCGAAACGTCAGGGGCTTGATAATTTTAAGAGATAAAATTATGGGTACAGGCGGCATTATATCATAAATCAAACACAATGTCCAGACCATTTTGCTGATGCCAGCAATATGGTTATTATCAAAAAATCAGATTTTTGAGAATATTGTTGAAAACATTATCATTTTGCTGACGTTAGCAATATGATAAACGAACTTTTAACCTGCCTGATAAATCTGTCTTGCCATTGGGTAGAAATGTGCCTGTTGCGGTATATGGTACAGGAAAAGCACTTGGTATCAAAGATGGAACAAGTACAGGTGGTATGAGTACCAAGAAATCCAATAATCTTGGCTGGTCTATGCTTGTATTAAATACAAATAACTATAATCAGAACATAGGGTATGCAGGTGCTATTACTTCTAACACAACAAATACGGCAGTTGGAGTAGTGTCAGATTCTTCTAAATCTGGATTGACTGGTTCTGCTGATCTAGCAAATGCCACAGGTGCAAAAGCGATTGTCTGCATCAAGTATTAAAAACGGTGGATTACCGAACATAACGGGGTATAGTGGTTTAGGGTGGAACGCAGCAAAACCCTCAACAGGATCGTTTTATTGGGCAACAGGAAATGCAAACCACGCATACTTTAATGGAAATTCGGCAACAAATGAACAGTTATTATATTTTTCTGCCAGTCGCAGCAATTCAATCTATGGTGCGAGTTCGTACGTGTTGCCACGCAACCTAAAAGTCCTATACTGCATAAAATTCTAAAACTTTACGCACCAATTTGTGTATACTGCCGCAGGGCGAACGGTTGTGCCAGAATCATATACCGAAGACACACGGCTGGCATCAAAATTCATATTAAAAATAGCAAACCCAACATAACCCGTAGCACGTGTATTTTGTTCAGTGTTAGTTATTTCAAAAACACCAGAATTTTGTGGCAGCAAACCGTCTGTTGCGATATGGTTTATATGCCCTGTAAGGTTCGGTAAACCACCCTTTTTAATACTTGATGCAGTATAACACATTTATGGTTCTTGGATACACCTCACCAGTATTGCTGTCAGAATATACCGCAGAAGAACGACTAGCATCAAATTCATATGCTCTTGCGTGTGATTGCCACTGAATCCCTGTAATACCACCTTGTGCAATCTGTACAGTTCCATAATCTGTAAAAGCACCAGTATAATACCTTTGTGCATCTGTTTGCCCGTTTATAGTAAATACACCAGTTATATTTGGCAGTTGACCGTTCCAAACCGCCCCTAATGCAATGCCATCTCTATACATAGGAACCTTATACCCCATTGATGGCAGATTAAAAGTTCATTTATGTTGCTGATTTTTATGCTGAAATATGATATAATAGCACAGAATAAAAAAGGGGTTCCTCTATGAAAAAACTGTTATTCTCTCTGATTTTGTCGTTGTTGCCAATCGCATCTGGTGCGATCCAGTATGAATATTTCAATCCACTGATGCCACAAAACGGTGCGTTGAAAGTAAACCAAACCATCGGGCAGTTGACCCCACCGCAAGGAAAGGGCTTTGGAGTTTTGTCCGCTTTAACCAACCTGCAATCGGTTGCATCAAGCATCGCAACAAATGAATACGGTATACAGGTTGACACACTTGGGTTGGTATGCCCAACAGAAGAGGCAGTTGTTGCTGCAATATCAGCACACAATACAAATCAGTCAGCACACAGTTATATTCAAAACCGCATCACAGTAAATGATAACGCAATCGCTGCGAACGCAGATGCGATCCAAAAAACAAGGGACGATTTTATTGCAGCAGATAGTGAAATCCACCAGATTCTGAACAGCCACGCAGGGGAATTGACAACGCTGCGAAACGATGTTGACGATCTTGGGGACGAGGTTGCGGTTATAGAGGGCAAGATTCCTGCATCAACCACATCTTCAAACCAACTTGTAAATAATTCGCAATTACTTGCAGAGGAACAAGATATTCGGGACGATATGAATCAAGCCGATAGCGAATTGCAAACACAGATAACTGCACAGGCAGGTGCAATATCAACACTGCAAGACAATGTTGGGGATCTGTTTGCTGATAAACTTGATAAAAATCAAGGTGCAGCAAACGCAAATAAGATTTTAACAGTTGGCACAGACGGACAAATTACATTATCTTCTGCACCTGGTTCTGGATTGCTATCTGTTTCACACGATGCAACATTGACTGGTGCAGGGACAGATGCAAGTCCATTGGGTATTGCCAGTACAGTTTTATCTGAAATATCAGACAAAGCAGATCAGACGGCAGTTGATCTTATAGCAGCGGACTATGTTTCAAAAACTGTTGGCGGCACGCAAACAATCGCCAGTGAGTTGCAAGCCCCAGAATTGACTGTTGGCACAAGTCAAGGCACGTTAAATATGTCAATCACAGCAGGCGTTGCCACGATTGCCACAAACAACGGTTTAGATATTATTTCCCAAACAAAGTTTGACACGCAGCCGACAACAGACGACACAACCACGTGGGCAAATGCAACAAGTGCCACATTGGTACGAAAAGGGCAAGTTGCAGATGCGGTTGCAGCCGCTAGTGCTGCCTCAATGCCCACAGGAACGCTTATTCCATTTGCAGGTACCACCTGCCCATCTGGGTTCATTGTTGCCAATGGTGGGGCAGTTTCACGTACTACATACGCAAATTTATTTGCAGTGATCGGCACAACTTACGGTGCTGGGGACGGAAATTCAACTTTTAATTTACCCAACTTGGACGGGCGTGCACCGTGGTATGATTCAACTGCCACAATAGGCGGTATATCAAACGGTGGTTTACCAAACATAACTGGGGATTTTATTTTACATAATGGTTCTGCCTCCAATTATGATTCTGGTGCTTTTTTCATTATGGAACACACAAGTCGTGCACCCGCTGGGACGGTGGGTGGGACTTGGGGGTATAAAGTTGGTTTTGATGCCAGTCGTGTTTCTTCTGTTTATGATTCTGGCACAACCGTTCGTCCTGCGGCAGTTTATACAAACTGGTGTATAAAGTTTTAATGCCTTATACACCACAATGTATTTACGTGTGCAGGCACAACTGTATTTGATGCACCGTATATGCTAGACACAGCACTATTTGTACCAACGCTAAACGATTGTGCTTTGGTACCTGCTACATTTGAACCTGCTGCAAGATTATAACCGCCCCAACCGTCAATGGTTTTTATTGTGCCACTATGGGTGTGTGCTATGCTTGGCAATCCACCGTTTAATTTCCGTTGATTTTTTGCCCGAAAAATGGCATAATAAAAACCAATGGAGGACTTGCTATGAAAAAACTTTTTACCGCACTGTTAGCCGTATTTTTAACGTTTTCTTGCTTTGCAAAAGCACCTGTGG
>JAZOQZ010000032.1:0-1563 GCA_045656345.1 Clostridia bacterium
GGAATGTCTACCCCTTTCGGACAGGGCATACAATATCCGCAACCGGTGCACCCCACTTTCATTTTCTGATTAATTTCCTTTACAACCTGAGATAGCATTTCAAAGTCTTCGCTGGTGAATTCGCCGATTTTGGTTTCAGAAGCGGTTTTTACGTTTTCTAAAATCATTTCTTTGGAATTCATTCCCGACAGTACAACAGTGACTTCAGGCTGATTCCAAAGCCAACGGAATGACCATTCTGCAGGAGTATAATTTTTGGGATTTTCTTTCATCGATTTTATAGCACCTTCCGGCAAACGGTTTACCAATCTCCCGCCACGCAAGGGTTCCATAATCATCACGGGAAGTCCTTTTTTGTGGGCATACTTGAGCCCCCTCTTCCCTGCCTGGCTATTTTCGTCCAGATAGTTATACTGAATCATACAAAAATCCCAGTCAAATGCATCTAACAGTTTGATAAAATTATCTGTATTTCCGTGATAGGAAAAACCCAGCTGACGAATTTGTCCCGCCTGCTTTTTTTCAGAAATCCAATCTAAAACGCCAAGTTCAATCATACGGTTCCAGGCATCGGTTCCCGACAGCATATGCATAAAATAATAATCAATATAGTCGGTTTGAAGCCTCTTTAATTCTTCATTAAAAATCTTATCCAAATCTTCACGTTTTTTCACCAGATAATGCGGAAGTTTCGTTGCAATATTAATTTTTTTACGAAGATTATTTTCTTTGAATACTTTCCCTAAAAGCGTTTCACTACCGGGATAAATATAGGCAGTATCAAAATAATTGACACCGTTTTCATAAGCTGTTAAAATTTCAGATTCTGCTTTTTTATAGTCAATAACGCCTGCCTTAGCAGTAAAACGCATACAACCGTATCCCAAAACAGACAGTTTATTCCCATAGCGGTCTTCTCTGTATTGCATAATGTTACTCCTTAGCGTAATTTACTAAATCAACGATGGCACTACGATCGGTAAAATCGCCGTCTGCATCACATAACTCTACCAACAGTTTTTCCATTTCAGAGGGATTTTCTTTGGAAGACATAATTTTCTTTAATGTCTTTAAAGCGGTTCTGTGCACCAATGATAATTCGTTCATTACCATTTTTCCAAGGAAATTAAACACCTTGACTTGGGATACCATATCTCCTTTAAAATTCTTTTCCATCACCATTTTGTCGTAATAATCACGGCAATCAAGAGGTGTAATCCCTGTGGTATAAACAATCAATTTTTTATCTTTTAATTTTTCAATGTTTTTGGTAATAAGTGTTACCCCAGCAATCACTTCGGCATACAAACCACCACCGTAAATGACAGTGTCATATTCAGCCAAATCATCAATTTTTATCTGTTTGGCATCTACGGACTTGCAAGATAATTCTTCAGCAATCCACTCTGCATAAGCTTTGGTGGAGCCATATTTGGATTTATAAATCACAATCGCATTCATTTTCATTTCCCCTTTTTCAATACATAAAGACAGTATATCATACACACTATGAAAAAGCAATTGAATTTATCAAACTTTTTCAATAAAAAAGAGCTGATTTTT
>JAZOQZ010000033.1:0-25267 GCA_045656345.1 Clostridia bacterium
CCAGGGCAAAAACTACGGTGTGTTCAAAAGCGATGTAGCAGAGTGTGTGGTGGAAGAATTACGTCCCGTAAGAGAAAAATATCTGCAGCTGCAAGGGGATAAAGCGTACTTAGAACAGATTTATAAAGCAGGTGCCGAAAAAGCACAGTTAGCTTCCCGCAAGATTTTAAGAAAAGTGTATAAGAAAATCGGCTTTATCGAACGCTAACACCCAAAAGAATTCCCCCGTATCAAAACAATATTACATATAAAGGAGTATTCATTATGAATAAGTATATCGGTCATCCGTCTCAGCTGGGCGGTATTGAAGAAGTAACTTTGGCAAAAGGCAAAGGCAAGGGCATGAACCTTCTGCAGATTAAAAACACCAAGGCAATTGATTTAACCTTAGTGTGTGACAGATGTATGGATATGTCCCGCTTATCTTATAAAGGCGTGAACTTGGGATGGTTCTCTCCTGCAGGATATGTGGCACCCGGTCTTTTTGATGATGCCAAAGGCAAAGGTTTCTTGCAGAACTTCACTGCAGGATTTTTAACCACCTGCGGTCTGACTGCTGTTGGCGGTTCCTGCGAAGATGACGGCGAAAGCACTCCCATGCACGGACTTATCAGCAACATCCCCTGCGACAGCTATAATTATTGGGAAACCGAAGACGAAATCATTGTGGAAGCAGTTGCAACCGAAGCATCCTTATTTGCTTGCCACACTCAGATGAAACGTACTTATAAAATTTCCAAAACCGAAGACAAAATCACTTTGTCTGATGTGATTACCAATATCGGTAACAAAACTGCACCTTCTCAGGTGCTCTACCACATCAACATAGGTTATCCTCTCTTGTCTGAAACTGCAAAAGTGATGATTCCCGAAATCTCCAGCAAACCCACTGCTGATGCATTCATTCCCAAATACGATATGAGAAAAACAATGGAAAAACCTCAGGCAGGCTTTGCGGAAGAATGTTATCTCTATGATGTGAAAGAAGAAAAGGGCAAAGCAAAAATCGGTATGTATAATCCCGATGCAAAAGTTGGCTTCACCATGAGTTTCTCCAAGGATTCTCTCCCCTTCTTAACCGAATGGAAAATGATGGGTGAATATGAATATGTGCTGGGCTTAGAACCCGGTAACGCTTGGCCTTGCGGCAGAAATACAATGCGTGAAAACGGCGAGTTAAAATTCTTAGAGCCCGGCGAATCCATTACCACTGAAATTGTTTTGGAATTTACCGACAAAGACTTCGATCTGTAATTGACGGCTTGTAAAAGCACACAGACCGCAAAAGGCATGGATTTTATTCCATGTCTTTTTGTTTAAGGTGAAAATTTGTAGACACAAATTTTAATTAGAATGCCTTTTGCTATTCGCAAACCTCACCACTCGGCGTACCAATGTACGCCTTCGGGCAACCCTTCGGTTCGGTTTGTAAATTCTGTGCCCTTTTCCTGCACCTTAGGTGGTGGCGGCTGGGTAAAAGGCGCACAATTCGTGAATCTCACCGCTCGCTGTACACAAAGTACAGCTTCGGGAGGAGAAAACCGATGGTTTTCTTTCGATTCTCAAATTCTGCATCCTTTTCTCATCGCCTTACATATAGGATAATAAAAAAACGAGATTCATTTGAATCTCGTTTTTTGTTTTATGTTCTGAATTTTGCCACTAACTTCTGTATTGGGTATCCCATACTTGAAAATCTGGTTTCGTATTCGGTCATAATATTTCCTTCGGGGTGTTCGTTGTGCAAATCAAAGGTTAAAAGCAACCATTCCATTCCGTATTCCTTGGTTTCCAAAAGCGAAAAACGGAATAAGCGCACATTGTCGGTCTTAAAATGGAGTTCTCCACCTTTTACCAGCACCGTTTCATATTTTTTTAAAAACAGCTTGTGGGTTAAGCGTTTTCTTCTGTGACGCCCTTTTGGCCAGGGGTCAGAGAAATTTAAGTAGATTCTTTCAATGCTGCCCGGTGCAAACATACTGTCCAACAGGTTGGCATCTAAGTTGGCAAACCGCAGATTAGAAATTCCTTCCGATTTGGTTGCCGCAATGGCAATCACGTCGGCACATTTTTCAAATGCGATATAGTTGATATGGGGATTCTGTTTTGCCAATGTTGTGATAAAATCCCCTTTGCCAGCTCCGATTTCAATATGAACAGGATTTTTGTTGCCAAAAATCTTTTCGCAATCAAGATAATCCTGCACCGTGGCTTGTGAAGACTCCTCCACATCGGAAAAATCCAGGAAAAAATCTTTATAAAACTCCAGTCTGGTGGGGGTATTCTTTTTCTTTCGTAACCGCATAGTAAACAAATTCCTTTTCTTAGTGTTGCTTTGTATTTTATCATAAAGCTTGTAAAAATACAATAGATTTTTCCGAAAAATCGGGAAGTGTTTCTCAAATTCTCCCCATTTGCCAAAAAAGGTCGAACGCTTTTTAAAAATTTGATAATTTCCCGACAGATTGCAACACCTTTTTCATAAATTCTGTGCTATACTGATGCAAATTGGAAAAAATTGGAAAAAGGAGTGATTGCTGTGAGTGTGATTCCGCTCATCAGGGACACTGCCAAAAAAATTGCAGTGAAAGAACCTAAGGAACAAAAACTGAAAAAAACCAAAAAAAGACGACATCAAAACAACATATGGGAGAAGGTGGTTTTCGGATTACTACATTTTTTCTTGTCCTTCTTTTTAGGTCGGACAAGCCTGTTTTTTGGGATCACTCCGTTTGGGGGTTCCATTCTTCTGGCAACGGGGGGCGGACTGCCCTCCTATGTGGGTGCCATGCTGGGAAGCTACACCTTAGGCGGTTACAGCAGTATGATTGCTATCTCCCTTTGCTTTTTTATAAAACAGTTTCTAAAAAGAGAGCGGTGGGACCTTTTTCTTATTTTGATTTGTTTTACAGTTGTTTTTGCCGCAGAGCTTTTCACCACGGTTTGGCTGCCTGTTGACGTGATTGTGAAAGTGGTTTCTGTTCTTCTCACAATTTCAGGCTATTACATATTAAAAAAAGCATACCGTGCCCAGTTTGTGAAAGCGCAGGGGTTACAATTCACCAAAGACGAAACCTATTGCTCTTTGTTTATGCTCTTTGCCCTGATTTCAGGCATCCGTTCGGAAACGGTGGTTTTTCTGGTACGTTTTCACGATGTTCTCACATTCTGGATGATTGCTCGTGCCGCATATAGTTTCGGTATCGGCGGTGGCGCCGCAACAGGTGCCATTTTAGGGATTTTATCGGGGCGGCCTATGGAATTTGCCGCTCTTTCCATGTCGGTGTATTCCCTGTTTGGATTTTTCACGGGAATTTTCTCCAAATTCAATAAGTTTACCGCTCTGTTGGGATTCTTCTTTTCCTATGTGTTTGCGGCGGCATACTTTCCCCAAACGGCAAACCTGGTTTCCCACCGTGATATTTTGTTGGCAGGATGTTTGTTTTTACTGATTCCGAACGGACTGTTGGAACCTTACTTTGACCGTTACCGTGACGGTGCCCCCGTGGCAAACCGAATGGCGGCAGAAAACGCCATCACCGTGGGCAGATTAGACCGTCTTGCCCGCTCCTTTTCGGGCTTGTCGGCAGAATTGGGACGCCACGAAAAAAAACTGGAAACTGCTTCATCGGTGAATGAGCAGACTCTTTATGATTTTGTGGGAGAACGGCTGTGTCGCTTTTGCAGTTTAAAACGTGCCTGTTGGCAGGAGCATCGGGAAGAAACTGCCGGGGGACTCACCGCAGGGATGAACCGTCTTGCCAAAAGCGGTAATTTGTCGCTTAAGCATCTGCCCGAAGGATTCCGCAAAAAATGCGTAAAAACAGAAAAGCTCATAGAAGCCCTGAAAAACTTTTACGAACTCACCCGATTAAACGCGCTCTGGAAACACCGTCTTTCCGAAAACACCAATGCTTTTCGGGCGCAGTTTCTGGAGCTTTCCGATATTATATGTCAGTTAAAGAAAAATATGGAAACCAACCGTTATTTTGATGCACCTCTGTCGGCGGAGCTATACAGTGCGCTTGGGAACGAGGGATATCTCATTCGGGAAGCATCTGTCTTTCATTCTCCTGAGGACCAGTATCTGATCAGATTGGAAATGACCGCCTGCAAGTATGGGGAAACCTGCTTTCCCACTTTAGAAAAAATCGCCACGGAGCTTCTGGGTGTCCCCATGACGGTGACGGAAGGCAATTGCGGACAACGGCGGTGCTCTTTGTTGTTAACCGAAGGAGACTTAGGAAACATCGAGCAAAAAATTCAGAGTTTTGCCAAAGAAGATTCGTCGGGAGACAGCTATCTCATTTCCCGCTTGAGCCGTCACCGTTATTTTATGGCGCTTTCCGACGGAATGGGAACAGGCAAAGAGGCGGGACAAGTGTCTTCTTCGGTGGTGACCTTACTGGACGAAATGCTTCGGGCAGGTTTTTCGGGAGAATCGGCATTTTCCATGCTCAACTCTTTTCTGATTGCCTCTTCCCCTGCCTCTGCCACCTTGGATTTTGCCATTATTGACCTGAAAAAAATGACGGCAACTTTCGTGAAAACAGGTGCCTGTCCCACCTATTTAAAACGGAAAGACGAAGTAATCATCGTGGAAAACACTTCCCTTCCTGCAGGCATCCGTTCCAACAAGCCTTATGTGAAAACCCTTCACCTTTCCCATGGGGATATGCTGCTGATGGTGTCCGACGGCGTTTCGGATGCTCTGCCACAGGCGGACTGGGTGTACGGTGCCCTCCGGAAGTTTGTGTCTCATAATTTATCTGAAACGGTGGACTATCTGGCGTCCACTGCCTACGGAGCATCCCGGGAACATCCCGACGATATCACCGTGTTGGGGATAAAGATTCTGCCATAGGCAAAAATTTTAAAGAATAAAGAAGAAAAAAGGTAGTGGAAAAAGCCTGCATGATAATGTGCCCGAAAAGGCACCACCATTTTTATTCTTGATTATTTCCATAAAAAAAACTGCGGTGAATTTCACCGCAGTTTTTCGTTTTCTTAATTTAAATAGGCACGGAACAGCTCTTCTAAAATATCGTCCCGTTCCAGTTTGCCAACCATGGCTCTTGCCCCGTTATGGCTGGTAATATAGGTGGGGTCTCCCGAAAGCACGTAACCAACCAACTGATTGATGGGATTATAACCCTTCTCTTTCAGAGACTGATACACGGAATGTAAAATCTCAGGGATATTTTTTTCGTCATCTTTGGGAATCTGCACCATTCTGGTTTCGCTCATGGGAATCCGTCCTTTCCGCCAACGCATTGTTTTATGGGCTTATTATATCATATTTCTTCAGAGATTTCAACTGTTTTTTCATATTTTTTACAGAATCGGTATGAAAAATCTTTTCCTTGGACAGGCTTTTTTGCACAAAAGCAAAAAAAATAAAAAAATTTAAAAAAATTACCAAAAAAACTTGATTTTTGAAAAAAGGTATGCTATAATAGTCGAGAATTCGCACGCGCCCTTATACAAACCCGGTGACAAAGTTAAATTTTTTCATGGCTTTGTTCGTTTGTAAGTACAGCATTTCGAGTGCTTTACGCGGCGCCGAGGAACAACCAGAAAGGAAAATTATCATGAGCAACGTAATCTCCATGAAACAATTACTCGAAGCAGGTGTTCACTTCGGTCATCAGAGCAGAAGATGGAACCCCAAAATGGCTCCGTACATCTTCACCGAAAGAAACGGAATCTACATCATCGACCTGCAGAAAACTCTGAAAAAAGTAGAAGAAGCTTACTACTTTGTTAGAGACATCGCAGCTCAGGGCGGTGAAATCCTGTTTGTTGGTACCAAAAAACAGGCTGCAGACGCTGTAAAAGCAGAAGCTGAAAGAATCGGTATGTACTATGTAAACGCTAGATGGTTAGGCGGTATGTTAACCAACTTCAAAACCATCCGCAGAAGAATTGACAGACTCTTCCAGTTAAACAAAATGGAAGAAGATGGTACCTTTGATTTACTTCCCAAAAAAGAAGTTATCAAATTAAACTTAGAAAGAGAAAAATTAGAAAAATACCTGGGCGGTATCAAAAACATGAAAAAGCTCCCCAGCGTTCTGTTTGTTGTTGACCCCAGAAAAGAAAGAAATGCAATCTTAGAAGCAAAAAGATTAAACATTCCTGTTGTTGCAATTGTTGATACCAACTGTGATCCCGATGAAGTTGATTACGTGATCCCCGGTAACGACGATGCAATCCGCGCTGTTAAACTGATTGCTGAAACCATGGCAAACGCTATGATCGAAGGCAGAGAAGGCGCAGCAGTTGCTATGGAAGAAGAAACCGACGAAGCAGCTGAATAATTAGAAACTGATTTTCATGAAAATAGGCAACACTCGCTTGCCTATTTTCCATATCATAACAAAAAGGAGAATTTAATTATGGTTACACCTCAGATGGTTAAAGAATTAAGAGAAATCACCGGTTGCGGTATGATGGATTGTAAAAAAGCATTATCCGAAACCAATGGCGATATGGAAAAAGCAATTGAATTTTTAAGAGAAAAAGGTTTAGCAGCTGCAGCGAAAAAAGCTGGCAGAATTGCTGCTGAAGGTATCGTTTCCGATTACACCTGCGACGGCGTTGGCGTTATTATCGAAGTTAACTCCGAAACCGACTTCGTTGGTAAAAACGCAGATTTCCAGACTTTCGTAAAAGATCTGGCTGAAATCGTTGCAAAAGAAAATCCCGCTGATGTTGCTGCACTGATGACCTTAGCATACAAAGATTCCGGCATGAGCGTTGAAGAAATGTTAAGAGATAAAATCTTAACCATCGGCGAAAACATGACCATCAGAAGATTTGAAAGATATGAAGGCGCTGTTGCTACCTATATCCACGGCGGCGGCAGAATCGGTGTTATGGTTCAGGCTGAAAACGCTTTAGACGGCGATGCTTATGAAGCAGCTCGTGATGCAGCTATGCAGATTGCAGCAATCAACCCCACCTATTTAGACAAATCCACCGTTCCCGCAGAAGATATCGAAAAAGAAAAGAAAATCTTAATCGAACAGATCAAAAACGATCCCAAATCTGCAGGTAAACCCGACCAGATTATCGAAAAAATGGTTATGGGCAGAATTTCTAAATTCTACACCTTAAACTGCTTAAACCAGCAGGAATTCGTAAAAGATTCCGACAAAACCGTGGAACAGTATTTAGCTTCCAAAGGCGTAAAACTGGTGAAATTTGTTCGTTTTGAAAAAGGCGAAGGCTTAGAAAAGAAAGTTGACAACTTTGCAGAAGAAGTTGCAAATATGTCCAAATAATTATTAAAATTAAAATGGCAAGCACCAATATGATGCTTGCCATTTTTACGGCACACCCCCTCGGGTGTTCTTCCCGGCAGCCATTGGCTGTTTTCCCGGCTTACGCCGGAGGTTCTCTCAAACTGACAGAGGACAAGTTAAAAATGGAAAAGAAAACAGTGATATGTGTGATATAGAGAGAGGAGTACATCAAATGCAACCGATCTATAAAAGAGTATTATTAAAAATCAGTGGCGAAGCTTTAGCAGGTGCAAACGGCTTCGGTTTGGATTTCAATGTGATTGGCGATATCGGAAAACAGGTGAAAAAATGCGTAAGTATGGGTGTTCAGGTAGCCATCGTGGTGGGCGGCGGAAACTTCTGGAGAGGAAGAACCGGCGAAAATATGGATAGAACCCGTGCAGACCATATGGGTATGCTGGCAACTGCCATCAACTCTTTGGCAATCGCAGATTCCCTGGAAGCATTAGGCGTTCAGGCAAGAGTGCAGACTGCTATTGATATGCGTCAGATTGCAGAACCTTACATCCGTGGCAGAGCAGAACGTCACTTAGACAAAGGCAGAGTGGTTATCTTTGGTTGCGGAACCGGAAACCCCTATTTCTCCACCGACACCGCTGCAGCTCTCAGAGCTGCTGAAATCGGTGCAGACGTTATCCTGCTTGCGAAAAAAGTGGATGCTGTTTACGATTCCGACCCCGCAAAAAATCCCGATGCAAAAAAATTCGACAAAATTTCCTATATCGATGTGTTAAACCGTGGCCTTGGCGTTATGGATTCCACCGCAACATCTCTGTGTATGGATAATAATATTCCGATTCACGTGTTTGGATTGTCTGAACCGGAAAATATTATTAAGGCTATCACCGGCGAAACCATCGGAACATTAGTCAAATAATGACTTGATAAAAGGCGCCAAATGGATGAACCTCATCGCTCGGCGTACACTCGGTACGCCTTCGGATAACCCCTGCGGGCTCGGTTCCCGCATTCTGCATCCATTTCTCATCGCCTCGGATGAAGAAATTTTAATTTTGATAACCAAAAAACCGTAAGGATTTCAAGATAAAATCCTTACGGTTTTTCAAGGAAAAAAATGGTGAAAAACCAAGAAAAAATCATTGACAACTACCCCATATTCGTGGTACAATAGATAGAAAGAAATTTAAGGAGAAAAATCTCCGTTTTTTAAAAAATTTTGCCGGAATCCACCGTGATTTCGGAAAAAATTTTACCCATTTTTAGGAAAAATCGCCGAAAATCGGGCTAAAATGCCCCAAAATCGGCTACGATACAGATAACGAGAAAGGACGTGCCTTCAATGAAAGAGATGTATTTGATTCTGGAAAACAAAACAGTTTTCAAAGGCAAAAGCTTTGGTGCTTACCGTGAAGCGGTAGGCGAACTGGTGTTTTCCACCAATATGCTTGGCTATATGGATACCCTGACCGATCCTGCAAACTTCGGTCAGCTTGTGATTTCCACTTTCCCTGAAATGGGTTGCCACGGCACAATTTTGGAAGAAATGGCAGGCGAAAAAGCGTCCTGTTTTGGTTATATTGTGAAAGATTGGTGTCAGGCACCGTCCAACTGGCGTTTGGAGGGTGATCTTGACACTTTTTTAAAGGAAAAAGACATTCCCGGAATTTACGGAATCGACACCCGTAAGTTAACCAAAATTGTTCGTGATGCAGGCACTATGAACGCAAAAATTTCCTTCACACCTGACTTTACTGACGATATTGCAAGCTACACCATTGTGGATGCGGTAAAATCCGTTTCCGTTTCCGAAGCGGTAACCATCCCTGCAAAAGAAGCCGGATACAATGTGGTAATGTGGGATTTTGGTGCCAATAGCAATATGGCAAAAGCCTTTCTGGATGCCGGTTGTAATATCACCAAAGTGCCCTACAACACCAAAGCAGAAGACATCCTCGCATTAAAGCCCGACGGTGTGATTTTATCCGGCGGACCCGGAGATCCCACCGAATTAACTGATGTGATTACCGAAATCCGTCAGTTAAAAGACGTTCCCACCTTAGGAATCGGATTGGGACATCAGCTGTTGGCTCTGTCTCAGGGTGCAAAAATTGAAAAACTGAAATTCGGTCACCGTGGTGCTTCCGTTCCTGTTCGTAACGAAACCACCGGCAAAGTGTATATCTCCTCTCAGAATCACAGCTATCAGGTGGTAAACGATTCTGTGGAATCTTTTGGCAAGGTTTCCTACCGCAACGTCAACGACGGCACGGTTGAGGGCATTGATTATGCCAACATTCCTGCATTTTCCGTGCAGTTTAACATTGAAAGCTTCTGTGAACCCATGAATCCCGGATTTTTGGTTGGCAGATTTACAGAAATGATGGAGGGAAGAAAAGATGCCGTTAAATAAAGAGATTAAAAAAGTACTGGTAATCGGTTCCGGTCCCATTATTATCGGTCAGGCAGCAGAGTTTGACTACGCAGGCACTCAGGCTTGCCGTGCCTTAAAAGAAGACGGCCTGGAAGTTGTGTTGGTAAACTCCAACCCTGCAACCATTATGACCGACAGCAAAATGGCGGACAAAATCTATATTGAACCCCTCACCTTACCTGTTATCAAACGTATTATCGAAAAAGAAAAGCCGGATAGCTTACTCTCCACCTTAGGTGGTCAGACAGGTTTAACCCTGTCTATGCAGTTGGCAAAAGAAGGATTTTTGGATAAACACGGCGTAAAATTATTGGGTGCAAATCCTGAAACCATCGACAAGGCGGAAGACCGTCAGATGTTTAAGGATATGATGGAAAAAATCAACCAGCCTGTGATCCCCTCCAAGGTTGTAAATACCTTAGAAGATGCGCTGGATTTTGCACATTCCATCGGCTATCCCTTAATTATCCGTCCTGCCTTTACCTTAGGCGGCACCGGTGGCGGTATTGTAAATAACGAAGAAGAAATGATCGAGATTACCACCAACGGTCTGCGTCTTTCTCCCATCACGCAAGTTTTGGTGGAAAAATGTGTATCCGGCTGGAAGGAAATCGAATTTGAAGTAATTCGTGACAGTAAGGGCAACTCCATCACTGTGTGCAGTATGGAAAACTTAGACCCTGTTGGTGTTCACACCGGTGACTCCATCGTTATCGCACCTGCGGTTTCTCTGTCTGACTACGAATATTCTATGTTAAGACGCGCAGCGCTTGACATTTTGAACGAATTAAAAATTGAAGGCGGCTGTAACTGTCAGTTTGCTTTAAATCCCAACAGTTTTGAATATGCGGTTATCGAGGTAAACCCCAGAGTTTCCCGTTCTTCCGCATTGGCTTCCAAAGCAACCGGTTATCCCATCGCAAAAGTTGCGGCAAAAATTGCAATCGGTTATCAGCTGGACGAAATCTTAAATGCAGTAACCGGCAAAACCTATGCTTGCTTTGAACCTGCTATCGACTATGTGGTAGTAAAATTCCCCAAATTCCCCTTCGATAAATTCGTGTATGCAAAACGTGATTTAGGTACCCAGATGAAGGCAACCGGGGAAGTTATGGCAATCGGTGCCACCTTTGAAGAAGCCATTATGAAGGCTGTCCGCGGTGCAGAAATTTCCAAGGATTCTATGCGCCATAAGGATTTGGTGAGCTTATCCGATGAAGTCATCAACGAAAAACTTTATCAGTGTAATGACGAACGGATTTTCGTGGTGTATGAAGCTATCACCCGTGGCGTATCTTTAGACACCATCTATGATATTACCAAAATTGACCGTTGGTTCTTATCCAAGCTCTATAATCTTTACCAAATGGAATGTCGCTTGAAAGAAGAAACCTTAACAAAAGAGCTCCACTTAGAAGCGAAGAAAATGGGCTTTTTGGATAAGGTGATCGAAAACTTATCCGGTCAGAAAATTCCTGAAAAAATCTATGCTTCCTATAAGATGGTAGACACCTGTGCAGGAGAATTTGATGCACAGACTCCCTACTTCTATTCTTCTTACGAAGAAGCCAACGAAGCAAGAGAATTTATTGATAACAATCCCACCGACAAGAAGACCATTATCGTATTCGGCTCCGGCCCCATCCGTATCGGTCAGGGGATTGAGTTTGACTATGCTTCCGTACATTGTGTATGGGCGCTCCAGGAAGCAGGCTACGAAGTGGTTATCGTAAACAATAACCCCGAAACCGTTTCCACCGACTTTGACACTGCAAACCGTTTGTATTTTGAACCCTTAAACCCCGAAGACGTGATGAACGTGATTCACACCGAACAGCCCTACGGCGTGGTGGTTGCATTTGGTGGCGGTACTGCCATTAAGCTGACCAATTTCCTCCAGGAAAACGGCGTAAGAATCTTAGGTACCAGTGCAGACAGCATTGATATGGCGGAAGACAGAGAACGTTTTGATGACCTGTTGGAACGCTTAAACATCAAACGTCCCCAGGGTTACACTGTGCTCACCGAAGAAGAAGCATTGGAAACTGCAAATCGCATCGGTTATCCCGTGTTGATTCGTCCTTCTTATGTATTGGGCGGTCAGAATATGATTATTGCCTGGAACGATAACGACACCAAGGAATATATGAAGATTATTCTTCACGGTCTGGACGAAAACCCCATCTTGATTGACAAGTATCTGATGGGTACCGAAATTGAGGTAGACGCCATTTCCGACGGGGAAGACATTTTAATCCCCGGTATTATGGAACATATCGAACGTGCAGGGGTACACTCCGGTGACTCCATCGCCGTATATCCTGCGTTTAACTTAGATGTGCCCATGATCCAGAAAATCATTGATTCCACCAAGAAATTAGCCGTTGCCTTAAACACCAAAGGTCTGGTAAATATCCAGTATTTGGTGTATGATAATGAGCTGTATGTAATTGAAGTAAATCCCCGTTCTTCCCGTACCGTTCCCTATATCAGCAAGGTAACCAAGGTGCCTATGATTGATCTGGCAACCCGTGCAATGCTGGGCGAAAAATTAAAGGATATGGGTTACGGCACCGGTCTTTACAAAAATTCTCCCTATGTGGCAGTGAAAGTGCCTGTGTTCTCCTTTGCGAAACTCTTAGGCGTGGACATTCACTTAGGGCCTGAAATGAAATCCACCGGGGAAGTTCTGGGTATTGGTGCAAACTTGGAAGAAGCACTGTACAAAGGCTTAATCGGTGCAGGCTATCAGCTTCATAAAAAAGGTGGCGTGTTCATTTCTGTAAGAAATTCCGACAAAGCGGAAGTTTACGGCGTGGCAAAAGGATTCCACGATTTAGGATTCACCGTGTATTCCACTCACGGCACTGCAAAAGTGCTCTCCGATGCAGGTATTCCTGTGATTCCTGTGGATAAAATTCATGAAAACGCCCAGAACAACACCTTAACCTTAATCGAAAGCGGAAAAGTAAACTTTGTTGTTTCCACCTCCGCAAAAGGCAGACTTCCTGAGCGAGACAGCGTAAAAATCAGAAGAAAAGCGGTAGAAAGAAGCGTTCCCTGCTTCACCTCTATCGACACTGCAAACGCTGTTATCAACTCTATGAAAGGTAAATATTCCGAAGCCAGCATTGAAATCGTGGATATCAACAATATGCGCGAAGACAAAATGACTGTGGAATTTACCAAAATGCAGAGCTTAGGCAATGACTATATCTATTTTGACTGTCTGGACAAGCAGATTGATAACCCTGAAGCACTGGCAATCCGTCTTTCCGACCGTCATTTCGGCATCGGTGCAGACGGTGCGGTTGTGATTGAAGCTTCCAAAACTGCAGATGCGAAAATGAGAATCTTCAATGCAGACGGTACCGAAGGCAAAATGGGCGGAAACGCCATCCGTTGCGTGGGTAAATACCTTTATGACAAAGGAATTGTTCCCCGTGAAGATATGGAAATTGAAACCTTAAGCGGTGTGAAAAAGCTGAAAGTTTACACCATGGAAGGTGAAGTGGTAGCAGCTTGTGTGGATATGGGAAAAGCAGAAACCAAGCCCGAGCTGATTCCCGTGGTTTCCGACAAGGAAATGGTGAAAGATGAACCCATCAGCGTGGCAGGAGAAACCTTCCATGTGACCTGTGTGTCTGTGGGTAATCCTCACGCAGTGGTATTCACCGACAATTTAGACACCGTGGATATGCAAAAATTCGGTCCCGAATTTGAATATCATCCCATGTTCCCCGACAGAGTGAATCTGGAATTTGTGAAAGTGATTGACAAAAACACCTTAAAAATGCGTGTTTGGGAACGTGGTACCGGCGAAACCTTAGCTTGCGGAACCGGTGCTTGTGCAGGTGCTGTTGCGGCAATCTTAAACGGTTACTGCGAAAAAGATACCGATATCACCGTGAAACTGCCCGGCGGGGACTTAAAAATCCGTTACACCGATTCGTCCATTCAGATGACAGGACCGGCAGTGAAATCCTTTGAAGGAACTATTTCCTTCTAACGGCTTGAAAAAGAAACATAGATCGCAAAAGGCATAGGATTTTTCCTATGTCTTTTGTTTTTCAAGGTGAAAATTTGTTAGCACAAATTTTGAAAGATATATTCTTTTTCTTTGATGCCAAAGAAAAGAATCAAAAAGAAACTACCGCCTGTATTTCCGCAATCTCGAACTGCCGTCTTTTTACACTGATGCTCAATTGCAAAAATAAGGGCGGAGTGATTTAGTAACGCCTTCCGATAACGTTTTTTGTTTGTGCCAACCCGACGTAGAACTCTGTTTTTAAAGCAGTACTGTGTAGGATAGAGCAGCCGCGGGTTGTATGAGCACTCGTTTGAAGGGGGTAAGAGGATTGTTAAGGGGGCTAGGGGGGAAAATCGAAAGTTCCCCCTGGTCCCTTGACATAAAAAGAACATATAAAAAAACTCTGTGCTTTAAAAACACAGAGTTCTTTTCCTATTCTTTTATGATTGCAACTTCACCGTCACGGTAATCTGCGGTAAAGCTTTCGCCGGCGAGCAATTCACCTGCAATAAACATATCTGCAATCTTATCTTCCACTTCACGCTCAATTAGGCGGCGTAACGGTCTTGCACCAAATTTTTCATCAAAACCGTTTTCGATGAGATATTCCACCAAATTGTCGGTAAAGGAAACATAAAGTTTTTTATCACCCAGGTTTTTCTCAATATCCGAGAGCATAATGTGGGTAATTTTTCGGAGCTCTTCTTTTCCCAACGGGTCAAACACCACGATTTTATCCACACGGTTTAAAAATTCGGGACGGAAAAATTCACGAAGCGCTTTATTCACTTTATCTTTTGCTTTGCCGTCATTATTGCCTGAAAAACCTAAGGATGCGGCTTTGTAGTCACTGCCTGCATTGGTGGTCATAATGATGATGGCATTATAGAAGCGAACGGTTTTGCCGTGGCTGTCGGTTAGGATACCGTCATCTAAAATCTGCAGAAGCAGGTTAAACACATCAGGATGTGCTTTTTCGATTTCGTCAAAGAGAATGATGGAATAGGGTTTCTTTCTGATTTTCTCAGTGAGAAGCCCTGCATCATCGTAGCCAACGTATCCCGGAGGGGAGCCAATCAGCTTGGATGCGGTGTGCTTTTCCATATATTCACTCATATCAAAACGGATGATGCTTTCCTCACTGCCAAAGAGTTCGTAGGCAAGGGTTTTTACCAGCTCGGTTTTACCCACGCCGGTAGGTCCTGCAAAGATAAAGGAAGTGGGTTTTCTTTTGGAAGAAAGACCTGCTCTGCCACGGCGAACCGCTGCGGCAACGGCATTTACACCATCTTCCTGACCTGCAATGCGAAGCTTAATTTTATCTTCTAAGTGAATCAGATTTTTTGCTTCAATGCCGGTGATATTGCGAACAGGAATCCGGGTGATATTTTCAATCACGGTGGCAATATCTTCGGTGGTTACCGCACGATATGCCCCTTTTTCCAGTTCTGCAATTTTATCTTTTAGCTGACATTCTCTGATTTTATAGTCTGCCGCTTTCTGATAATCGTCGATGGAATCATTTTCCACGGATGCTTCTTTTAGTTCCACAATGGACTTGAGTTCTGCACGCAGTTTTTCCAATTCTACCAAAGAATCGTTGGTCACATTTTTCACTGCACCGCTTTCGTCCATCAGATCGATTGCCTTATCAGGCAGTTTTCTTTCAAAAATATAGCGGTCTGCCATTACAGCGGCGGTTTCAATGGCTTCGTCGGAATAGGTTACCTTGTGATAATCTTCGTAGTAGCCACGGATTCCTTTTAAGATTTCAATGGTTTCATACACATCAGGTTCTTCCACCATTACTGTTGCAAAGCGGCGCTCTAATGCAGAATCCTTTTCAATATGCTTTCTGTATTCTTCGGGAGTGGTGGCACCAATCATGCGAAGCTGACCTTTTGCCAGATAGGGTTTTAAAATGTTTGCAGCGTTCATAGCACCGTTGGCATCACCTGCCGCCACGATGTTGTGAATTTCGTCTATCACCAGGATAACGTTGCCACGTTCGATAGCATCGTTAACCACCGCTTTTAAGCGCTGTTCAAATTGACCCCGAAATTGGGTGCCTGCAATCATTCCTGCAAAATCCACCAGGAAAATCTGAGCGTTTAACAGTTTGTGAGGCACTTCTCCATTCACAATTTTTAATGCCAGACCTTCTGCAATGGCAGTTTTTCCAACCCCGGGTTCCCCTAAGAGAACAGGATTGTTTTTGGTGCGGCGGTTTAAAATGTGAATCACACGGTTAATTTCTGCATTTCTGCCGATAACCGCATCAATTTCACCCAGACGTGCCTTATCGTTCAAGTTGGTTCCGTAGGATTCCAGGGGTGTTTTTTTCTTTTGCTTTTGTTTTTTGTTTTTCTGTTTGATGCCGATATCCTCAGGACGGATTTCTGCCCCTTCAGGCATTTCTTCCTCAGGAATCATCATCATATTATCGCCGAACATAGCGCCTTGTTCCATCATTTCGGTGAGCTCTTCATTCATATTCATGAAGTCCTCTTCGTTGATGCCGAACTGAGAAAGCATTTTATCAAAGGGTTTGATGCCAAGCTCTTTGGCACACTGAAAACACAGCCCTTCGGAAACTTCCTTTCCGTTCTCCATCTTGGTGATGAACACCACCGCCATATTCTTCTTACATTTTGAGCATAATACCATTTAAATAGCCTCTTTAAAATTAGAAATTTGCGAAATAGCAAACAAACTAAAAAATTAGTCTAATAATTCGTCTTCACGGCGTAACAGTTCGCGGAATGCCGCTTCTTCTTCGGTGGGATCTTCAATTTCGATGAAAGCGTTGCCGTCTTCGGTCACTTTGAGCATTACCACGTCCACTTCTGCAGGTGCTGCTGTGGTCAGAACGGGAGTGAATGCACCGTAAACACCATCTTTGAATTCAAATAAGTCAATGAGTTCATAGTCTTCGGCGTTGCCGTTTTCATCATATAAAGTTACAATTTGTTCGATGGTTTCTTCCTCTGTTTCTGCGGGAGTTACCACGATTTCTTCCTGTTCTTCAAAAGTTTTATTGTCTGCCATAATAAAGTCCTCCTTGTTTTTTTTTGACTTTTTTGGAATCCTGTTTGTTCCAAAAATATAAAAATGAAATTTCAATGCGTTTTTTTTAGCCGTTGGGATGGCTTTGCATGTACCCCTGCAGAATAATTGCCGCAGAAAGCATATCTTTTTTGCCTTCCTTTTTCTTCACATTCATCCCGATTAAGGCCCTTTGTGCCACAATGGTGGTCATCCGTTCATCGTAATAATCAATGGGAATTTCGGGAAAATCCTCGGAAAGTTTTTTGGCAAAGTCATGGGTTTTTTCCACGCGGGGACCATCACTGCCGTCCATATTTTTGGGAAGTCCCAGCACAATCTTTTCAATCTTGTACTCTGCAAGGTATGGGGTCAGCTGACGTATGGCATCACGGTCTCCGTTTATGGTAATATAACCGATGGGCTGAGCGGTGATGCCCAGTAAATCCGACACCGCAAGACCGATTCTGCGGTCACCGTAATCAATAGCTAAGGTTCTTGGGTACATAGTGCCTCCGTTGGAACGATGGGAAATGAATAATGAATAATTTTGGTGGCAGGCAAAGCCTGCATTATATGGGGAAGCGATCATTTGTCAGGTTCCCACTATCTAAGGCACAGAAAAAGGATTCGGAATGAACAAACTGAGTCCGTCAGGGGTTACCCGAAGCTGTACGTTGGTACAGCGAGAGGCGAAGTTTGTTGATAGCAACAAGCATTTTTAATCAAATTTCGCTACCAAACGAAATTTCACCTTAGAAAAAATATGCTTAATCCCATGCTTGTTGCGCTCCGGATTCTTTTACAAGCCGTTTTTAAACTTCGTAGTCACAGAGTACGCGGTTTTCTGCAATGCTTCTGATATAGTCCTTACAAGCCACATGAAGCGGATGATCCTGATAAGCGTTTAAGCTGTCCCAATCGGGAAACTCGGAATACAGGCAAATGTCGTATGCCGCATCGCTTTTATTCTGGTCAATCCCGATTTCGCAGGTGAGAAGCCCCGGGATTTTGCCGTTTAAGTTTTCCAGCATTTCCTTCATTTTGAGCATCATCTGCGGTTTGGATTCACCGTTTACTTCGTCTTTAATGTTCCAGAATACAATGTGTTTTACCATAATTTTTCTCCATTTTGAGGTTGGGTTCGGGGTGGCTTTTGCTTACTTGGTTTTATTGCAGTCTAAGTCGGGAGAATAGGTGTCTACCATAGCGGCAACCGCTTTTTTCACGCTGTCGGGGTCGGTATCGTAGAGCACTGCTTTTAAATCTTCCAGCTGTTTGGTTAACTGCTCATATTCACAGACAATGGGCTGTCCGATGAAAATCTTGTTGTGAGAGGTGTTGGTCAATCCTTCTTCTGCCATCAAAAGTTCTTCGTAGAGCTTTTCGCCGGGACGAAGACCGGACACCTTGATTTCAATATCCTTGCCGGGAGTGTAGCCGGAAAGACGAATCAGTTTTTCGGCTAAATCGTAAATTCTCACGGGGCGACCCATATCCAGCACGAAGATTTCGCCACCGGTAGCAAAGCTTGCCGCCTGCAACACCAGCTGAGATGCTTCGGGAATGGTCATGAAATAGCGGGTGATATCCTTATGGGTAACCGTAACAGGTCCGCCACGCTGAATCTGACGTTTAAAGAGGGGAATTACCGAACCGTTGGAACCAAGCACGTTGCCGAAGCGAACTGCCACAAAATCGGTTTCCGAAATGGACTGAACGGATTGGGTAATCATTTCGCAGATACGCTTGGTGGCACCCATAATGTTGGTGGGATTTACTGCCTTATCAGTAGAAATCAGCACAAATTTTTCCACCTGATATTTATGTGCGGTCAAAGCGGTATTGTAGGTGCCGAACACATTGTTTTTGATGGCTTCCTGAGGAGCTTTTTCCATTAAGGGAACGTGTTTGTGTGCCGCTGCATGGAACACCAGTTGGGGACGGTAGTAATCAAACAATTCATCTAAGCGTTTCTGGTCACGCACAGATGCGATGATCACTTCCAGAGGAAGTTCGGGATACTGATAACGCAGTTCCTGTTGCAGATCGTAGGCGTTGTTTTCATAACAGTCCACCACCACCAGTTTACCGGGATTGTATTTGGCAATCTGACGGCATAATTCGGAACCGATGGAGCCGCCTCCTCCGGTTACCAACACGGTTTTGCCCGCAATCTGAGTGGTTAAACTCTGATTATCCAAGACAATGGGATCACGTTCTAAAAGGTCTTCAATCTCCACATCACGGATGGCGTTGGAGGAGATGGTTTTTTTATCAGACATCGATTCCTCGATACCGGGCAGGATTTTGATTTTGCAGGTGGTTTCGCTGCAGACGGATAAAATTTTCTGCAGGGTGTTCTGATCGGCAGAGGGAATGGCAATGACAATCACTTCTGCATTTTGCTCTTTTGTCACTTTTGGAATATCTTTTCTGGAGCCCATTACACGATAACCGTGAATGGAACGCCCAATTTTTTGGGGGTTATCGTCGATGATACCCACAATCCGGTATAAGTGCTGCTGATGACGCAGGATATCTTCAATTAAAAGTTTGGCTGCAGAGCCGCCGCCGATAATTAAGGTGTTGGCACCGTCTTTGCTCTTATGAGGCAAATCGGTTGCAGAGAGAATCATACGGAACAGTACACGGGTTCCCACAATCATCACAACGCCTAAGAAATTGAAAATAATCATAATTTTGTGGGAGAGAAACAGGTCGGGGAACAGAATTCTTATCACCATCATCGGCAAGGTTCCTAAGGCAAAATAGCCCATGGTTCTGCCGTATTCTCTGATACTGCTGTATTTCCAGAGGGTATTGTAGCATCTGGCACATAACATACTGACAGCGGTAAAGAACGTGGTTAACCAAACGGTGTTGAAGGTCTGATCCACAATCGCTTCGGGAACCCCGTCGTCAAAACGCATAATGATAAACGCAAGATACGACAAGACCATACAAATAAAATCTGTAAAAATCAAGCCGTATTTTTTGTATTTTTTAAAAAGATCCATCGGTCAACTTCCTTCTTTCACAAGGTTTTTCGCGGTGGGATAAAGGTATAAAACGCTATTATATAACTATATCATACAATAATATAGGGCAAAAGTCAAGAAAAAAACAGATATTTTCCCTGAAAAATTACCCATTTCTTCAGGGAAAAGGAATCCGACGGGGAAAAAACTGAAAATCTTGACAGAAACTGTGGAAAAACACCTCAAAAATCAAGAAATCAGTTGACATTTCGGGAAATGCGTGCTATAATAGTTGCGGAAAATTGTTCTTTTATCGTATAATAAATTTTAATCCCGAAAGGAAGCAGATGACATGGAACGGAATTTTACCGTCAATGAGATTATCACAATACTGTTGAAACGACTGTGGCTGATTATCACCCTGGCGCTGGTTGGGGGGATTATTTCCTTTGCTTATTCTCAGTATGTTTTACCAAAACAATACACCGCCAAGGTTGCCCTTTACGTATATAACGAAAAGGATGGTTCAGGAGCTCAGGCTGCTATGAACGTGAACGACCTTAACCTGTCTGCCAGACTGGTGGAAACCTATATGGTTATCCTGAAGAGTGACACTGTGCTGGATCTGGTTTCTTCCAAAATCAGCCGTTTGGGGATTAACTATAAATCAAACGAATTGCGTGCGATGATTTCTTCCAATGTTGTGGAAGAAACCGAGGTGTTTGAGGTTGCAGTTTCCTGCGGAAATCCTGAACACGCAAAAATCATTGCTGACGCGATTGAGCAGGTTGCTCCCGACGAAATTATTCGTGTGGTGCGTGCCGGTGCAGTGGAAACGGTGGATAAGGCAAGTCTTCCCACCAAGCCCAGCTCTCCCAACACTTCTCAGAACACCATCATTGGTATTTTAGTGGGATTAGTGCTGGCATGCGGTATGGCGTTTGTGTTTGAACTGATGAACACTTCCGTAAAATCCAAAGACGAATTGACCGAACAGTATAAGTTGCCTGTTATTGCAGTAATCCCTAACCTGTACGGCGAAGGTTCTTCTCACGGCCGTTACGGTTATGGCGGAAGACGGGGACGTAAGCACGGATATGGATATGGTTACGGTTATGGTTACGGTTCTGCTTATCAGTCAGAGCCTGAAAATCCGGAACAAGGAGGGAACCAGGAATGAAAAAACTGAATAATCACACCTTGGGCTCTTTGTTTCGTTCCCGCAAGAAGGAAGAACAGCCCCGCACACAGCGTTCCACTCACTTAATTGACGATAAAACCAGCTTCAGTGTCCGCGAAGCGTACAAAATCGGCAGAACCAACATCCGTTTTGCTCTGCCTGAAGAAGAATGCAGCACCATCATTGTGACCAGCTCCTGGCCGATGGAAGGAAAAACCACCAACTGCATTAACTTAGCAATTGCTTTTTCCCAGACCGGTGAAAAAACATTGCTCATCGACTGTGACTTAAGAAAACCCCGTGTTGCAAAAGTATTCGGGGTTACTTCCAAAATGGGTCTGTCCAATGCACTGCGTAATTTCTGCACCGTGAAGGATGCAATTCACACCACTCAATATGAAAATCTTTCGATTATGCCTTCCGGACATATTCCCCCCAACCCTGCAGAACTTTTGTCTTCCAAAGAAATGCAGGATATGCTCACTGAACTGAAGAAAGAGTATCGCTATATTCTGATGGATACTCCTCCCGTAAACCTGTTGGCAGATGCATTGCTTTTAGCAAGCTCTGCATCCGGCACCGTGATGGTTACCCGTCAGGGTGTAACTGACCATAAGTCCTTACAGGAAGCTCTGGACAAGCTGAAATTCTCCGGCTCCAAAGTGCTTGGGTTCCTTTTAAATGACGCATCTGAGGATAGCGGTTCCTACTACCGTTACAATCTGGGTTACGGCAGATATGGTTACTACAAACGTCGTTACTACGGAAACTACGGCAGCTACGAACATTCCAGCAAAAAAGACGCCCGTTCTCAGGAAAAAGCGGAGCTTCTCAAAAAAATCCGACAGGGCGGACAGGTGCAGGCAGGCGAAAAAATCACCATCCAAAAGAACAATAAAAAATAGCGTTTCCCTTGACATAATCCAATCGGAAAGCAGGTGAGTCCGTGCTCAAATACGTAGACGTGCATTCTCATATTCTTCATCGAACGGATGACGGACCCGAACATATCGAAACATCTCTCAGAATGCTGGAGGAAGAATACCGCCAGAATGTTGAAACGGTCATTTTCACTCCTCATTGTAAGGATGTGGAGCATATGTCGATTGACGAGTTCGTTGCCAAACGCAACAAGCGGGCGGAAGAACTTCGGCAGTATGCCAAAGAACAGGGTGCCATCATTCCCCAAATCCGTTTAGGAGCAGAAGTGCTTTTAAACTGTGACCTTTCGGAAATCGAAGGCATCGAAAAACTTTGCATTGAAGGCACTCGATACATCTTAATCGAAATGCCCTATTCCGCTTGGTACGACTGGATGTTTAATTCCCTTTATGCGCTGATTGCACATTGCAATCTGATTCCCGTGATTGCACATATTGAGCGTTATCCTCACATGGATAAGAAAAAATTCAATAAGCTTGCTTCCATGGATGTGTATTTTCAGATTAACGCAGAATCCATTTTAGATAAAAAACTTCGGAAACACGTGCTGAAAATGATTGAAAAAGATGCCATCCACCTGATGGGCAGTGACAGTCATAACCAATCGGAGCGTGCCCCCAACCTGGCGGAAGCATACGATTTTCTCAACAAAAAGATTTCCGACGAATTTGCTCATTATGTCAATGTAAACAGTCATTTGTTATTAGACAATGAATATATCGAAAAATATGCCAGCAACTATTATCAGGCAGAGCCTGAAAGTTTCTTCCGACGTATTTTCCGATAAGAAAGAGGAACATTTTATGAAATTAAAAGACGGTTTTATGCTCAAGGAAGTGGCAGGAAGCTACATTGTAATTCCCGTGGGGCAGGTGGATTTCACAGCGATGATCACCGTGAATGAAACAGGAGCCTTTTTATGGGAACTTTTGGGAGAAGACTGTGATATTGGTCATCTCTGCGCCAGAATGACTGCGGAATATGATATCGACGAGGCAACCGCAATGCGGGATATTGAAGCCTTCTTAAAAATCCTTTCCGACAACAACCTGATGGAATAATGATGGAACCGACAAGAAAAATTGCCGATGTGGCAGTGATGGGTGCCGTTACCGAGGAAGCGTTGCTTCGGGGAGACACTGTCCGTCTTACCGTGACGGGCAACAGTATGTATCCCCTGTTTCATTCCAGACGAGACACTGTGACTTTGTCCCCTGCCGGCAAAATAAAAAAATATGATATTACCTTTCACAAACGGCAAGACGGCAGATACATTCTGCACCGTGTGTTAAAGATTCAAAAAGACGGCACTTACCTGATTGCAGGAGACAACGAGTTGAAAACCGAACCTCCTGTGAAGCGGGAGCAGATTTTCGGTGTTGTCACCGAGTTTACCCGCTGGGGAAAATCCAAAAAACCCAAAGGATTCGGGTATTGGTTGTATGTCAGAATCTGGCATTTTCTGATGCCGTATCGGTGGAAAATTGTGAATTTTCGTTTACGCAATGCAGGGAAAAAACCTGAAAAATAAACGTGGAGAACAATTATGAAGAAGAACAGTCAATTAAAATGGCTTTTAAAAAGAACCGGCACCAAAATGTATTGGAAGCTGGCTCTTTTAACCTTGCTGGGGGTTGTGATGTCAACCATCGGCGTACGGTTTGCCATTGTATCCAAAGACCTTTTGGATATTGCATCTCACGCGGTGGATGGGGATTTGATTACCCAGATAATCCGTCTTTGTGTGATGCTTGTTCTTCTGCTGTTGAGCCAGACTCTCTATTCCTTATATAACGCACGCGTCAGCGGGCAGTACGCCATAGATTTAAAAGAACATGTCTTTCGCACCTGTTTGGAGCGGGATTGGCAACAAGTGAGCAACATTCATTCCGGGGAACTGATTAACCGTATCCATTCCGACGTGAATGTGATTGTCACAGGAGTGATGCTTCTGGTTCCGAATTTAGTGTCCCTGATAGTGCGGATTGTGCTCAGTTTTTACGAAATGTTCCGTTTGGACAGTTTGTTGGCAACCGTGTGTCTGATTTTAGCACCCTTTATTCTGCTCACGGCAAGAATTTATTCTTCCCGTATGAAAAAACTGCACAAAAAATGTATGGAAACTGACGGTAAAACCAAATCCTTTATGCAGGAAATTCTGCAGAATCTGTTGGTAATCAAAGCATACCGTGCGGAAGATAAAGTGGTGGAAGAATCCCGCACTTTCCAGTTTTTGCATTTTAAATTCACCTTAAAACGAAATCATATCAGTATTCTGATGAATATTTTATTCTACCTGGCACTCACCGCATCCTACTATGTGGCAATGGGTTACTGTGCCTGGAAGCTGTCGATGGGTCTGATGACCTTCGGCACCTTAATGGCAATTTTGCAGTTGGTAAACCAGGTGCAAACTCCCTTTAAAGACTTGTCTGCCATTGTGCCTCAGTATTTTTCCACTGTGGCAAGTGCGGAACGTTTGCAGGAGCTGGAAACGTTACCTGCCGACCGCCGTCAGTTCTTGGTGGATGACAAAAAACCTGTGGTGGAAGTGAAACATATGAGCTTCTCCTATGGGGACGAAGAAATTTTTAAAAACACCGATTTCACCATGCACGATGGTGAGTTTATTGCTATTTCGGGGATTTCCGGCATCGGAAAATCCACCTTGCTGAAACTGATTATGGGAATTCTCACCCCCAACAGCGGAGAAGTTTCCTGCTATCGGGAGTTGGCATACGTGCCTCAGGGAAATATGATTCTCTCCGGCACCATCCGGGAAAACATTGCGTTTTATCGCAGTGTCCGTGAGGAAGACATTGTAAAAGCCGCAAAAGTAGCAGAAATCTACGATTTTATCCAAACCTTGCCTCAGGGATTTGACACTGTGTTAGGCGAAAAAGGACTCGGTCTCTCCGAAGGTCAGGTGCAGCGACTTGCCATTGCAAGAGCGGTTTACTTAGATGCACCCCTGTTTTTGCTGGATGAATGTACCTCCGCTTTGGATGAAGCCACCGAACAGAAAGTGTTGTCCAACTTGAAGGACTTGTCCGGCAAATCTCTGATTATCATTTCGCACAAACAGGCTGCCTTTGATATTGCAGACAGACGTATTGCCGTGAAAGATCATCAGATTGTCACAGCATAATTCCCCTCGCCCTATACTATTATATATTATATATATAGGGGAAAAAATCGAAAAAATCAGACTGGAAGATGCCAAATCAGAAAAATCTGCTTCATTCCAATCAGAAAATTTGCTGAAATAAACGGATTCCCCAGTTTTTGTGGAAAATTTTTGTGGAAATAGCAAAACGAAATAAGGAAGGTACAATTCTTTGGTAGTTTTGCACAAAAAAGAACAAGGTAATTTTACAAATAATTTTCATT
>JAZOQZ010000034.1:0-12389 GCA_045656345.1 Clostridia bacterium
GGCACAATGCCCATCCCCAAATTATTAATCAGTATGTCTTTGCCTATCATCATTTCGATGTTAGTGCAGGCATGCTATAATATTGTGGACAGTATTTTTGTGGCACAAATTGACCCCGATAACAAAGCATTCACTGCAGTAAGTCTTGCGTTTCCTGTGCAGAATCTGATGATTGCGGTAGGTGCAGGTACCGGGGTTGGTATCAATGCACTTTTGTCCAGAAACTTAGGAGAGAAAAAGTTTGAAAAAGCGAACAAGGTTGGCAACACAGGGATTTATCTGGCAATCCTCAGCTACCTTGCTTTCTTGTTGTTCGGAATCTTCTTTGTCGATGTTTTTTCAAAATTACAGACCAACGATCCGGAAATTGCACAGTATTGTGTGGATTACCTTCGTGTTATTTGTTTTGGTTCTGTCGGAATTTTTATGCAGATTACTATGGAACGTTTGCTTCAGTCCACCGGGAAATCTTTTCTTTCTATGGTAGTGCAGTTAGCTGGTGCGATTTTTAATCTGATTTTTGACCCCATTTTGATTTTCGGTCTGTTCGGATTCCCGAAAATGGGAATTGCCGGTGCTGCATTAGCGACTGTTCTAGGTCAGATTGTGTCTATGATTTTAGGCATTATCATCAATATCCGCTGCAATAAGGAGATTAAAATTAATCCGATTCATTATCGCCCTGACAGACAAACTGTGGGCGGTATCTACGCTATTGCTGTGCCGTCTATTTTATTGATGTCTATCGGTACCGTGATGACTCTTTGCATGAATCAGATTCTCATCACTTCTGCTGCTTCTGTGGCAGTGTTTGGCGCTTATTTTAAATTGCAGAGTTTCTTTATTATGCCTGTTACCGGTCTTAACAACGGGATGGTACCCATTATTGCTTATAATTATGGAGCAAAAAATAAACATCGTATTCTTGCAACCATGCGACTGAGTACCGTGATTGCGTGCGGAATTATGATTCTTGGAATGGTGATTTTCCAAGTTTTTCCCGTTCCGCTATTAAAGATGTTCAGTGCATCTTCTGAAATGTTGGAAATCGGGGTTCCTGCTTTTCGTATGATCAGTTTGCACTATATTTTTGCGGGCGTTTGTATTATTTTCTTATCGGTGTTCCAGGCACTTGGTAAAAGTATGTACAGTCTTTATGTTTCCTTAGGAAGACAGCTTGCAGTGTTGGTTCCTGCTGCGTGGTTGTTGTCTAACTGGTTTGGATTGGGTGCAGTATGGTGGGCGTTTCCGATAGCGGAAATTATGTCTTTACTGTTATCCGTTTTGTTTATGATTCGTGTTTACCGCAAATATATTCATTCGCTTTAAAAAACAGGGCTGAATCAGCCCTGTTTTTTTATGTGGATATGCTTTTAATCTCGTTCTTTTTCATACACTGAATTACCAAGAGAAAAGGAGAGAGTACTATGTCAGTAAGAGTCAGAGAACTTCAAAAAAAGGAAGTTGTTAATTTATCCAGCGGAAAGCGATTGGGATTTGTGTATGATGCAGAGTTCGATATTGAAACCGGAAGGTTGGAAAGTCTTATTGTTCCGTGCAGAAATTCTATCTTCCGCTTCTTTTTCAAATATGAAGAAATGGTTATTTCTTTTGATCGCATCAAGAAGATTGGTGACGATATTATTCTGGTAGAATCAGAATGAAAACAAGTTGAAAATCGGGGAATTATACAAACTTGATAATTTCCAAAATAAAACAGGGAAAAAAACAGTATAAACTCACAAAAAAACTTGACTTTTTCAGTTGTTTATGATAGTATAAGTATATATTGGTTTAGTATCATCTATCAGTGTTTGCAGAAATATCCGAGGTGTTGGTTTCATGAGAATATTTTATAAACGTTTGATATGTCTTTTGATCGTGTTTTGTACCCTGTGTGTTACCCCTGTTTTCGCAATCAGCCATGCAGATACCATGCGAGTGTTCAAAAGAGTGTATCAAAACGAAAACTTTCTTCCTCAGCTGTACTCCGCAGTGCCTTTGTATGAGGAGCTATCTATAACAACTGAATCTGTGAACGCGAAGCTGAAAGAAAACATCTATGTGATTTTAACCATAGCAGAAGCGGAAAAAGAGCAGGGAACCTTAACGAAAGACAATTTAAAAACCAGATTGCAGGCCATTACCGTGGACACTGCTCTCAATATGGAAGCTGCCTACATAGCGCTGTGTACGGATGCTTTTTCTGAAGAAACTGTCACCGCTTTGCTAAACGGAAAGATTCCGGCAGAATTTCAGCCGTTGTATTTGGCGATTGCGGAAGAAGCATACGTGATTTTAGGGTTCGGGAAAGAGGTTTCTCCCACGCATGTGTTTGATGATTTAAAAGGATATGAGTGGGCGGAAACAGCGATTACAGAGTTGTTTAATAAAGATATTATCAACGGTGTCAGTGATTTTTCCTTTGCACCGTCTGCAACAGTTACTCGTGAACAGTTTGCGAAAATGATGTGCGTGGCATTTTCTGTTGAAGCAGGAGCGGAAAAACCTGTTTTTTCTGATGTTCCGGAAAATTCCTGGTTTTATCCTTACGTTACCACCATGGCAAGTCAGAAGTTGATTTTAGGCGTGGGGGATGGGAAGTTTGGTTCCGGTCAGAACATTACCCGTCAGGATATGGCAGTGTTGATGTTCAGAATCGGAGAACTTCTCGGTTTGTTTGACAGAAGCACTTCCAGAACTTCCGGTTTCGAAGATGATCGTTTTATTGCATCCTATGCAAGAACAGCAGTAATCACCCTGAAAGAAAACGGTATCATTCAAGGAAATGAGCTGAACTGTTTTAATCCAACAATGTCGGCAACCCGTGCTGAAGCGGCACAGATGCTGTATCGTTTGTATCAATTTGCAAATCAATAATTTAAAGTGTTAAAAATATAATTTATATAAAAGGAGTAAGCATTATGAAAAGAATTGTTGCACTCTTGCTCGTGCTGGTAATGTTACCGATTTTCAGTTTGGTATCTTATGCAGCAGGGCCCATGACCAGAGACGAATTCAAAGAAGTTCTGTTAGGTCATTTTAATTCTCAACCCGGATACGGTGCGGATTTAATCCGTGCATACAGAAACGTATCCATTGATCAGTTGATCGCTATGAGAGATTACCACGATACCGTGGATGTTTCCGTGGTGAGTGGAATTACCTCTCCCGACACCTCTGTGATTTCCGACGAAGAAGCTCAGATTCTGGCATACGGTTTTGTGAAACTGATGACTTTCACCAATGTGAAAAACGGAACCTTGGCTAACCCCAATACCAAAGACAACAATATCAGCGATGCAGATATTGAAAGAGCAGTTGACACCTTCTATGATAGTGTGATTATCAATGGCACCGAATCCACTCCCGCAGCCGTTTTGAACAAAGTTGCAGGAGAACAGATGACCAGAAATGCATTAGGTGCATTTGTTATTGATTTACAGAAAAATTTAAGAAGACAAGCTGCTGCCAATATTTCCGGCTTTTTGACTGCATATTGCACCCCCGGTGATGCTGCTTATGTGGATGCAATCAATCCTTATGTAAGAAATGCAGCTGCAGATGCACTGACCACTCCTGCAGGAGCAGAATTGGGCGTTGCAAAAAATGCGATGATTGCAAACGGTATGATTACCGTTACCGGAAGCACCGTAGATACCACTTCTCCCTTTATTGATATCCTGGTTGGTTCCATTAATGCTTTAAAAGCAGACGATGCGAGTGTAATGGCAACCGTAATGAACACCATTATGTCCGGTGTGATGGATGCAAAAGTGGAAGTATATTCCGATGCAGCAGGCACCAACAAAATCGATTTTGTTCAGCCCAATAACCTGGTTGTTGATTTCAAAGTGGGCGACACCGTGTACTTAAATGTTATCTCTGATGAGCTTGTAAAACTGTTTGAACGTGGGGAAGAAGCTTCCTTAGTTTTCGTTCCCAGCTTATCTTCCAGCTTGGATGCAGGCGTTGTTGACTCTGCAGATAACTTAATCAGCATTGCAACCGTTGACAGAGCAAGTGGTATGTTAAAGCTGACCGGTAATGCAGCAGGAGAAGGTATTTTAAAATTATACAGAGATACCGATACCAACTTTGAAAATAATGTGAATAACAGACTTGGAAGCCTGTTTATGGAACTGGATATCAAGGTGAGAAGCAATTCCAGACCGGCTCCGACCACTCCCCAGCGTGTGGAGGCTCCCACCATTACTTTTGAAGTGGATGAAAATGATAATATCACCGTTACCTTAGAAACCAACACTCCCGGTGCTACTATCTACTATACCACCGACGGTTCCACTCCCACCACAAGTTCTCCCAAATATGAAGGACCGTTCAATGTTCCCGATCAAACCACCATCAAAACCTTTGCAACCAAACCCGGTTGGATTGACAGTTATGTGACTACCGATACCATTGATCTGGAATCCGGTAAGGTTCCTTCCTTAACCGATGAACATATCGCTTATGTTCATGGTAGAGATACCGGTAACTTTGATGCGGAAGATTATGTAACCAGAGCAGAAGTTTCTGCAATGTTCTCCCGTTTAATCGTGAAGAAAATGGTATTCTTAGATGGTACCGAAAGCAGATTCTCCGATGTGGAAGAAGGCGCTTGGTACACCGCTTATGTGAAATACTTAAGTAATGTGGATATCGTGGAAGGTTATGAAGACGGCACCTTCCGTCCCAACAATAACATTACCCGTGCGGAATTTGCTACCATCGCTTCCAGATTCTTTGAACTGGAAGGCGGCCAGGATAATAATTTCCCCGATGTTGCATCTGACCACTGGGCAAAATCTTATATTGATTCTGCTGTAATCAAAGGATGGTTATTAGGTTATGAAGACGGCACCTTCCGTCCTGACCAGCCTATCAAACGTTCCGAAGCGGTTACCATCATCAACAGAATGTTGAACCGTGAAGCAGATAAGGAATATATTGAAGCAAACTACGATGATGTTCTGACTTATCCGGATTTAAGTGAATCCCACTGGGCATACTACGAAATCTTAGAAGCAAGTAACTGGCATGACCACAAAGTTGAAAACAATGTGGAATCCTGGACCGACATCTTCTATCTGGAAAGATTCAATGCATCCTGATTTTTGGAAACATAAAAAAACTGCACTCTTTATGAGTGCAGTTTTTTATTGTGAATGTAACATCGTTTTCAAAATACCGGGACGTAATCCTTGATTGTGTAATCGGTGTGGGTTTTATGAATCGTTTTTTGGAAATGTTTATATTTTTTTGTAAGTTAAAAGCTCAAATGAAATAGTAACCTCAAACTCGGTGAGTGCGTGAATCTTTTCTAAATCTTCTTGTCTGGTGCGATAATAGTAGGGGGTCATTTTAAATAAATTTAAAATATCCTCCTGAGATTCTAAAGATATTTTTTCTTCAATTTTCTCAACCTTTTGAAACGAAAATCCGGAAAGTTCATAGTCCTTCACCTGATTTTTATAGGGCTTTTCATAAATCACGTTTTTTAATTCAATGAGATGGTTTTCTCCGGGAATTCCCAAAATCATAATGCCGTCTTTTTTCAGCACACGGTGAAATTCTTCTCCGGCATAAGGAGCAAACAGGCTGAACAGTAAATCAGTACTTTCGGATTGCACGGGAATATCAAACAGACTGGCGGCAATATATGTGATATTTCTGTTTTTGGGAGCAGCCTTTTGCAATGCCGTTTTTGATATGTCTATCCCGATTATATTTCTGGAATCCTGATATACACCATCGGTGTAATAGCCTTCTCCGCAACCTGCATCCAGAATTGATTTTGGATTGAATCGGTCAATCAGCTCCTTTAGTTTATCACGAAAAACACTGTAATATCCTTTGCTTAAAAAATTGCTTCTGGCATCCACCATCAGTTTGTTATCACCGGGGAGCTTGGAATTCATCTTATGTGCCAGCAAAAAATTGACATAGCCTTTTTTTGCAATATCAAAGCTGTGCTTGTTTTCACAAATGTAAATTTTGTCATTTTGCTTTACAATCGGTTCCTTGCAGACCGGACACTGTAACATAAAATCACTCCTTTTGTGGCATACTGTGTGTGAGGTGATCAATGATGAAAAATAAGAAAAAGAAAAAATTGCCGAAAACTGAATCGATCATCCGCACATTTCAGGAGGCCGGGAAGCAAACGGATCCTGAAGGGAGTTACACCGGAACTCCTGCGGATAAAAATGTGCAACCTATTCAGGATGCAGACGATTTATAATTTTTTTGGATTAAAATGCAGAAACCTATCCAATATAGGTTTCTGCATTTTTGTTATCCTCTTTTTTTTGCTTTTTTCTTCTTTACGGAATACCCAAAGGTTCCCAGCTGTTTTCCTAAACTGAAGTAGGTTCCGTGAGCATACGCAAGTAAATTGCATTTTTCAATTTCCAGCTTCCCATCTTGATTGATGCATTCTTCCGCAACCACACATCCCACAATATCTGCCAAAAACATTGTGTGGCTTCCTAAATCAACTGTATCGGTTACCTTGCATTCTAAGTGCAGAGGACATTCGGAAATGAGAGGGGCAGACACATTGGGGGAATTTGCAGGATTAAGGTTCATTTCTTTAAACTTATCCAAATCTTTCCCGCTTCTTACTCCACAAAAGTCAACCGCTTTCACTAAATTTACAGAGGGCAGATTAATGACGAATTCGCGGGTATCCATTAGCATTTGATAAGAATGCCGTTCTTTTCGGACTGAAATATAGGTTTTGGGCGGAATTGTATTGATAATGCCTGTCCAGCCAATGGTCAGTACGTTGGGATTTTCCATTGTTCCAACACTGACAAGGGCAGGGGGAACAGGTGCCAGTAAGGTGCCGCCTTTCCAATATTGCTTATTTTCATAAGAAATCATTTGTTTGGGAGCGGATGGCTTTTTCATATTTTTAAAAGAATTATTTTTGATTTTCTTTTTTCCATTGGAGGTATTCATCGTAATTATCATTCCTATCTATAATACCGTCGGGGGTGAATTCGATGATTCTGTTTGCAACGGTAGAAATAAATTCGTGGTCGTGAGAGGCAAAAAGAATGTTTCCTTTAAAGTCTTTTAAGCCGTTATTCACAGAAGTGATTGATTCAAGGTCTAAATGGTTGGTAGGCTGATCCAACATCAGCACATTGGAACCAAACAGCATCATTCTGGATAACATACAACGCACTTTTTCACCACCGGATAACACTTTTACGGGTTTTAACACGTCGTCACCGGAGAAGAGCATTCTTCCCAAAAATCCTCTTAAGAAGGTTTCAGTGGTGTCTTTGGAATACTGCTCTAACCAACGCAGCAGATTATATTCGGAGTCGTTGAAAAATTCGGAGTTGTCTTTCGGGAAGTAGGACTGCGTGGTGGAAACACCCCATTTGTAGCTTCCTTCATCCGGTTCCATTTCGCCTGCTAAAATCTGAAACATTGTGGTTACAGCAGTTTCGTTTTCTCCTAAGAATGCAACTTTGTCTCCTTTGTTTAGGGTGAAGGAAATATTGTTTAGCACTTTTACACCATCCACGGTTTTGGAAATGCCTTCCACAAAGAGAATATCTTTTCCGGCTTCTCTGTCCATTTGGAATCCAACGAAGGGATAACGTCTGGAGGAAGCGGGAAGCTCTTCAATGGTCAGCTTTTCTAATAATTTCTTACGGGAGGTTGCCTGACGGGATTTGGATTTGTTGGCAGAGAACCTTTGAATAAAACTCATCAGTTCTTTTGCTTTTTCTTCATTTTTCTTGTTCTGGTCTCGAATCATTTTCTGAATCAATTGGCTGGATTCATACCAGAATTCATAGTTTCCAACAAACATTTTTATCTGGGAGAAGTCAATATCTACAATGTTGGTACAAACAGTATTTAAGAAATGACGGTCATGGGATACCACAATCACTAAGCCTTCGTAGTCCAATAAGAAATCTTCCAACCAGTTGATAGAATCCACATCCAGATGGTTGGTAGGTTCGTCCAGTAAGATGATATCGGGATTTCCGAACAACGCCTGTGCCAGTAATACCTTCACCTTCTGTTTCCCGTCTAAGGAACTCATCAGATTGTATAAGAGATCATCTGTAAGACCTAAGCCCTGTAATAATTTGGAGGCATCGCTCTCTGCTTCCCAACCGTTTAATTCTAAAAACTCACCTTCCAGCTCTGCTAAGCGAACACCGTCATCATCGTTGAAATCAGATTTCGCATACAGCACTTCTTTTTCCTTCATAATATCATAAAGGCGTTTGTTTCCCTGAATTACGGTATCCACAACACTAAATTCATCGTAAGCAAAGTGGTCCTGTTTTAAAACAGACATACGCAGGTGGTTGGGAATAATCACTTCCCCTGTGGAAGGTTCCAACTCACCGGAAAGAATTCTTAAAAATGTGGATTTTCCGGCACCGTTCGCACCGATGACTCCGTAGCAGTTTCCGGGGGTGAATTTTAAATCTGCATTTTTAAATAAGTTGGTTCCGTTAAAATTTAAGCTTAAATTGGTAACTGTAATCATTTTCTTTCGGGGTTCCTTTCATTATCTGATAAAAATAAACAACATTAAAAGCCGCCACATACAATGCCAAGCAGTGCACCTGCTCCGATAATAGCAATGGGATGAATTTTCTGGAATTTGAATCGCACAAATACCAATGCGGCAAATAAAATCAGTGCTTTATAGTTGATTTGGCTCCAGAATCCTGCTGTTTCGGGGAGTAAAAAGCTCAGTTTCATAATACCGAGCACTGCCGCTGCAATCAAACCTACCACGGTAGCACGAAGTCCTTCAAAAGCAGCTTTCACATAAAGATTTTCGTTGAACTTGTTTAAAATTCTTGCAACCAGCAGAATAATAATCCAGGAGGGAAGCACAATGCTTAAAGCTGCAACGAGTCCTCCTATAAATCCGCTTCCCGTGAAGCCGGTATAGGTGGCCATGTTGATTCCCAGGGGACCGGGAGTAGACTCTGAAACTGCCACAAGGTTGGCTAAATCTGCTGCAGTAAACCATTCATATTTTTCAACCAGTTTGTCGAGGAAGGGGAGGGTTGCTAATCCGCCGCCAACGGCAAACAGACCAATCTGGAAAAATTCCCAGGCAAGGAGTAATAAATTCATTTGGATTTATCCTCCTTTTTTAAGTATGCAAAGATTCCGCCGGTACCTGCTAAGAGAACAATCCAGATGGGATTCAGTTTCGTAAAAGCACTCAGACAGAACGCAATCACACAAAAAATCATATGTGACCATTTTTTGATGGATTTTTTCCATAAATTCCAGATTGCAACAAACACCGTTGCACAAACAGCTACCCTGATACCTGAAAAAGCATTCTGCACAACGGGATACTGAGAGAAATTTTCCAGAAAAGATGCAATCAGCATAATGATAATAATAGAAGGGGTAATTACTCCTAAGGTGGAGAAAATGCTTCCAAGAATCCCTTTTTTCTGATAGCCCACAAAGGTGGAAACATTCACCGCAATAATTCCGGGGGTGCACTGACCCACGGCATAGTAATTTAAAAGTTCATCGTTTGTGGTCCACTTCTTTTTTTCGATGAGTTCTTTTTGCATAATGGGAAGCATGGCATAACCACCGCCAAAGGTGAAGCCTCCGATTTTGGCAAAGGTTATAAATAAATCAAAATATTCTTTCATTGGGTTCTCCTTTCTTGAGATGTTCGTAACGAAAGTCCCATTCTTGTTCCATACGGAGTTCATAAGATTCTTTCCCCGAAAATTCGGTGTGTGAACAAAGAGTTCCGTCGGATTTCATGCGAATGATTTTCAAATCGGAAAGTTTGTGATAAAAATTCATAATATCCAACCATTCATCTATCAGTTCCTGGCTATGTGTTGTGATAAATAACTGTATGTTTCTTTCTTTTGCCAGGGAATATACCAAAGATACCATTTCATATAATGTGCCGGGAGAAAGGTGGGCCTCGAAATCATCAATCAATAGGATTCCATCACGAAAGTCTGCCATTTGACTTGCAAGATTCAGAAATTTTCTAATTCCCATAGAAAAGAATGTTTCGTCCAGATTTCCATATACTTCGTGGGTGATATAGGTGTTTTTAAAATCAGGAGAATCGATGGCGCTAATCCGATTGTCAAACAAGGAAAGAAAAGACAGCACCTTCTCATACATTGTTTTATCTTTTAAAATATTGGCAAGGGATGTGTTTTTAAAGTTATCTGAAATCCTTTGCACGTTTACCATAGACGATGTTATTGGTTTTGCTATATCATCTTTTATATTGAATTCAACTTCCCGGGTATGGTTTGTGGGCACTCCGTTTTTTGGAATCATATAATAATGGTATCCTCGAAAGGTGGTGCCGGACATGGTTTCGTAGGATGCAAGCTCTGTAAAATAGGGCTTCTCCAGAAGAACACCGGAAACTCTGCTGTATGGCCGGATTTCCTTTTTATCAAACATCTGAAAGAATCCGGAAGAGGAACCATTGGAAAGTTTTAAAAACTGCTTTGCTTCTGTGGGATTCGTAATCAGTTCGATAGCATCCAGCACAGTGCTTTTTCCGCAAGCGTTCGGTCCTGTAATCAGATTTACGGCAGCAAACTCAGAAAATGCGAGATTGCGAACTCCTCTTAAGGAATCAATCCGCAGACTGTTTAAATATTCCAAAACGTTTGCCACCTCATTTCGTTTTTGTTGTCCACAAATAACCAATTATATATCATATCATAACTTGATAGGAATATCAAGCTTTTTTCCAAAAAACAATGATTTTGGAAATAGAAATGGCTTCTATGGAAAATACTATGAAAAAGAAATTGCGAAAGGAATGATCTTATGCGTTATCGGTGGTATTTGTTGCCGGTAGAAGACGGGAAGTTGGACCTTGTTATTTGTGTGTTCAACGGTCGGGAAAATCAATTGGCAGAGTTTTCTTCAGAGTTTTTTAACGGTAGAAAAATTCGTATGATCAAGCTGATTTTAGGCAGTGTTCTGGTGGTTTCAATCCCGTTTTCTTACATTGCAAAAGCCAGCGAACGATATTCTATGACCTACTTGTCCTATGGAGGCTATCAGACCCAATTGGAATATGTGGCATTATCAAAAAATAGTTTCAGTGTGATTTCTCCCAGCTATTTTAATCTGACCTCCGACGGTTCCCTGAAAGTGGAAGACATCAGCCAGAGCTATGTTGCAGCAATGCACGAGAAAAATGTAAAAATTGTCCCGTTTTTGAGTAATCATTGGGATAAGCAAAGTGGAAATGCAGCACTAAACCGTGTGGAAGCCTTAGCGGATGAAGTGGCAGATGCGGTGATGAAATATCAACTTGATGGCATCAATGTGGATATTGAGAATGTTTCCCATGAATATCGTGAGAAATACACAACGCTGGTTCGGTTGTTGCGTCAGAAATTACCAAAGGACAAGGAGGTATCCGTTGCGGTTGCGGCCAATCCTTACGGATGGACAGCAGGTTGGCACGGTTCTTATGATTACAAATCATTAGGGATGTATGCCGACCATTTATTTATTATGGCGTATGACGAACATTTTAATGGTGGAGAGGCAGGTCCTGTGGCGAGTATTTCGTTTGTGGAGCAGTCCATCCAATACGCCTTAAAATATGTGCCAAAAGAAAAAATTGTATTGGGTGTTCCGTTTTTTGGACGTATCTGGAGTGATGATGGAACAGTAAAAGGAATTGGGATGACCAACCGTCAGATTCAATCTGCCATTGAAAAAACAGGTGGAATTGTTACGGTTGATTCTCATTTAAAAAGTGTGAAAGCACAAATCACCGTAACGAGTTCTCATTTGATTACCGTGAACGGAAACAAGCTGAAACCGGGAAATTACACTATCTGGTATGATAATAGCGATACCTTAAAATATAAACTCAGTTTAGTGGATAAATACGGTTTAAAAGGTGCGGGGAGCTGGAGTGTGGGCCAGGAAACCAAGGACGTATGGGATTATTATTCTCTTTGGCTCAACGGGAAATATTTTTCTGACATCTTTGCCCACTATGCAAAAGACGATGTCATAGCCGTTTCACAAAAAGGCTGGATGGAAGGTCTGGGGGAACATCTCTTTTTTCCGGAAGACGGATTAACCCGTGCTCAGGCAGCAACGATTCTTTGCCGATATCTGAATCTTTCCGGTGATATGGGGACTAGCGGATTTTCCGATATCAAAGGTCATTGGGCGGAAAAGGAGATTAACCTTGTAGTGAATCAGGGTCTGATGAACGGTTATCCGGACGGAACTTTTTTGCCGAACCGGGCAGTTACCCGTGAGGAAATTGCGGTGATTTTACAAAGAATTTTGCAATATGAACATAGTGGTATGGCAAAAAAAATATCATTTTCAGATGTAACGGAGGAGCGTTG
>JAZOQZ010000035.1:0-4346 GCA_045656345.1 Clostridia bacterium
TACACGTTCACACTTCTTCTGCCGAACTGCATACATTCGGAATAAGAATCCATAAACAAATCAATCTTGTTGCCTTTGATAGCTCCACCGGTATCTCCTGCAACGGCATAACCGTACACATAAGAGCCGTCGGCAGATTCAATATAAAGCTTGGTTCCAAGCGGAATCACTCTCGGGTCAACTGCCACCACACCACGCTGTGCTCTCATACCGGATGCAGTGATTCCATAGCCTCTGTCTCCGGGACGTTTTCCGCAACTCTGATAACTTAAGTCATAAGCTGTGGCAGTCATAGGAATCATACGGGAATAGGTGATGCTTTCACGATCAACATTACCGCCACGGTAACCAACAACTGCCGTTACAGTGCCGTATTCAACCACTTCATTTACGGGTTCCTTAACCACTTTTTCTTCCGCTAAGGTTTCGTAAATCACTTCGCCGCTTCTTGATACTCGCATATAAGAAATTTCCTTGATACCGTTTATCCCTGCAGTTTTTACAGTGGTACTACCTGCTTCCGCCTGATGGTTGGGAACAGATACGGTTTTATAAGGAATCTCTTCTGTCTGAGTCACAATTTCTACCTCGGATTTTGCCAGAACAATTTCGGTGTTCTTAGCTAAAGAAGTCTCCAGAGGCGGTGTAACCAAATCAAATTCTCCTAAGGCAATACCATTTTCCCCTAAGAATTCCTGCACGGTTTCAGCAGTGGTATAAAACTCGGTGTTTTCACCATTCACATCAAACTGAACCGGAATCGCCTTATTGATATAAAGAATCTGTCCGTGAAATACTTCATCATACAGATTCGCAGAAATTTCATCTTCTTCAATCAAATCAATATCAGCAATTTTTAAAACATCTTGCACGCTGTTTGCATACACAAATACTTGCTTTTGTTCTCCATCCACATCAATGGTAACTGTTTTTCCAAAACAGGTAGCGGAAAATAAAATCGAAAGTACCGCAACCGCTAAACAAACGGTGCACACCATAAACTGTGACTTAGCAGTGCAGGCCCGAATATGAGCCATAGCTGTTTTCATCAAAATAAATTTCCCCCTATTTTTTTATTAGCCGTTTTCTTCCCGATAATAAGCTTCAGATTTGGGAAAGATGGTACAAAAATTGTTACAAATTTGTTACATCGTAAAGACAAAAATTTCGGTTGAAATTCGCCCTCAAAACAGCCCTTTATTTTTTTCGGATTGTTCCCATTATAACACCAAAACGCCCATTTGTCAAGCATTTTCAGCTTTTTGATGCTTTTCTGACAATTTCCGACAACCAAAAAATCTGCCCGATTCCGCTGATTCTAAGGGATTGGGCTTTGTAAAAAAAATTTAATATTTTTTGTAATTTTTGTCATTTTTTACTACTATTTATATACAATATGGACAATTTTTATACCTGGCACAGTAAAATAAAAACAACCGCTTTTTCAAGAAAAAAGAAACAAAAAAACAGGTTCATTTTTCCATAAGAATCTGTTCTGAAACATTGTGGTATTCACAATCAAAAACGGCACCTGTTTTAAGGTGCCGTTTTTCTCATTTTTTGTGACTATTCTTCTTCAGTTTCACAACCGTGATCATGTCCGCAGCTTCCGCAACAACCTGTGCATCCGCCACCGGGAATTTCGCGTCCGGTTTTTACATAATAATCCTGAATTGCCGCTTTGATAGCTTCTTCCGCCAACACGGAACAGTGGATTTTTGCCGGAGGCAACCCTTCCAATGCTTCCACAACGGCTTTATTGGTCACAGCCAATGCTTCTTCTAATGTTTTGCCAATAATCATTTCAGTTGCCATACTGCTGGTCGCAACCGCTGCACCGCATCCGAATGTTTTGAATTTGGCGTCTACAATCACGTCATTTTCAATTTTTAAAGAGATTTTCATAATATCTCCGCATTTGGCATTACCAACCTGTCCAACGCCGTCAGCGCCGTCCACTTCACCAACATTACGGGGGTTCTGAAAATGATCCAATACTTTTTCTGTATACATATTATATAGGCTCCTTTCTTAGTTTTCTTCTAAAGACATATCATAAATGGGCGACATCAGTCTTAAACGATGCACAATTTCCTGCAATTTGGAAACGGTAAAGTCAAGTTCTTCTTTTGTGGTTCTTGCCGATAAAGTTAAACGAAGAGATCCGTGTGCAATTTCGTGAGGCAATCCCAACGCTAAAAGCACGTGAGAGGGATCTAAGGACCCTGAAGTGCACGCAGACCCACTGGAAGCACAAATACCGTTAATATCCAGCATTAACAGCAAGGATTCCCCTTCGATATATCGGAAACAGAAATTCACGTTATTGGCTAATCTATGCTCTCTGTGACCGTTGAATTTGATATAGGGGATTTTCTCTTCAATCTGAGAAATCAGATAATCTCTTAATTGCTTAATTTTAGCCTGTTTTTCAGAAAGATTGGAAACAGAAATTTCCAAAGCTTTTGCCAATCCCACAATCCCGGCCAGATTTTCGGTTCCTGCACGTTTGGAACGTTCCTGAGCTCCACCGTGCATAAAAGGTTCAATTTTAATCCCTCTTCTTACCAGCAAAGCTCCAACCCCTTTGGGGCCTCCGAATTTATGGGCAGACAAGGATAACATATCCACGCCCAACGCCTGAAAGTCAATGGCTTCTGCACCCACTGCCTGCACAGCATCCGTGTGCATACAAACATTGTGCTCTTTGGCAATTTTTGCAATTTCTGCAATAGGTTCAATGGTGCCAACTTCGTTGTTGGCATACATCACAGAAATCAAAATAGTATCTTCCGTGATTGCATTCTTTACATCTTCCAAGGAAACCAAACCTGTTTCATCCACAGGAAGATAGGTTACCCGGAATCCGTTTTTCTCTAGGAATTCGCAAGGATGAAGAATTGCGTGATGTTCAATTTTGGTGGTGATAATATGGTTGCCCTTATTGCGGTTCGCCATAGCATATCCTTTGATCGCCCAGTTATCTGCTTCAGAGCCGCAACCGGTGAAATACACCTCACTCGGCAAACAGTTTAAATTCTTTGCCACAGAGCCTCTGGATTCTTCTAAAAGTGTCTTGGCATCCTGACCAACATGATACACAGAAGAAGCGTTTCCATAGGTATTTTTCATCACCTCTGCCATCACATCAATCACTTCAGGATGCATAGATGTGGTTGCCGCGTGATCTAAATAAATTGTTCTGGTAGGACGATTCATCGTCAATTCCCCCTTATTATCAAAAAAAGGCCGCTGATTGGACTTTTGTCATCAGCGGCCTTCCTGTCAGTTTCGTATCAGCAAAGCGAATTGTAAAACCTACTCCACTTCTTTGATGCTGATGGTTCTGGTGTGCTGGGTATGGAACCATTCTTTCTTGTTTTTCTTTGCTACACCGATAAATGCAATGGGCATCCAGGTATAGGTAAAGATTAAGTACGGAATATAATACACCGCCGTTTTGACTGTTAATTTCTTTTCTAACCACAAAATGGCAGGAATATAAGCAAGCTGACCAAAATATAATAAAGTCCACATCAAAGGTGTGCCGTAATCAGCAAAAGTGAACCAGATTTTGGTGTCAGGATAGAAGCTCTGAATGGTGCCAACCAGCGAGGTAATCGCCAGTGTCATCATCAGAAGCGGCTGCAACAGATAAACAATACAGTCAATAAAACAAAGTTTTCCTTCTTTAAAGAAACTTTTTGCCAGCTTCGGAATGAAACGGGATGCAACGTCTGCATGCCCCTGAGTCCAACGAACTCTCTGTTTCCAGGACTGAGATAAAGTCAAGGGTTTTTCGTCATACACAATTGCTTTTTCTGCCCAACCAACCAAAATGTGATTCTGCAGCAATTTCATTGTGAACTCCATATCTTCTGCCAGACAGTTTGCGCCCCAACCAAAACGTTTGATGATATCGGTTTTCAAAGCAAAACCGGTGCCGTTTAACTGATTGGGCAAACCTGCATGGAATCTTGCGGTCTGATAAATTTTGTTCATACAGCTGAATGTGATTGCATAAGAAGCGGTAATCCAGGTATCGTAAGGGTTCTTGGTTTCAATATAACCCTGAACAGCTTCATATCCCTGGCAAAGACGCTTGTTGATGTGATTTAAGAATTCACCGTGAGCAATGTTATCAGCATCAAACACGCAGATAGCATCGTATTCTTTATCACCGGATAAAATTTCATTAAACGCCCAGTCCATCGCATAACCTTTCCCACGTTCTTTATCATTGAAACGCTCTAATGCAATGGCACCTGCTTCTCTTGCGATTTCAGCGGTCTTATCGGTACAGTTATCTGCGATAACATAAATATCATACAGATTACTGTCATAAT
>JAZOQZ010000036.1:0-2083 GCA_045656345.1 Clostridia bacterium
CAAAGTCTCGAGCAACGAAGATTTTTCGCTAACCGCTGAGAGCGGTCGGAAAATCAAGGGGCGCAGAGTATCCATCTCCCTCCACCAAAAAGACATCCGAATGGGTGTCTTTTTTGATTCTATCAAAGATGGATGAGAACCTCCTGGAACCACACGTCAATGTATCATAACAAAAATAAAAAAAAAATCCACCCGCTATGCAGGTGGATTTTTTATTACTGTTCTAAAATAATTTTACCAAAAAATTCGGGACGGTGGAAGTCGGGCTTTTCGGTGCCGATTAAATTCCAGCAACCCCAATGAGGTGCCTGGCAGCGTTCACAAAGTTTCTGGAAATTGCCTGTCCAGGAAGCAGAAATTTCGGGATAGTAGTTTTTCAGTAAGTCGTAGGGAATATAGAATTTTGCTTCCCAACCGCCTTCGGGGAGTTTACGGGTTTCGATATTTAACATATCAAAATCAATGTACTGCAGTTCTCTGTCAAATCTTCCTGCACCCAATCCAAAATGCATAAAACCGTTCACACTCAACTCAAAATTCAAGTATTTATCGGTGGTTTCGGGAGATGCATTCAAAAAGATTTCCACGCAACTATCTAAATACACATCGGTGTTCATCCCATCTGCTTCTCCAATGGGATTTTGTTCATCACTATGAAATTTCATGGCAATTCCATTTTCATCGGAAAGCATATAAAAGCTGGTATTCACAGTATCTTCGGGCTTATTCCAGGGGTAATTGTCAATGGCACCCACATTTGCCTCGTTCCACACGGGACTGTCAATCGATATGTCTGCCAAAGCCACTTTTTTAATGGTATATGTTTTCATCGGTTTTCTCCACTATTACAGATTGTCTGCCAGATAAGCATCAATCATACCCATAAAGGTGTTGATCATTTCGTCGGTGGACTGGTATCTGGACAAGATAAATGCGTGATCACAACCGTCTAATTCCAGATAGGTGGCATCAGTGCCCAGAGCGGTCATATCCTCACAGAATTTTTCGGAAATTTCGTGGTCCACAACGGCATCTTTGTTACCGTGCATTACCAGGAATTTAGTGTCAGTTTTTTTGGTGTTGAAAGAAGGAGACGCTTTTACCAGGTCTTCTTCGGTTTTGGTGGTGAATCCCCAGCCGGGCTTGGTTAAATCCAACACGGGATTTGCCGCAACGATAATGTCTGCGCCCACTTCATCATCTAAGCCGAGTTCCACAGCCAGATGGCCACCGGAGGAGTCTCCCATGATAATCAGCTTATCAAAATCTGCTTTTTCTCTCATAAACGCAATGGCATCTTTACAGTCTTTTTCCAGGTCAAACACAATGGTTTCACCGGTTAAGTTAATGCCTCTGTAAGAAATTGCAGCGGTGGTGTAACCAAATTTATCAAAATAATACTGTGCCTGATAGTTCATCCAGGAACCATCCCAGGTGTCGCTGTCCTGAGTAACTGCAAACCAGCTTCCGCCGTGAATTGCCAGCACTGCGATTTTTTTGTTTTCGCCTTCTTCGGGGATGTACATTTTAATGGGCAGTCTTACGCCGTTTTCGGTGGTTTTGTAAGCACCGTCAAAGGTGGGTTCGATAGCTCTGATTCTGTCTGCCTCTGCCACAACTGCCAGATGTTCGGGAGTGTTTACGGTAACTTCATAGGTTTCACCATCCCAGTTCACTTCGCAGCCTAAGGTTTCAGATACCACTCTTAAGGGCACCAAGGTTCTGTCGTTTTTAATCTGCGCAGGAACATCCAGAGTTTTTTCTTCGCCGTTTACTTTGTAGGTGGTTGCACCGATTGCCAGTTCCATCGTGGTGTCACCTTTGGTGGCGGTAACGGTGTAAGTATCGCCATCCCATTCCACTTTTGCTTCCAGTGCTTCAAAAATGGCACGTAAGGGCACTAAGGTTCTGTCATTTTCAATGATGGGGTTCTGATCTGCAAAGGTTAAAAGAATACCGTCAACTTTTACGGTTACCTCTTTTTCTACGGGCGCCACAGACACGTCAATGCCGTCATCTGCAACTTCATCCACAACGATTGCTTCGGTGGTTTATGCAAGTTCCTCTGCACTTACCGCTACGG
>JAZOQZ010000037.1:0-11890 GCA_045656345.1 Clostridia bacterium
CTTAGCCTGGCGGTGTTTTTTATGTTGTGATTTATTTTCCGTAGGAATCCATCAGTTCTGCCTGGGTAATAATAGTACCTTCATCATAATCGGAAGAATTGGGAAGCGCAGTTCCGTTATCAAATTTAAATCCGCCAATCATCCAGTCCAGCCCCTGAACGGTGATACGGAAGGTGTGATTACCTTTGGTTAAAGCATATTTACCGATAGTGTAATCCTTTAACGCCCAATCAGTTCTGGGGATGGAATATGCAGCCTGAATGGTATTACCGTCTAAATCCAATTTTGCGGTACAAGCAGCACCGGAGGTGTTACCATCGCTGGCACGTAACGACAAGGTATAGGTGCCTGCTGTGGGAACATAGAAATCAAATTCCAGCCATTCACCGGGACGGGTATCTCCCACTTCCCCACCGGGATATACGGATGGTTTGGAATGACTGATTTCATTGAATCTGTCGTACTCTTTTGCAATAATCCAACGGTTGATATCTAAAATTTCTTCACTGGTGAAAGGAAGTTCGGGATAACGGTCGTATGCTAAAATTCTCCAGTTGGGTTCATCCACTTTATCCAGGAGACCTTTATAAGCATTCTGCAAACCTGCTTCATTCATAATTGCCTGTGCAGCTGCAGGCCAGTTACCATTGGTTACTCTCACAGTGCCGGATTCGGAACATACGGAATCGTCACAAGCGTCATTTGTGGTGTCGGTAAAGTTATTTTTCGCCACACAACCGCTGATATTAACCCCTGCTCTTGCATAAATCATTGCATCGGAACCGGTTACCACGTTGTTTTCCATGGTGATTGCTTCGGTACCTTCATCTAAGTAAATACCGCCACGGTAGTCCCCTGCGTTGATTAAGTAGTTATTGGAGATATGAGTGTTTTCCATACGGCTTAAGGTGTAAACATGAGCACCGTCGCTTGTTTTTTGTGTAACATTTTCAATTTTATTGTGAGTTACTCTAATGTCACGACAATCGGCAACATCTGCACCCCATCCCCAGCCAACGGAAATGCCGGTGTAGGGAATATCTTTGATATCGTTATGGTGAACATTGATGTTTCCTGCATAGTAAACAGAAATTGCAGTACAACCGGTAAATTCATTTGCCACACGACGAATCACGTTGTTTGCCACTTCCACATTCTTTACTCTCTGATGATCGGCAGGCATGGAGCTTCCATGGAGGAAGTGACCTACCACCAATGCAGTGCCGGAAATGTCACGGAAGATATTTCCTTCCACAACGGAATCGGTAACTGCGTTATCCATATTGATACCATTGGAGCCCAAACAAGCGAAATCGCAGTTTTTAATGGTGATGTTACTTGCACGGTTTACGGTAATCTGTGCCGCAAACATACGATCGGCATATCCAACACCGGAAGAACCTGTGCAATACCATTCATCATCTGCCTGATTAAATTTCACGCCCTTGTCGGAAATTTCATTATAAGCACCATATTTAAAGGTTAGATTATTCAGTTCGATATTGGAAATTTTATTAGAAACCGAGCTTCCCGAAATATTCAGCATTTTTTCGGTAGTACCTGCATACACCTCAGCAGTTTTCATATTTTCTTCTGCATAAGGATAGTAGTACATCTTTTTCGCAGTTTTATCGAAGTAGAATTCGCCGGGTTCATCCAATAATTCCAGAGCGTTTTCGATGAAGAAAGTACGGCTTGTACCAATCATCAGATGAGAATAACCCTGCGTGGTATGTGTTGCCCACTGAGGCTGCTGCATATCAAATACAGTAGTAACACGGCCGCGGGTAATGTCATTGACCGGAGTTCTGGATAAGGTCCATAAAATAGGCCAACAAATCATTACATCTTCCGGATTGGTGGTAATGTTCGGGATGTTGGTATTGGGAATTTTAAAGCCGTCAGACTCATAAGCGCTACCTGTTTTGCTGTACAGTTCAGAAGGCTGATACAGATAACGGCTTCTTGCCAATACTGCAGGATTATCATTGATGTATAAGGTTCTGGTTGCACTGATGTTGGAAGCGTCTGCCACCCAGATGGGAGAATCTGCCTGTTTGGTCCAACCTTCCACCTTGGTACCTGCATTGAACACGGGCGGATTGTTGATATCGTCACCTTTATAAATTACTTTATATCCGTTCTGACCACTAACAGAATCATCAATTGTCATCATTTCGGTAACGGGATAGTTTCCTCCTGCAAAATGAACCACAATATCTTCATCCATATCAGAGGTTAAACCCGCAACAATTTCATTGGCTCTTTCTAAGGTTTTTACGGGTGCATCCTGACTACCGTCGTTGGCATCGTTTCCATTGGGAGCCACATAAATATCGGCATAAGTATATAAATCGGGATTTTCCACTTCCAAGGCGGTACCGATATATGGAGTAAGGTTATCATCCATAATGAACGTTTTGAAATGATTTGTTACAGGAGTGTCCAAAGATACGGTATAATTAACTTTTGTTCCCTCTGCCTGCAAGGTGAAATTAACAGGATTCACGTTCACAGCAACCAGTTTATCAAAAGCATCATAATCGGCAATCACGAAATTTAAGGTATCCGGATTTTGGTTCAGCTTCAGATAATCAAAGGAGGCGGTAGAGGTTTCCACATCAATTTCCAGATTACTGCAAATAGTTAATTCTTTTTTAGTGGGAATTTTGCAATCCTCCATTGTGGGAGTGATACCATTATCATATAAGGAAGAAGTGGCTTTGAGTTCATAGTTAATCACTTCACAGCCTTCGCTTCCCACATTCTGCAAATAAATGGAAGCATCTCCCTGCTTCAGATATACAAACAGATACTCTCCGTTTTCATCAAACATATAGTACTGACTGGTGGTATCCACCGGAAGATCTGCCTTGTAACCATTGGCAAAGGTGCGAAGAACGGTATCACCGCCTTTGGTTCTTGCCTGGATATAATAAAAACCGGTTTTTGGAACTTCCACATCGAATCTTACCCATCCTTGAGGATCAATCCAGATATAAGAGGAACGAGAAGATGTTGCATCGCTATAATCCCGTACATTTGCCCATAAGGTAGAGCCTGTTCCAGGAGTATCGATGGATTTGGTAGTGATATTTTCAGGATACTGCGGCACCTGTTTTACCAACGGTAAGAAATCCAGGGATTTGGTAGCACCGCCTTTATCCAGACGTCCTAAGTCCAATAAAGCAAGCAACGCGTTATAATCATTACTATCCCCTAAAAGCTCCACTTTAATCGTGTTTTTCCCTTTGGTTAAATAAATCAGCTGGTCCTGGGAATAGGTGCTGCTCCAACCGGCAGTACCGATGGTATGCTCGGTATAGTATCCCTCTTCTGTAGTGACACGGAAGGTGGTGGTATCCCGTCCTCGAACCCAGGTGGTACGAAGCTGCATTACATAAACGCCGGTATAAGGAACATTTACTTCTAAGTTTGCCCAGTCAGTATAAACCATAACAAAGCCGCCGTTTCCATCCCATGGAGTAGCGGAAGAGGCTTTATAGTCTACACCTGCAACTGATTCGGTTCCGCCGGAACCACTTTTTGCCAGCGCATTTTTCGGTGCGAATTCACCAACATAGCCGTTTTTGTAGGTGGAAGAAACGCTGTTGTACGCCCCGTTAAAGGTGGGCGTTGCCGCTGCTACGGGAAGCATGCCAAAAATCATACAGCACGCCAGCAGAAGCGTTAATAGTTTTTTCATAAACACATCCCTCTCTGTAATGTTTATCAATCCTGATAATGTTGTGCATTTTCAACAATGGCAAACAAAAAAAATTTGCCACCATTACACATTATACCAAGTTTCTTTAGATTTGTAAACCGCATATCTGATGTTTCAAGTCACGAAAATTTGCTAATATTCGTCATCTTCTTGAATTTTATTACAAAAAAAGAACTCAAGAGTTTCCTCCTGAGTTCTTTTTGAATATCCACGATAAATTAGAATACTTTGGTTTCGATATTTAAGTATTTTTCAAATGCTTCCACTAAAGCATCTTTGGAATTGCTTAAGGAAATACCAACGTGATGTTTGTAGCCGTTATCAGCCATATACATACAAATATCGTTGATGCCTTCTTTTTCTACAACTTTACCGGAACCGAAGAATTCAGCATCAAAGGGATCATCGGTGAATTTACCGTCGGAAACAAATGCCAGCACTTTACCGTTTTCGGTTCTGATGCTACCCCAGGTAATATCGCCGGAACGGATTTTCGCTTTGTTAACACCGGCACCGGTACCGGGACCGAAGGTTTTCTTGAACATTAAGTGTTCAATGGTTTCCCCTTTTTCTTCCATCATGTTAATCGGTACGGGACCACAGTGGAACATGATTGCTTTATCTTTGGAATCGCCGTAGTTATTGTTGAAGTCCAATAAGGTAACGGGAGAACCACCCACTAAGGACAATGCTCTCATCATTGCCGCATTTACGATATCAGTTTCACAAGCAGTTGCAATGCCTTTGTGGTTTAAGATACCAACACAGGTACAAGGAGCAATTGCCATTTCGGTCTGGAATTCAGGCCAACATCTGATTGCTAAAGCGTCCAGATTCAGTTCTTGTACCAAATCTTCCAGAACGATTTCCAATTTTGCCATAGCGGTCAGTTTATCGTCGCCCCATTCGCCTAAATTGGTTACAGCCAGGATTTCTTCCTTCATTGCAGGAATTTTTGCTTCATCCACTTTTTTGATTCTAGCAAACACTTCGCTTAAATCGATGGTTTCCACGTTGATACCTGCGTTCTGCAGGGCAATTTCATCCACACGAACAGTTTTGAAAGCAGAAGTTCTTGCACCAATGCAACCAATATTGAAGCTCTTCATACCGTCAACAACACGGCAGATTCTTTCAAATTTATCCAAATCTTTTTGGAAGGATTCAGAAGAAGGAGTGGATACGAAATCGGTGGTCTGGGTGAATTTGATACCTGCCTGACGCAGAGCATTGCACATTGCAAATTTACCACACATTGCATCACGTCTGTGTGCAAAGTCCATTTTACCCAGTTCATCAGGATATGCCTGAACTAAAATCGGCACTTTTACATCTTTTAATGCAACCAGTGCACCATTTTCATCACCAAAGTTGGGTAAGCAAAGGATTACGCCTTTGTATTTACCTTCGTTTTCCTTTAAGAAATCTGCAAAAATTTTACCTTCTGCGATGGTTTCAATTGCACCGTATCTGGTTTTGTCTAAATCAGGATAGATGCAGTCACAACCTGCTGCTTTGATTGCAGCAACCATTTCTTCTCTTGCAGAAGCTATAACTTCACCGGGGAAAAATCCACGGTTACCGATATATAATGCATAAGTTAAACTCATAATGTTGTTCTCCTTTTATGGTAAAAATGTTTTATTATAAAAGAACATTTTTACTTATTTTTCTTGACTTACGTTTTTCGTTTTTGTATAATGAAAGTGATATTCTAAAAAAAGCAGGTGTAATCTATGGTTTTAAAATATGATTTAGAAAAAATCAAAGCCTTTTTAACTGATTTTCATAATATGACAGGCTTAACCGTCAGCTTCTGGGATGCCGAAATGAATCAGCTTGCCTTTATGCCCCAAAAGATGCCCGCTTTTTGTCAGCTGATTAAACAAGTTCCTTCAGGAAAGAAAGCTTGTCTGACTTGTGATAAAAAGCTGATTGTGGAGTGCAACCGTAAGTTGAAACCTATCACAGCAAAGTGCCACGCAGGTTTGGTTGACACGGCAATGCCCATTATGTACCACGAAAAGCCCTTGGGGTTTATCCTGTTCGGACAGATTAAAGACGGCTCCTTAACCCATGAAGAATCAGAAACTCTGCTTCAGGAATTGGGCAAAAAGCTGTCACTTCCTGAGGAAAAATTAGCGGAGGCGTATCAATCCACCAAAAAGCTGTTGCCTCAGGCAATTGAGTCCACTGCCAATATTCTTCATTATGCCACCTTGCAGCTTTTAATCAGCAAAACCATTGATATGGGTGACCACACCCTCGTTAATCAGATTGACGAGTATCTTAAACTGAATTTGGAAAATCCGCTTTCTGTTTCCGAAATCTGCGAGGAATTCGGTGTTTCCAAAAACCGCCTGTATGCTCTTTGGAAAAAGCATTTTAATGTTACGGTTGCCGACTACATCTTAAATTTACGTCTGGAAAAAGCAAAGCATCTTTTAACCAACACTGATCTTCGGGTTCACACCGTCTGCTCCATGGTTGGTATTTCCGACTACAACTATTTTTCCAAACTTTTCAAAAAGCATTGCGGAACCTCCTGCAGAGATTACAGAAAACAGTTCCCTCTCAATTTAAAATAGCATTACGCCATATTGTATTTTTTCAGCATTTCTTTTTCAAAGTTTAATAAAAATGCTGCTTCTTTATCGATGGTTGCTTCACAGGGATTTTCAACTAAATCACGGAATACGTGAATGTCACGACCTACTTCCCCACCCTGCATTACGAAGGGTTCGGAAACGATTCTGCCTTTATAGTTGATATCAGACAGTGCGCCGAAGATTTCATCCCAGTTTAAGTGACCTCTGCCGGGTGCGGTACGGTTGTTTTCACCGGTGTGGAAGCTGGTCAGCTTGTCACCTACCAAACGGATTGCATCACCGATATTGTTTTCTTCAATGTTCATATGATAGGTATCGAGCAGAACACCGATGTTGGGGCTATCGAAGTTGGAAATATAATCCAGAGCTTCTGCAGCAGTGTTAATCAAGCAGGTTTCAAAACGGTTTACTGCTTCTACACAGTAAGTAACGCCACATTCTTCTGCAACTTTTAAGATTTCTTTCATACTCTTGATACTCTGATTCCAGTATGCGCTCTTATCGTTTAAGATTTCGCTGGGGCATCCCCATCCTGCATAGCTTACGCCGGATAATAAAGTACCGCCGCCAACTTTCATTTTGCGGATAATATTCTGTAAGTATTCTACGCCGCCTTTTCTTTTTGCTTCATCTAAAGAAGAAACGTCATAAGCGGGGTCTAAACCTAAGCTGTAGGTCAGTTCGATACCCACTTCGTCAGCCAATGCTTTTAAGGAACGGATTTTATCGTCGCTCATTTCTAATAAGGGCTGTGCCTGGAATTCCAATACATCAAAGCCGATTTCTTTTGCTTTTCTGATGTACTTTGCATGGTCTGCATCCCAGTTCTTTTCCCAGAAATTCATAAAAATACCTAATTTGTTCATAATTTAGGCCTCCTTATATATGAAATATATAAATATATTTTTTACTAATTCTATTATAGCGGAATCTCACTCCGGAAAATAGCTAATTTTTTCCCATAAATATGGTAATTTTGTTTTACAACGTGACAAAATTACACGGTTATATGCACAAAAGACCGTCAACGTCCTTTGTGCTTTTTGTTTTATTTTCACATTTTCAGAACAATTGCATAAAACAATAGTGAGTCTGTTTTACAAAAGAATCCCCCAAACAGACCGTAACTTTTCCATCAGAAAGGAACTTATTCATGTTAGAATATATGTTTGATTTTATGCCCCGTGTGGGATACGCATTCGTGGTTCCTCAGAGACTTTCAGAAACCTATTCTCTTTGCGAAGCATTGGAAGCAGGAACCCTGTTTCCCGAACTGAATATCTCCAAAGAGGAATATGTACCCAAACAGTGTGGAGGTCAGTGCAAATGAAGAGAAATCAGTTATTAAGACAAATTCAGGAATATGATTTTGCCGTAAATGAATTAACACTCTATCTGGATTCTCACCCTAATGATTCCAAAGCCATCGAAAAACACGCCGCCTGGGCAAAGGATTTGGACCTTTTAAAACTTGCCTATACCAAGGAATTCGGTCCCTTAACCGCATGCGACGGCTCAAAACACGGCAGTTGGAACTGGGTAAATGATCCCTGGCCCTGGGAAAATACTTGTGAGGTGAAATAATATGTGGGAATATCAGAAAAAATTGCAGTTTCCGTTTAACATTAAAAACCCGAACCCGAAGCTCGCCAGCTTCATCGTCAGCCAGTATGGTGGACCGGACGGTGAGCTCGGTGCATCCATGCGTTATCTCTCCCAGCGTTACTCTATGAAAGATAACACTGCAAAGGCGCTGTTAACTGATATTGGCACAGAGGAGCTGGCTCATCTTGAAATGATAGCAGCTCTCATTCATCAGTTAACCAAAAATGCCACCACAGGTGAAATCGAAAACAGCCCTATGGCGGCGTATTATATTGACCACGCCAAAGGTGTCTACCCTACTGCTGCTGCGGGAAATCCCTGGAAAGCGGAATATATTGCCGTAAAAGGCGACCCCATCGCAGACCTGGTGGAAGACTTAGCAGCGGAACAAAAAGCACGTGCCACCTATGACAACATTTTAAGAATGTGTGACGATAAAGATGTGGAACGGGTTATCCGTTATCTCCGTGAACGGGAAGTGGTACACTTCCAGCGTTTCGGTGAGGTATTAAACCGGATTCAGAGCGGTGAATGCGAACCGAAGAAGTTTTATATGAACGACTGCTGATGCAAGATGTAGTATAATTGTATCACAAACATCACCTCGGAAACCGTTTGGGTTCCGGGGTGATTGAATTTCTCTTGCGTTTGTGATTTGTAAAACGCAACTTGATTTTGGCGATGGTAATTTTTGTTTTTTATTGGATTTAATACAAAAGTCCTTGAAAATAGCTGATGGTTAAAAAAATTATCCCTCCAATCTGTACGGCTCTTGAAATTCGTATATATATGTGATATAATTACATTTAAATGAACTAAAAAGGTAACTTTTATGGATAAAGATATCAGCTCCGAACGGATAACCGGTCATACTTTCGCAATCAGGAATCTATAAAATTATGCGTAAATTGTGTCGTATAATACAACTGTCCGAAAGGTGGATGGTTGTTAAGTTTGGTAAGAAAGCAAGGTGAAAGCATTGAGAATAGCTATATGCGATGATGAAACAAAGATTTTAGATGAGGTTTCGTACCATATCAAAAAACATTCCGAAAAAAGCAGAAAATCAGAACTTGAAGTTATGACCTTCAACTCTGCAAGTTTGCTTCTGAATAGCATTGATAATGGTGCCTTGTTTGACATATTTATCCTTGATGTGTATATCGGTGAGGAAATGGGGACAACGCTTGCAAAGGAAATCAGAGCAAGAGAAATTGAAAACCCGATTATATTTTTAACAACCTCAATAGAACATGCTCCGCAAGGTTATGAAACAGGAACCCTTCGCTATCTGATAAAACCGCTGGAACCTGAAAAGTTTTATGAAGCGATAGATGTTGCGCTCTTGCAAGCAGAAAAATTACAAAGCAAACTGATTCGGCTCAAAACTGAAAACGGCATAGAGAGTATCAACGCAAACAATATTATGTATTCGGAAGCACACGACCATTACCAATATATAACGCTTGAGAATACTCAGTTACTCAAAGTAAGAATGACGGTTTCAGAGCTTTATGCAATACTTGCAAAGAATGACGGCTTCTTTCGTTTGGGGAGTGCATACATTATAAACCTGCGCAACATAAAGAATTTGACCTCATCTGAGATTCTTCTTTATAACAACAAAACGATACCGATACCGAGAGGTAAGCACGCTGAACTGAAAAAAGTTTTTTGGAACTTTCAATGTGAATGACAGGAGGATTAACAGAATATGACTGCAACAATCATAGAACTCATACTCTTACTTGTAGCACACGCCACCGCAGGTATTTACTCCTCCCCTCTCAAATACAGCAAAAAAACAACCTATATCATCTGGGGTGCCTGGATCGCATTTCAAACCGCACTTCTGCTTTGCTCGGAATTGGTGCTGAAGGATTGGGGGTTACAGTTCTTTATTGGATTTATTCTTGCACTTGTGGGTCAATATGTGATTTTTTTTGTAACCACCAAAGGCAGATTGGCTCAAAAAGTGTTTACCATACTGACCTATTCGATATTCTTCTGCATTATTACATCACCGTTTATTATGGTGAAAGACAAGCTCAGCGAGTTTCATTGGTTACTCACCGTGCTTGTTCAGGCGGTTTTGCTTTTTGCTGTCGTCATCTATTTCCTTTGCTATGTTTGTCCGTTGTACCACAAGGCATCCAAGAATATAACGACAGGTTGGACACCTTTGATTTTTGTAAATATCGTTTTTCTTATAACGATAATACTGTCCTCGGTATTCCCGGTAAGACTTGCAGGATTTGACGATCCTGCGTTTATCACATTTGTTTTTTTAAGCATTTCCATTTTGTCTGTATATCCGGTTATTTTTTCAAACATTAACAGTTTATCCGAAGCAGCAATGAAAAAAGCGGTAGATACACAAAACAAACTGCTTATGGCACAGATTGAGGCAGAAAATGCACAACTTGCCATTGAAAACCATGCAAAACATGACCGCCGTCACCATAATCTCATTATGTTGGAGTATGCCAATAACAATGATTTTGAAAGCGTAAAGGAATACCTAAAAAATCTTGTGCAAATTGATAAAGAAGCATCCGGTGAAGTGCGCTACTGCGAAAACGGAACGATTAACACCATTATCACTGTTTACGAAAGACGTGCAAAAGAACAAGGAATCTCCGTAAAAGTTGCTGCGGAGAGTAGCCGCGAACTTACTGTTCTTGCGCAAGACCTAGTGGTGGTCATTGCCAATCTCTTCGAAAATGCAATCAATGCCACAGCAAAGCTGAAAAACAAGGATAAGTTTATAGATATTCGTATAAAAGAAAACTCCAAACGCCTTGTGATAAAGGTGGAAAATCCTTGCAAAACAAACTATACCTTTGATGAGTCCGGCTTTGGTGTTGGTATCCGTTCAGTCATCGCCACCACAAGCAAATATGAAGGCATGTATGATTTGACCGCCGAGGATGGAATGTTCTCTGCAAAAATCATCCTGAATCTGAAATAAAACTACAATCTACGACAAAAAATGTACAATGTACGCCAAACTCCCCATTTTGGGGAGTTTTTTTGTTATACTCTTTTATAAGTATTGTACTCTGTTTTTTAGAGAAAGCATATGAAATTTGTGCAAGGGAGGCATAATCGTGAACGAAAAAAAATATGACGAAAACGGTTATCTTGTTATATCTGAAACAGACACTTGCCCTTTATGGGAAAAAGATACGATTCCGAGTGCTTTCGCTTGTACGAAAGACTGCTTTTATTGCCGATTTACAGACTTCCGCACAGAAGAGACAATAATACGTGCCCAAGAAACACCACGGGGTGTAAAGTTATATAGCATATGTCAGAACAAGGAAAATAAGAAAAAGGGCGGGATAAAGCTATGAACAGAATCAACGAATACGATTATTATGTTGCGCTGATTACAGCAACAGCAACCGAAGAAGAAGGATTGCGACATATATATAAGAATTGGGAACCTGTTTTTTTGGAAGGTGATGACCAAAAATACTACAAAACCGCCTTTGAGCGTGGTGGCAAAACCTTTAAGGTCATCACTGCAAGACAGAACGAAATGGGAATGACAGCGGCAAGTGTCCTTACGATGAAAATGATTTCTGTTTTTCGTCCCAAATACGTTATCATGGTTGGGATTGCAGCAGGCATTGCCCATAAAAATGCAGTAGAACAAATCTATGGCGACATTGTAATTCCGGACATTGTATGGGATTATTCTTCCGGTAAATTCGTTTCATCCAGTAAAGCCCGCGTGAACTTCGGTGGTGTCGGTTTTATTCCAAGACCACACTTTATCAATACGGATGAAGCTGTTTTGGAGGCAGTGGAGCATGCTATAGAAAGTCCGAAGAACGAATACCACGTACATATCGGCCCTATGGCATGCGGCTCAACCGTAGTGGCAAACAGTGAGGTTGTAGAAAAACAAATTCATTCCCAATACGGCAATACCGCAGCTCTT
>JAZOQZ010000038.1:0-9941 GCA_045656345.1 Clostridia bacterium
AAGACTACGGCCGTGGGATTCCTTTGGATTATAACTCCAAGGAAGATACCTATAACTGGCAGTTGGTATTCTGTGAACTTTATGCCGGCGGTAAATACAACAATCAGGGTGGCGAAAACTACGAGTACAGCTTGGGCTTAAACGGTCTGGGCGCTTGTGCGACCCAGTATGCTTCCGAATATATGAGCGTAAGAGTTGTCCGTGACGGTTATCTTTACTCTTTGGAATTTGAAAAAGGAAAAAATGTGGGCGGGCTCAAAAAAGAACCCACTTTAGAAAAGAAAACAGGAACCGTCATCAAATGGCGTCCTGACTTAGAAGTATTTACCGATATTGATGTTCCCCTGGAATATTACATCAACACTCTGAAAAAACAAGCGGTGGTAAACTCCGGCATTTCCTTTATCTTAAAAGACGAAATGGAAAACGGAAAATTCCAGGAATACACCTTCCTCTATAAAGACGGTATCACCGACTACGTAAACGAATTGACCAACGAAAAAGCGTTAACACAGGTGCGCACCGTAACGGCAGAACGTATGGGTCGTGACCGCGCGGACAAGCCGGAATACAAGGTGAAAATGAATTTCGCATTCTGTTTCCATAATGAAGTGAATGTGATTGAATATTATCATAACTCCAGTTTCTTAGAATACGGCGGTTCTCCCGAAAAAGCGGTGAAGAACGCTTTTGTGTATGCTATTGATAACTACATTAAGCAGACCAACAAATACAAAGCAAACGAAGCTAAAATCACCTACAATGACGTGTTTGACAGTCTGATTTTAGTTTCCAACTCATTCTCCACCATTACCTCTTATGAAAACCAGACGAAAAAAGCAATCACCAACAAGTTTATTCAGGAGGCAATGCAGGAGTTCTTAAAAGAGCAACTGGAAATCTACTTTATCGAAAATAAAACCGATGCGGAAAAAATCGCAGAGCAGATTTTGGTAAACAAAAGAAGCCGTGAACAGGCGGAAAAAGCAAAGGTCAACATCAAAAAGAAACTGTCTCAGGCGGTTGACGTGGTGAACCGTGTGCAGAAGTTTGTGGATTGCCGTACCAAAGATGCAACCCGTCGCGAGCTCTACATCGTGGAAGGTGATTCTGCATTGGGCTCCTGTAAACAGGGTCGAGATGCGGAATTCCAGGCAATTATGCCCATCCGCGGTAAAATCTTAAACTGTCTGAAGGCAGGATATGACAAAATTTTCAATTCTGAAATCATCACCGACTTAATGAGGGTGTTAGGTTGCGGTGTGGAAATCAAACTGAAAAATCAGAAGGATATGTCCGCATTCGATCTGGAAAAACTCCGTTGGGATAAAATCATCATCTGTACCGATGCCGATGTGGACGGATTCCAGATTCGTACTTTGGTGCTGACGATGCTTTATATTTTAACACCTACCCTCATCGAAAAAGGAAAGGTTTATATCGCTGAGTCTCCCTTATATGAAATCAACTCCAAAGAAAAAGGAACTTTCTTTGCTTATGACGAAAAAGAAAAAGCAGACCACATTGCTTCTCTTTCCGGCAAATACACTCTGCAACGTTCTAAAGGGCTTGGTGAAAACGAACCTGAAATGATGTGGCAGACTACTATGAATCCCGAAACCCGTCGGTTAATCAAGGTAATGCCCGAAGGAATGATGGAAACCAAGGAAACCTTTGAACTTCTGCTTGGCGATAATCTGCAAGGCAGAAAAGACTATATTCAGATGCACGGCAAAGAATATTACGATTTTCTGGATATCAGCTAATTTTTTTGGTATTCGGACCAACACAGAATTTTCTATTGTTATTCATCCAGTTATTTAGTAATCAAAAAAGGAGTGAACCCCTTTGAATCATAGAGAACAGCCCATTACCGAGACCTTACGAACCAACTATATGCCCTATGCCATGAGTGTTATTATCTCCCGTGCCATTCCGGAAATAGATGGTTTTAAGCCCTCTCACCGTAAGCTGTTATACACCATGTATAAAATGGGACTGATTAATTCCCAACGAATTAAATCTGCCAATGTTGTGGGCAGAACCATGCAACTAAACCCTCACGGTGATGCTGCCATTTATGAAACCATGGTTCGTCTGACCCGTGGGAACGAAGCATTACTTCATCCTCTGGTGGATTCCAAAGGTAACTTCGGGAAAGTATATTCCCGTGATATGGCGTATGCTGCATCCCGTTATACCGAAGTAAAATTGGATCCCATCTGCAGCGAACTGTTCCGGGATATTGATTCCGACACCGTGGACTTTGTGGATAACTACGACGGTACTATGAAAGAGCCGGTGTTGCTGCCTGTTACCTTCCCCACTGTTTTGACCGGTGCAAACCAAGGGATTGCGGTTGGGATGGCATCCAACATCGCATCTTTCAATCTAAGAGAAGTGTGTGATGCCACTATTGCATACTTAAAAGATGAAGATGCAGATATTTATGAAATTATTACTGCACCTGATTTTCCCACCGGTGGAACCATCATCTGTGATCCTGAAGCAATGAAGGAAATTCTTGCAACAGGACGTGGCTCCTTTAAAATCCGTGGATCTTACGAATACAACAAAAAAGAAAACGTTATCGAAATCAAGGAAATCCCATACACCACCACCATTGAAGCAATCATTGATAAAATTGTGGAAAATATCAAGGGCGGAAAATTAAGCAAAGAAATTGCAGATGTTCGTGATGAAACCGACTTAAAAGGTTTAAAAATTGCTATTGATTTAAAACGTGGTGCAGACCCGGATGCCTTGATGCTGAAGTTATATAAAATGACTCCTCTGCAGGATAGTTTCGGTTGTAACTTCAACTTGATTGTAAACAATGAGCCAGACGTGTATGGCGTGGGCGGAATCATATGCGAATGGTCAAAATTCCGTATCAACTGCGTAAGACGCCGTTTGCTTCACGATATCAAAAAGAAATCTGATAAGTTGCACTTATTGGAAGGTCTGAAAAAAATCCTTCTGGATTTAGACAAAGCCATTGCCATTATCCGTGGTACCGAAGAAGACAGCATGGTTGTGCCCAACTTAATGGCAGGTTTCGATATTGATGAAATTCAGGCGGAATTCATTGCAGAAATTAAATTAAGAAACTTAAATAAAAAGTACATCTTAAATCGTATCGCCGATGTGGATGATTTGAAAAAAGAAATCAAAGAATTAAAATTCTCTGCAGAACACGAAGAAGAAATCAAGAAAATCATTATCGGCGAATTAGAAAAAATCAAAGAAAAATATGGCGTTGACAGAAAAACCGCCTTTGTTCCCGAAGGTGATGTGGATCATTACGAAGCCAATGCTGCTATTGAAGATTACAATTTGAAACTCTTTGTGACCAAACAGCATTACATTAAGAAAATCCGCTTGACCTCCTTAAAAGCAGGCGGTGAGCATAAGTTAAAAGACGGCGACAAAGTGAGCTTGGAAATTGATGAAACCAACTTAGGGGAAATCCTAGTATTTACCAATCAGTTTAACGCCTATAAGTTAAAAATTCACGAAATCCCGGATACCAAACTTTCAAACTTCGGGGATTACCTTCCCTCTCTGTTAGAGATGGAGCCCGACGAAGTGCCGGTGCAGTTATTCACCACAGGTGATTACAAAGGATTCTTCCTCTTTGTGTTTGAAAACGGTAAAACCGCTAAGGTGCCTGTGTCTGCTTACCAGACTAAGACCAACAGAAAACGTCTCATCAAAGCATATTCGGATGCTTCCCCCGTGGTTCGTATTTTCAAACTGCAGGAAGATACCGATTTGGCACTCTTCTCCAATATGGATAAGGCATTGGTGGTAAACACTTCGCTCATTAACTTAAAAACCACCCGTGATACCATTGGCGTACAAACGATGAGACTCAAAAATGCCAAAATCAAAAAAGCGGCGCTGTTATCTGAAACCCGTATCAAAGAACCCGAATATTATTTCGGTAGAACCATCCCCTTAAGCGGTTGCTCCATGCGAATGGAAGACAAGGGCTTTAAACAGTTAAAATTATTTTAAGAAAAGGATATAAAAGCTATGAAACTTGGTATAGTAGGACTTCCCAATGTGGGAAAATCCACCTTATTTAACGCAATCACAAAAGCAGGTGCAGAAGCACAGAACTACCCCTTCTGCACCATTGAACCTAACGTGGGTATCGTAACCGTTCCCGACCCCCGTCTGGATGTACTGACCAAAATGTACAACTCCAAAAAGACCGTTCCTGCCATTATTGAATTTGTGGATATTGCAGGGTTGGTAAAAGGTGCAAGTAAAGGCGAAGGTCTGGGTAACAAATTCTTATCCCACATCCGTGAAGTGGATGCGGTAATTCACGTGGTAAGATGTTTTGAAAACACCAACATTGTGCACGTGGAAGGTTCCGTAGATCCTGCCCGTGATATTGAAATCATCAATATGGAACTGATTTTCTCTGATTTGGATTCCATCGAAAGAAGAATTGACCGTGCCACCAAAATGTTAAAAGGTGATAAAAAATATCAAGCAGAACTGGATTTATTAAAACACTTAAAATCCGAAATGGAACAAGGCAAAACTGCCCGTGAAGTGGGATTATCCGAAGAAGATAAAGAACTCTTAAAAGATTTATCTTTACTTACCTTAAAACCCGTTATCTACGCCGCTAACCTTTCCGAAGAAGATTTAAAACAAGGCGGCGAAAACAACGAATACTTTAAACTCTTAACCGAGTTTGCAAAAAGAGAAAATGCAAGTGTGATTCCTGTTTCCGCACAGATTGAGGCAGAAATCTCCGAATTGGACGACGAGGAAAAAGCAATGTTCTTAGAAGAGCTTGGATTAGAACAGTCCGGTTTAGACCGTCTGATTCAGGCAAGCTATTCCTTACTCGGCTTAATCTCTTACTTAACTGCAGGCGAACCTGAAACCAGAGCCTGGACCATTGTAAAAGGTACCAAAGCTCCCGGTGCTGCTGGTAAAATTCATTCTGACTTTGAGCGTGGCTTTATCCGTGCAGAAGTTATCGGTTATGACGAACTGATTGAAGCAGGCTCTATGACTGCTGCAAAAGAAAAAGGTTGGGTTCGCAGCGAAGGAAAAGAATATGTGGTAAAAGACGGCGACATTATTTTGTTCCGTTTCAATGTATAAAGGAATTTTGTTATGTATCAGTTATTAAAACAAGAAGGTGAAGCACGGCGCGGTGAATTTAAAACCGTTCACGGCACCATTCAGACTCCTGTATTTATGAATGTGGGAACTGCTGCGGCAATCAAAGGGGCGGTGTCTGCTCTGGATTTAAAAGATATTGGTTGCCAGGTGGAATTATCCAACACCTACCATCTTCACCTTCGTCCTGGAGACGAAGTGGTGAAAAAAATGGGTGGTCTTCATAAGTTTATGAATTGGGACCGTCCCATTTTAACCGACAGCGGCGGATTTCAGATTTTTTCACTGGCAAAGCTCAGAAAAATTCAGGAAGAAGGGGTAACCTTTGCTTCTCATATTGACGGACGCCGCATTTTTATGGGGCCCGAACAGTCCATGCAGATCCAGTCTAACTTAGGCTCCACCATTGCTATGGCGTTCGACGAGTGTGTGGCAAACCCCTCTACGCATAGTTACGTGGAAAAATCTGCCGCTATGACCGTTCGTTGGCTGGAGCGTTGCCAGAAAGAAATGGCGCGTCTTAATTCCCTGCCCGACACGGTGAATCCCAACCAGCTTCTGTTTGGCATCAATCAGGGCGGTATTTATGACGACATCCGTGTGGAACATATGAAAGAGATTGCACAAATGGGATGTGACGGCTATGCCATCGGCGGACTTGCCGTTGGAGAAACTCACGAAGAAATGTATCGCATTATTGAAGCGGTAACTCCCTATATGCCCAAAGACAAACCTCGCTACTTAATGGGGGTTGGTACTCCCGGCAACATTTTAAATGCAGTTGCAAGAGGGGTTGACTTCTTTGATTGCGTGATGCCTGCACGAAATGCACGTCACGCTTCTATCTACACCAAAAATGGTATTATGCATCTGATGAACAAAAAATATGAGACAGATGAGCGTCCCATTGACGAAAATTGCAACTGTCCCACCTGCCGCAATTTCTCAAGAGCTTATATCAGACATCTGTTCAAGGCAAAAGAAATGCTGGCAATGAGACTTTGCGTGATGCATAACTTATATTTCTATAATGAGCTGATGGCAGATATCCGCCATCATATTGAACAAGGTACTTTCACCAAATTCTATTTGGAAAAAGCACCCATCTATGACAGTCCGATTCAGGAATGAGGAACAAACTATGGCAGAAATGAATAAAAAATTTAACGAAAACGAAAAAATCGAAGATAAAATTGAGGGTAGAAATCCTGTCTTGGAAGCTTTAAAGGCAGACACGGAGATTGATAAAATCTATGTGATGAATCATTTTCGTGACCCGATTTTATATCAAATTGTGAAGCTTGCCAACCAGAAAAAGATTCCTGTTTCCCGTGTGGAAAAAGGTAAACTGGACCGTATGAGTGAAGTGAAAAACCATCAGGGTGTTATTGCATCTGTTTCTCAGGCAAAGTATGTATCCGTGGAAGAAATTCTGCAGTCTGCTTATGAAAAAGGAAAAAATCCCTTTTTAGTAATCTTAGATGGTATTGAAGATACCCACAACTTAGGTGCTATCGTCAGAAGTGCCGAATGTGCAGGTTGCGACGGGGTGATCATTCCCAAACGCCGTGCCGCAGGGGTGAACAGCGGTGCATATAAGGCATCTGCAGGTGCAGTAAACTATATGAAAATTGCCAGAGTGACCAATTTAAATTCCACCATTTTGGAATTAAAGGAACAAGGCGTTTTGATTGTGGGAACCGATGCATCTGCCAATATGTCGTACAAAGACCCTGACCTGACTGTTCCCTTAGCCATTGTCATCGGCTCTGAAGGCTATGGTATGAGTGAGCACGTGAAACAAAAATGCGACACCTTGGTAAGTCTCCCCATTTTAGGGCAGGTAAACTCCTTAAACGCTTCCGTTTGTGCCGGCATTATGATTTACGAAGCATTAGACCAAAGAATGAAATAAATAAAAACAGCAAGAAATCAGTGATAGATTCCTTGCTGTTTTTTTCTGTATTATTTTATGGAGCAGGATTAAAAATCCGTTCCCGTAAGCCTTCTATTTCTTCAGGAGTAACCTCACGAATTTGTCGATAGAGATAAATTTCGGTTCCGTCGGCTAATGGGAATGTTATTTCTTCTTTTTGATACGCAGTTCCAATACCGTAATTTCCTGTGATTTCATAATAAGGAACAGCAATCACCCGCTGTTCTTCTTCCGCTAAGTGAATCTGCAAAGTGGAAGGAACCAGAATATAGTCAGTCCAGAACAAGCTTTCCGATAAATTATTGCGTTTATCCACATCGGAAATACCGTAATAGTAAGTTGATCTGTCTATTTGAGACGATTGGTTTAGAGATACTGAGATTTCTGCGTTTCTGAGAGTTTCGTAATTCAGCTTCAGAGAAGATGCCAGGAAACAAACCTTCTTACCTTTCCCACCGATTTCTTTGTCCATATAGGCGGTAATTTTTAAAATACCGTCCACATTCGGGTCAACAGGCGGATACATTGAAAAGTCGGGCAAAATTGCTGCTTGGTTGATTTCCTGTATGGAAGTCGGTTGTTCCCTTGGGATAAATGTGTTCACCGTTTGCAACGAAGAAACTGTCACTATTGCCACAATCCCTAATTTGCGGTTTACCTGCTTCCAAAGAGACAATAATAACATTGCAAAAGCAGGAATATACAACGAAAGATGTTGTTGACCATGTGTCTGAACGCTCACAAACAGAAAAAACATCAACACAGCCTGAAACAGTATGAATGTTTCAGCATGCAGCTTTCTACGGTTAAAGATCTGTTTTGCAATCGCAAAAAGGCTAACTGCGCTTGTCAAAAACAAGCCGTAATATCTGGTAAAAGTCATCATATCCGTGTGAATTCCCAAATTATATGCCGAATAGATATATCGGTAATCCGCCAACAATTTTGTGCTGACAAAATCCTGTGTGAAAAACAGCAGCACAAAAACAAAAGAGCCAAAGCTTTCCAAAAAGCACCTGATATTTTTCTTGGAAAAACAACAAAGAACTGAAGTAATCAGAAAGCTGAGCGCAAAAAAGGAATACCATCTTCTGAAATACACCGCCAAAGCCAAAAATAATCCGATGATAATACCGTGTTTTTCCCGACGTCCGAAACAATACAATATCAGTGCCAACAATGCAGGAATAATACCTCCCACATCAATAAACCCTGTGTTTGCGGCAAACATTAGATACGGAAGGCACAGATAAATACACACAATCTTCCAATTACTTAACTGAAAATACCGCTTCCCACAAGCATAAATCAGCATCAGAATGGGATAGATGTAACAATTGACAATGGATAATATAAACACCAGTCTGGATTTGCCGAACAGTTTGCAAAACAGACTTGCAGGAATCATAATGATGTAATTGTAGTCTGTTTCAAAAATAGATTGATACACTGCTTCCCAATAAGAAAGCCCGGGAAACATTGTGTCAAAATCAAGAACAGTGATAAAATAACCGGCGTTGTCCCAAGTGAAAATTTTTCGTAAAAAAACACAATAGAGCACGGAAGCCAGATTGATAGTCAGCCAAACCGCCCCTGCAAATATCAGACTTTTTTTAGAGATATGAACTGTTTTTGCTCTACCAAACAAATACATAGTGCCTCGGGATAACACCATTAAAAAGATACCAAGCAAAAAGGCAGCACCAATCAGACAAATGATATCACCGCCTGCTTCACAACCTCGTAAGAAAACATCTTTTGATAAAAGTGCAAGCAAAAACGAAACAGAAAACAGCGTAATTGCTGTTTTCAGAGAAACGCCGTTCCACAAATAGTCTGCAATTTTTTTACGAAAAACAACAATCAGAATTTCCGACAACAAAACGCCGACCCAGCGGTAAATTTCCCGAAACTCGAATCCAAAGGCAGACAAGAAAAAAGTGCCCATTCTGGAAAATAAAAACCAGAGCACAGGCAACGAAAATATACATAACAGCCATTCAGCATTCAATCGTTTTTTCACATCGGTATCCCTTTCTGAAATGTTTATACATAAAATCTTGAATGTATTATACCATATCCCAGCTATAAAGTCCATAGTTTTTATATTTTTCATAAACAAAAAGATTGCTCCGTTTTCAGGGAGCAATCTTTTTTCAGATGCCAAAAATTTTATCTTTTTTTATGATTTTTCTTTTTCTTCTGAGGTTTGTTGCCCCGATAATGATATTTGGAAGGCTTCTTCCCTTTTTTCTCGGAAACATTACTTGCAACAACTTCTGTTTGTTCAGAAGATGTTTCCTCTACAACCAAAGAATCCAAAGAATTCAAAAGCTCGGATTCCGAAACGGTTTTTTCATCTTCTGTTTGATCGTTTGAATCCTCTGTTTTTGCTTCTTCCTCTTTCTGCTGCTCATTTTCTTCCTCAGACACTTTAGATTCTTTTGTTTGTTTCGCCTTTTTCATCAAATATTTTACCAAAAGAATCACGCCCCACATGGCAACAGAAACCACCAGACCGCACAATAATCCATTGAACACACGATGAACACTTACGCTCACTGCTGTAAAGGTGTGACAGAAGGTGTTAAACACAGATGTGAACAGCAAAGATGCGCAAACCCCGAAAAAGTATCTCCATTCGGTTTGTTTGTGTTTCACGGATAAAAACAAAAATACGGTAAATGCAGGATAACCGAATAAAAATTCTTTTAAACGGGGACGAATGTAGAAGGTGTCTGATAACCATTTTCTGAAATTGTCTTCTGCAGGTAAAAGCAGATCACTTTTTCCGCTTCGAACAAAATAGTACACTAAAAAGAATATGCCGAAAGTAGCAACCAAAAGCAACACC
>JAZOQZ010000039.1:0-13470 GCA_045656345.1 Clostridia bacterium
ATTGGAATATACCGTTCTTCCGTTTAATGCCTGGGGATATCCCGCATTGGGCATTGCAGAAAAACCGGGGTAATCCGAAAGATTCAGCTGACTGATTAACTGATACAAATGAGCAGGACCGCACTGACAGTTTAATCCCACTATATCCGCATCAGAAGATGCAAGTTTTAACAGATTTTTATAAAAATATCCTTTTTTGGTGTAACCATCTTGGGAAACACTGAAGGAGACCAACACAGTCGCAGAAGGCTCCCTCTCTCTCAGATAGGAAATTACCCTTCCCAAAAAACCGTATTCCTGCAAAGTTTCAAAGAGAAAATTCTTTGCCCCCAAGGAAAGAAAAATATCCACATTTCTCTTGTATTCGATTTCACTCTCTTCCCCATCGATATAACCGATATCGCAAAACACCTGCACATCGGTGTCTTTGGCGGCATCGCAGGCAATCTGATAACCTGCCGTTAAAATGCGTTTGATTTCTTCGTCTGTCGCCAAGGAGGAATTTGCCCCAAACGTGTTGGTTTTGATAGCGTTTACACCCACACGAATATATTCCCTGTGAATGTCTGCTACCCGCTCGGGAGCGGTAAGGTTTACCAATTCACAAGGTTCATCCGTATGATAAAGTTCGGAATAATAGGTTCCGAAGGCGCCGTCAAAATAAAAGGGTTGTTTCACAATTGTTCCCTCCGGGAATTAAATCCCCTCGTTTAATTTCATTTCGTAGAATTGTTCTTTCGTCATTAAAACCTGTCTGGGTTTACTGCCTTCAGACGGTCCCACAATGCCTCGTTCTTCCATCTGATCCACAATTCGTGCTGCTCTGGAATAACCAAGCTTAAACCGACGCTGCAGTTTAGAAACAGAGGCTTCTCCCAATTCCACCACAAACTCAATACAGTCTGGCAACATCTGGTCGGCATCTCCGCTATCGGAAGTGGCAGAAGGACCGTCTTTGGCGCCTGCGGTTTCAATATGAGAAATCACATCGTCGTCATAAGTAACTTCGGTGTTTTGTTTTAAGAAGTCCACAATCTGTTCCACTTCTTTATCGGTGATTAAAGCACCCTGCACACGAATAGGTTTGGATTCTCCGATAGGAGCATACAGCATATCCCCTTTTCCCAGCAGTTTTTCTGCACCACCCATATCCAGAATGGTTCTGGAGTCAATCTGAGAGGACACGGCAAACGCAATACGAGAAGGCATATTTGCTTTAATCAGACCTGTGATAACGTCAACAGAAGGACGCTGAGTTGCAATAATCAGATGCATTCCTGCGGCTCTGGCCAGCTGAGCCAGACGGCAGATGTATTCTTCCACTTCTTTGGGGGATGCCATCATTAAATCGGCAAGCTCGTCCACAATAATGACGATTTTGGGAAGCGGATTTTCACCGTTGGCTACCTGATGCTCATTATAGCTGTCTAAGTCACGAACATTGGCTTTTTCAAACAGGTTATAACGGTTGAGCATTTCCATAACTGCCCAGTTTAACGCACCTGCTGCTTTTCTCGGGTCTGTTACCACAGGAATGAGCAGATGAGGAATGCCGTTATAAACAGATAATTCCACCACTTTGGGGTCAATCATAATCATCTTGACTTCTTCAGGACTTGCTTTATACAAAATAGAAGTAATCAAAGAGTTGATGCACACACTCTTACCGGAACCGGTGGCACCCGCAATCAGACAGTGGGGCATTTTGGCAATATCCCCCACCACAGTGGTGCCTGCAATGTCTTTTCCCACTGCAAAAGATACTTTGGATTTATGTTCCATAAATTCGCTGGATGCAATCACATCTCTCACGAATACGGGCATAACTTTCTGATTGGCAATCTCCACACCGATAACGGTTTTCCCCGGAACAGGTGCGATACGAATACCTTTTGCAGCCATACGAAGTGCAATATCTTCGCTTAAGCCCATAATTTTGGAAATTTTAACGCCCACCTGAGGACGAATTTCATATCTGGTAACGGAAGGTCCTTCCTGAACGCTCACCACATCTGCTTCCACACCGAATTCTCTTAAAGTGGTAATCAGTCTGACAGCATTTTCATTCAGTTCTTCTTTGGATAAACCGGTAGGACGGTTGATTCCTTTATTCAGAAAATCCAAGGAAGGATAAACATATTCTTTCACTTCCTGCTCTTTCGCTTCGTTTAATTCCTGAGCAACCGATTCAATTTCCTGATTGGTCAGGGCAGGTTTTTTGTTTACTTCTGTCTGATTGATAGGTTCGGGAGTGATTTTGGGATCTTTCATCCGATCCTCAGCAGATGCAAATTTTTCGATAATCACGTCTGCTGTTTCCATAACTTCCATTGCAATCGGAACATCCAATGCAGTTTTTTCGATTTCTTTCTGAATCACGTCTTCCGAGCGAACTGTGTCAGCTTTCACACCGGGTACACGGAACACCTTGGAAGTTTTTTCCTGGCGCAATTTCTTTCCCATCCAGGAAAACAGTTTGGATAGTCCCACAGCCACAATTTCGTTGAACATAATGAACAAACAAAACAACGTTGCCAGAACAACAAGGATATAGGCCCCCCATTCTCCCAACAGACTGCGCACAAGTGCTCCAAGATAAGTGCCGAACAGACCACCGTTTAAACCAATCTGTGCATCCGCAGTAATCGCACCCCAGTTTCCTAAAGACAGGTTGGCCACCTGCAATCTGCACAACACGTGAATGGACATAGAAACCACCGGCATCAACACCAGTGCTGTGATGATTTTGCCCAGTCCGTCGCCGGTTTTAAAGTGAATACATCCCATAATTACCACATAGAGGGTAATCAGAGGAACATAGTACGCACCTTCCCCGAATAATGCAAGCAGAATCCACTTGAAAAATGAACCAAGACCGCCTGCCAAATCGGTATATACGCTTAAAAACATATACACAAGCACGGCAACTGCACACAATAATTTAATCACAAAAGAAACCTGAGGTTCCAGTTTTAATTTTTTACCCTTCTTCTGCGGTGCAATTCTGGAAACACGTTTCGCAGATCTGGATGACTTCTTTTTCTTGATTGCCATAAGAATGAATCCTTTCTATCCTCGGATTTGAATCATCAAAATAATAATACCGACGAAAAAGCAATACACGCCAAAACGTTTACACCAGTTTTTACGAACAGCTTTTCTCATCAGAGATATGGAGAGCACACCGCTGATAAAAGCGGCAATCATCCCCAAAAGGTAAGGTATCCAGTTCATCTGAATACCATCTCGCAACACGGCAACTGTTTGCATTAGAATTTTCGCCGTAAGCACGGGAATTGCAGATAAAAATGCGTATTTCACCGTAAAGTCTTTTCGAAATCCTGCCACAAGACCTCCCATAACGGTTAAGGCACATCGGGAAACACCGGGAATCACAGATGCCAGCTGAAACGCGCCCACAATTGCTCCCTGACGGAGAAACTGTTTCGGATGTTCTCCATCTGCAACAGGCACCGCAGACGGACGTTCTCTGCGGGAATCTTTCCCAGATGGTTCTCCGGTTTCCGGTTCGCCGGAATCGGACACGGCATCTTGTTTCTGCTTTTTAGAGCCTAACGTGTCAATCAGAATATCGGCCGCCCCCGTTAACATTAATGTGAAAGCAATGACCGAAAGTTTGGAAAGATAATTTTCCATATACTCCATCAGAAAGACAGCAGGAATCAAAAATAAAGTGGTCACCGTAAGCATATACAACAGCTGACGGTAAGGACGGTTGGTATGTATGCAAAAGCGTTTGCGAGAAATATCTTTGATGCATAAAATCAATTCTTTCCATAATCGTTTGAGATCTGAAAAGAACACAAACACAATGGCTAACAAAGTGCCCAACCGAAGCAATATATCAAAGGTCAGAGTGGGAGAAAAAAGCTCCACTCCAAACACCGTTTGATTAAAATTCTGTATCATTGCAAGATGCCCGCCGCCCGAAATAGGCAAAAACTCTGTGGCACCCTGAACAATACCGAAAAACAGGGCAATTAACAGCTCCATGAACCGTTCTCCTTTTTTTGCGGTTTTTGAGATTGATTACACTTATTTCACACGGTAACGCTCTTGCATTTCTTTGCGTTTACCGCAACTCATGCTGCCTTCCGGGCAAACACCGTTCACGCATTTTGGACCTGCGTGGGCAAAAATTACAGGAGCAACCTCACGCACTTTCCATAGGATTTCATCCGCTAATGCCTGAATTTCCCACTGAGCACGGTTGCAGCAACGATGCTGGAAGAAATTGAGTAAGCTTCTTGCGTTAAAGGTCATAATCAATTTGGTTTCGCAAGCATTGGGAAGCACAAAACGGGCATCCTCAATGGCCTTTTTCTTGGCGGATTTTTCATCCATAGTCTGAACGTGTTTCTGATAAAGCACGTCGGTTAATTTTTCGTAGGCTTCTCCGATTTGAGCCATGGTTTCGTCATAAAGAGCTTTGGCATCAGGATTTTCAGCAATTTCAGGAGGAGTGATATACTCGTAGTTTGCTTCCTCCACATAACGCTGGGATTTTACGCTGTATGACGCCATTCTGTGACGGGTTAACTGCGCCAATAAAGAACGGCTTACCCCTTCCACCGCAAAGGTGAAGGTGATATGTTCTAAAGGGCTTTCGTGGCCTAAGGCAGTTAAATGCTCTAAAAATTTCGTGGTTTTATCAGCGTCTAATTTATCTAAGATATTTTCCGCACCGCTATTGGAATAACACATTTTTGCAGCAGCAGCTACCACTTTTTCGGGGTTGGGAGTGTGCGAAATTAAAATAACTTTCAACATAATGTTTACGCTCCTTTTTTCTTATTTTGTGTGGTTGAGACGGTTGCGTCTTCTTTTCTCTAAAATAATTTGCCATAAAAATCTGGGTAATGCCAACATTCTGACAAAACGGCTTGGTTGTTTACAAAGTCGGTAAAACCATTCCAGATGAAGCTTGATAAAGAAATCCGGGGCACGTTTTACCACTCCGGCAAACACGTCCATACTGCCGCCAATTCCCAAAAAAGCAGTGCCACAGAATAAATGCTTGTTATCATGAATCCACTGTTCCTGCTTTTTGGCACCTAAGCACACAAATACTACCTGAGGCTTTGCGGCGGCAATTTTTTCACCCACGGGTTCTTTAAAATAACCGTTCTGAGTTCCCACAATGTTTAATCCGGGGTATTTTTTCAAAAGATTTTCCTTTGCCAGAGTACAAACTTCTTCTTTGGAACCAAACAGATAAAAGCTGATTCCCTCTTTGGAACCTTCTTCTAAAAGCTTGCAGGCAATGTCGTACCCAGCGGCACGTTCTTTTATGGGAGTGCCCAGCATTTTGGCTCCCTTTACCACGCCGATACCATCTGCGGTTAAAATATCGGCAGAGTTCAAAAGAGCCATCAAAGAATCATCTTTACGGAATTGCTCAATAATTTCGGAATTCGGGGTATAAACCACCGTGTTTTCTCCGTTTTTCACTCGGGAAATAATGGTGGCAACAATTTCGGAAACAGTGGCATTGGAAATTTTTGCTCCAAGCACGTCCACTTTTTCAAACACACAATCCCCTCCTTCTTTTGACTTTCATAATACATCAGTATATATTATAACATTATGTTCACAAAAAAGCAATATTTATTTCTATTTTTTGCAGAAAAGGTCAAGTTAAAGTTGCATCTTGCCAATTCTATTGACTTTGCCCTCATTTCGCCCCATAATGTGATGGGACAAACAGCAGGTCGCCCGTGATTTTATACAATAAAAACGAGGTGTTTTTTATGAAAATTTGTATTGACGCAGGGCACAACCATTCCGGATGGGACACAGGTGCTGTGGCAAACGGATTAAAAGAACAGGATGTTACTTACAAAATAGCTGTTTTGGTAAACAACCTCCTCAGCCAACACGGTATCAAAACCGTGCTGACAAGAGAATCTGCCACGCAAAATCTGGGAACATCCCTTAACAGCAGTTTAAAAAAACGTGCCCAGTTCTCCAATCAGGAAGGATGCAACTATTTTATTTCAGTGCATTGCAATGCAGGTGGTGGAACAGGCACAGAAGTGTTGGTGATAAAAAAAGGCGGCGAAGCAGAAAAACTGGCAGAAGCAGTTCTTTGGGAATTAACCAGCAAGCTGCCTCTTCGCTCCCGTGGGGTGAAAGAAGCAAACTTATTGGTATTAAGAGAAACTAATTGCCCGGCAATCTTGGTGGAAACCGCTTTTTTAGACCATCCGTCGGATGCGCAACTTCTAAAAACCAAACAGCAAGAATTCGCGTCAGCAATTGCCTTCGGAATTCTTAAGTTTTTGGGGATTTCCCCCATAGATAAACTGCAATCTCTCAAAGAAGAATTGTCGGAAAAATGGGGATTATCGGATGCAAAAGCGGTGTTTTTCCTGTTGGACCAACACCCCTATCGCAAAGATCTATACGAAAAACTGCTAAAGAGCTATGGAAAGGAGTAACCTATGGATTTACAAGCTTTAATGGAACTTGTGATGGGACAAGGCGTGTTTGCCGCGCTGTTCATCTGGTTATTTTTCACCTATCAGAAAGAATCCAAAGAACGTGAAGAACGGCTGATGTCCATTATAGACAGTCAGTCGGAGCGGTTGGAAAAAATTTCTGCAACCCTGGAAAAAATATCCCAGGATATTCAGTCTGTGTCCTGATAAAGAGTTCTGAATGAAGAAGACGTGTCACCTGTTTGAAGACACGTCTTTTTCGTATTGACATTTTTTTGAAATATGCTATAATGGTAAAAGAAAATTAAGAAAACAAAGGAGTTTTCGGATGTTTTACGATACCATTGCAGCTCCTGCAACCAAAAATATACAAAGTGCCGTTTCCGTTATCCGTTTAAGCGGTGAGAATGCTGTTTCCATTGGGGATGCCCTGTTTGGAGGTAAGCTTTCCAAGGCTACCGACAGAAGCCTGGTGTACGGCAAAATCCGTGATAAGGAAGGCAATATTTTAGATGACTGTCTGGCAGTAAAAATGCTGGCACCCAAGTCATACACAGGGGAAGACACCGTGGAGTTTTACTGTCACGGCGGAAAAACCGTGACCGAATGTGTGATGAGAGAACTTCTCCGAAACGGTGCCCGCCTTGCCGAAAAGGGTGAATTCACCAAACGTGCTTTTTTAAACGGCAAAATGGATTTAACTCAGGCAGAAGCAGTGATTGATGCCATTGGTGCCGAAACTAAATCCGCACTTCTGATGGCACAAGAAAACTTAGACGGTAAGCTCCGCCATAAAATAGACGGATTAAGAAGCCGTGTGATGACGGAGATTATGCATATTTTAGCAGGAAACGATTTCCCTGACGAAACAGGCGGCAACCACAATGATGTGATTTTATCCCGTCTGGAAGTGATTTTAAAAGACATTTCTTCCCTGCTCACAAGCTACGACAAAGGGAAAATTTTAAAAGATGGTTTCACTGCCGCAATCTGTGGCAAACCCAATGTAGGAAAATCATCTCTCTTAAATGCCATTTTAGAAGAAGACCGTGCCATCGTTACTGATATTGAAGGCACCACCCGTGATGTGATTACCGAACGAATCGACATCGGTGGTTATATGATGAACATTGCAGACACTGCAGGCCTTCGGGAAAGCGCCGACATTGTGGAGCAGGCAGGGATTTTAAAATCCTATCAGTATATTGAGCAGGTGGACTATATTCTCTATCTTCTGGATTCTTCCAAAGAGGTTGACCAGGAAGAATTGGAATACATCCGTTCTCTGCCCTCTCATACTGTGGTGATTTATAATAAAACCGATTTAAATACCCCCGCTATTCCCAAAGATTTAGGCAAGAAAACATATTGCATCAGTGCTAAAAATAACGAAGGTGTATCCGAACTGCTGGACGGTATCAAAGAAGATATCGAAGCAAGATTAGAACAGTCCGAATCGGAAGAAACCCTGTTTTCCGAACGTCATTATCAGGCACTTTTAATGGCGGAAGAAAGTCTTACCAGAGCGATTTCCACCTTGAAAATGAACCTGGAAGCTGACATCTGCTCCATCGATCTGGAAGATGCCGCATCCTATCTGGGCGAAATCACAGGTACCACCGTTAACGACGAAGTGATTGACAATATCTTTAAAAACTTTTGTATCGGAAAATAAAAACACCAAAAAGAGCAAAAAACAGCAAAAGAAACATATCACCGAAGGATTCTTTCATACAATGAAAAGAAAGGAACTTCGGTGATTTTTTATGGGATATGTGATTTCGTTTTTCTGGATAACGGGAATCGTTTTTTTGACAATCAATCAAAATCTTGGACAACTGACCAATATCATTACCACCGCCACCGCAAACTGCGGCACATTTGTTATCAAACTGTTGTTTTTAACCGCTTTTTTCTCAGGGATGATAAAAATTGCGGAAGAAATTGGTCTGACAAAGTGGTTATCCCATCTATTATCGCCCATACTGACAAAACTGTTTCACACAAAAAACCAAGCAGCTCTTCAAAAAATTTCCTTAAATATTTCGGCAAATATGCTGGGCATTGGCAATGCGGCAACCCCCTTGGGACTCAGCGCAATGGAGGAGTTGGATAAGGAGGCAACAAAAGAGGGATTTGCTTCCCCTGATATGTGCCGTTTTATCCTGTTTAACACTTGCTCTGTGCAGTTGATTCCCACCACCGTGATCGGGCTTCGGGCAATGGCAGGTTCCGCATCGCCCTCCGCTGTGGTTATCCCTGTTCTTATCACAGGATTTTTGGGGCTGATGGGTGCTCTGCTTTTATGTAAATTGGCACTTGATTACAAAAAACGGAGGAACTGCTTATGATTGATTCACTTTCAACCAGTGTGCTCCCTCTGTTTTTTCTGATGTTATTTGGCATCTGTTTTATCAAAAAAAAGGATGCACTTTCCCCATTTACCAAAGGTGCCAAAGAAGGATTTTGGGCAATTGCAAAAATTACACCTAATATTCTTGCGATTATGGTATCGATTGCCGTTTTCAGAGAATCGGGGGCGTTGGATTTTTTTCTTCACCTGCTATCCCCCGTCTTTTCCTTTCTGAAAATCCCAGAAGGAATCGGTGAGCTGATTTTAGTACGTCCCATTTCGGGAAGCGGTGCCATGGTGCTGCTTTCCGATATTTTAGAAAAGTTCGGTGCAGACAGCTACGAAGGTCTGTTGGCATCGGTGATTTGCGCCTCCACCGAAACCACAATCTACACGGTGACCGTCTATTTTGCAGTTACCCGTGTGAAAAGAACAAGGCTGCCGTTACTGTTGGGATTATGTGCTGATATTTTGGTAATATTTATCGCTATGCTGAGTGTCAATTTGTTCTGTTGCCCTGCTTGACAATTATTTTGGAATATGCTATGATGATACCTGACGATACCAAAAAGAAACGGAGCGTTTATCGCTATGAAAAAAATTGCATTGGTAACCGGTGCCGGTCGCGGAATCGGAAAAGAAATTGCTAAAAAACTGCAGGAAGACGGTTATTTCGTCATCGCTAACAGTAAAAATACCGAAATTGAAAATACCGAAACACAAATGGGATATCGGGCAGATGTGTCTGATTCTGCAGATGTGCAACAAATGATAGAAACCATCATCAAAAAATACGGAAAAATTGATGTGTTGGTGAATAATGCAGGAATTGCCCAGCAGAAGCTGTTTACCGATATTTCGGAAGCAGATTGGGACACGATGATGAATACCAACTTAAAAAGTATGTTTTTGGTGACCAAAGCGGTGCTGCCTCACATGATTCACGAAAAAAACGGTGCTATCTTAAATATTTCCTCTATCTGGGGGATGGTGGGTGCATCCTGTGAAGTGCATTATTCTGCCGCAAAAGCAGGTGTCATCGGATTTACCAAAGCTCTCGCCAAGGAAGTGGCACCCAGCAACATCCGTGTGAACTGTGTGGCTCCGGGTATTATCAAAACCGATATGTTAAACGAATTTTGCCAAGAAGATTTGCAGGAATTGGCAGAAGAAACTCCTTTGGGAAGATTGGGAACTCCCCGTGATATTGCAGAAGCTGTCAGCTTTTTGGTATCCGAAAAAGCAAGTTTTATCACAGGAGAAGTGTTAGGCTCCAACGGAGGGTTTGTGATATGATACTTTTAGATTTTAAACCCGAACACGAAACCGAGTTTTACTCTATGTGCCGTGATTTTTTCTCCTCTCCTGCCGTTTGTCACGAAATCAAAGAAGAAGATATGAAAACCACCTTTGACCTTGCGATAAAAGGTTCTCCCTATCTTCGGGGAATGGTGATCACCAAAAACCAGATAATTGTGGGTTATGTTCTGCTATCGTTCACCTATTCCAATGAAGTGGGCGGAATGGTAGTCTGGATTGAAGAGCTTTACATAAAAGAAGCTTACCGCAATCAAGGATTTGGCAAAGAGGCACTTAACCGGATTCTGAACGAATATCAAAAAGATGCCAAAAGATTCCGTCTGGAAGTGACCGAAGAAAACGAAGGAGCAAAAAAACTGTATCGCAGTTTTGGGTTTGAGATGCTTCCCTATCAACAAATGACTTTAGAACCGTAAAAACAAAAAACCGTAAGAGCAAAACTCTTACGGTTTTTTATGTTTGGGATTAGCCTTCAACAGGAGCACCTACGGGGCAAACGCCTGCGCAAGTACCGCAATCGATACAAGCATCTGCATCAATTTCATATTTGCTGTCACCTGCGGTAATACAGCTTACCGGGCATTCCGCTTCACATGCACCACAGCTGATGCATTCGTCAGTAATTTTAAAAGCCATTGGGAAAACACCTCCTCATATTGTTGGTTATATCTTACTACACTTTTTCTAAAATTTCAATAGTTTTTTTGATTTTTTTTATTTTTCTCACAAATTTATGTTTAATCCGATAGGACAGTGATCACTTCCGAGTACATCAGAGTAAATCACGCTGTCGGAAACTTTGTCCATTACAGAAGAAGAAACAATAAAATAGTCAATCCGCCAACCCACATTTTTAGCTCTTGCAGAAAACCGATAGGACCACCAAGTGTACGCATCAGTGGTATCAGGATAAAGGGTGCGGAACGTGTCGGAAAATCCTGATGCCAAAAGTTCGGTCATTTTGCCCCGTTCTTCATCAGAGAACCCTGCATTCTGACGGTTGGTTTTAGGATTTTTCAAATCGATTTCCTGGTGAGCAACATTCAAGTCACCGCATAAAATCACCGGTTTTGGTAAACTTTTTAAGTATGCGCGAAAATCGTCTTCAAATTCCATACGGTAATCTAAACGTTTTAATTCCTGCTGAGCATTGGGGGTATAGCAATTTACCAGATAAAAATCGGGAAATTCCAGGGTAATAACCCTCCCCTCACCGTTATGCTTCTCTCCAATTCCGTAAACAACGCTTAAGGGTTTTTCCCGGGTAAACACCGCCGTTCCGCTATAACCTTTTTTCTCGGCACTATGCCAATACTGATGGTATCCGTCTAAAATCAGTTCTGCCTGTTCTTGCTGCATTTTGGTTTCCTGAATACAGAAAATATCTGCATTTTCCTTGCTGAAAAAATCTAAAAAACCTTTGGTTAAACAAGCGCGAAGTCCGTTTACATTCCAGGAAATGAGTTTCATAGTTTTGCCCCTCCTTTTTGATATCTTCAGTATAGCATATCTTTTCTGATTTGTATAGAGGTATTTTGATAATTCAAAAAACAAAAGAGAACAGTTGTTTAAAAACTGTTCTCTTTTGCACAATGTGATAGTAAAAAAAGGATGAAAAAAGTATGAATGGTGTTTTTGTTTTTTTGATTTTTCTGTTTCCTTAGCTTCTTTTGTTTCAGAAAGAAACCTTATTTCTTAGCGAAGGATTTACAGTCGGTGCACTGATCCATAGCCGGATTTAATTCGTGAGTACCGATGGTAACGCAATCTAAAGAACAATAGTTCTCGGAATTGCAATGGTGTTTACACTGCTGAACGGTGCATTTGATACAATGATTTGCCTGATTCATACGAAAAAAGCCTCCTTGTTTTTGATAGTTTCTTTTTGAAAAGGAATCGTCTTTTCACTCTTACTATAGGCTTTTTTAAAAAAAGATATACATCATTATCTAAAAATTTAAAAAAATAATAAAAACGCCACCACAGCGATGAGCAATTCATTCTCCCCTTCTTCTGAAATCAAAAGCAACAACAGCCCGATTAAAAGAAGGTCATCCATTTGCATTTTATTAGCGATTTTGGTCTCTGATTTTGTAGGATGGCAATTCTGCTCTTCGGCAGAAAATGAAGCAGAAAGCGGCATTTTAGGCATAGCACTTTCCTGAGTGGTATACACCCTTTTGGGAATTGACTGATACATTCTCCTCGCTCCTATCCCTTATGTATCATTTATGATTCGTTTTTTTCATATCTGAAAACATGCGGAATGTCTGCAACGCCCGAAGCATCGTGTCCACCTTTGGCTGACGGGAGGAACGAAGATAAGGTCTTAATGCCGACAGCAGTGCCGCTTCTTTGGTATTCCCTGCCTGACGGAATTTCCCCATCATATCAGTAAACTGACTCATGATTGCCGCCGTGTTGACCAGATCGTCGGCATCGTTTGGTGACGAAAATGACGGCAAGGACATTGTTGCCTCCGTTGATTGCACATCCTGTTTTTCTAGGGACTGGCTCTTGTTTTCTCTGTCACCCAGCAAATTCTGCAGCATTCCCATCACAAGATTTTTATCAAATTCTGCCATATCCTTTTTCACATCTCCCTTTTATTTCAACTGCTCAATCACTTTTATAAAGTCTTTGTTTTTGGACTGAAACAAACTTTTCATCAGTTGGTTTTTGTCCTGAGCAGAAAGTGAACGAATCATCCGGGCGATTTCCTGCTGATCCATACGGGAAAATGCCTGCTGAACAGCTGGGTTTTCCGAAAGGGCTTTTGCCCTTGCCATTGCCTTGTTCACCGTTTGCTGATCCATTCCCCGAAAAAGTTCTTCCCATCCCATTACGCGGGTCCCTCCTTTTTTATAAAAAGAGAGCGACACAAACCGATTCGCACGTTTTCATAATACAGTATATGCCGCACCCTTTTTTTATATGTTTTTAATAGAACAATAATAAGAACACTAAGATAAAAAATAATAATGAACTATCACCTTTCATAGTGTCGCCTCCTTTCATTTACAAGATATGCCAAATCCTCGGTTTGGTTATAAAAAGAAGTTCATTCGGGAAGACTATAACCAACAATCTAAAAAAGGAGACGGAAGATATGGATCGTAATCAGTATGAGAGCAACGAAAGTTTTTTCTGGAATTTGTTTTTGCAAACAGGCAGGATTGATGCTTATCTTCTGTTAAAAGAAGAAGAATCCAAAACCGACAAAGAAAAAAAGGCATAAAAAAACTGTTGCTTTCGCAACAGTTTTTTTAATTATTTTAAAATGGGATTTCCTTCTCCGTCAAAGAGTGGGAGGGGTTCTAAATAAATATAATCAGG
>JAZOQZ010000040.1:0-39796 GCA_045656345.1 Clostridia bacterium
AATATGCTTGTCTAATTATTCCGCTTTGTTTCTTGCAGTTCTTCTTTTAAGTTCTTTATTGTTTCTTCTGCATTTTCTAGTTTGGATTTTGCCTTTTTTAATTCTAAATATAACGCTCTGGCATAAACCAATATTCCAAACAAAGCAACACAGACAAGGTATTTAACAACGCCTACAATAACGCCCATTTTTCAATTTCTCCATTCCATATCAACACCATTATTTTCCCGTGCCGCCTCTAACTGAATTATAATAGTTATGAAGGGAAATTATTTCCTCTTTGTGTTCCAACTTTATCCGAAGCAAATCGTTCTCGGCAGTCAATGAGGCAATCTTTCCGTTGCTTACCGAAAGTTCAGCAGACATCATAGAAAGTTCCGATTTAAGTTTCTCCACTTCGTCTTGCAAAGCAATTAGATCGCCGCTTGCTAATCTTGCATTGCTTTCGTTAAAGATTTCTTCAAGAGAAGTACCAAGAGCAGAAGCTATATCGCCAAGCGTGCCAAAGCGTGGCATAGATGCTCCGCCGGCAAAAATGCGAGCCAATGTCTTTTCGGTAACACCCGAACTATCTGAAATTTGTTTCATAGACATTCCGGATTTTTCTCTTGCTTCTCTAAGTTTTTCAAGCCACATACTATTTTTTTCCTTTCGTTTGAAAATTATTATCTACTTTTTAGAAATGATTGTCTGTTCTATGGAAATTCATTTCCTTTTTGCGGACACAAATTACCGTGTTTTTCCCAAAATTGGGTATTGATTTTTTAGTTTTTTGAATTAAAATGATTTCATAAATTCTGAATGTTTTTGGTAAATATTGCTGATTGCTTGCAAAATTTTCAGATAGTACAATACTTTTGAAGAATAAGACAAACAAATGTTTGCCCCACTTGAAAGGAGCTTGCGCCGCTATGAAAGAAAAATACATCGCCGAAATTCTCCAGTATGTCAACAATCAAGACGAAGAACAGATAAAAAGGTTAGCTGAATTGACACACATTATTGATACCAGCAAGCTCATTTACATACTGACTTTTGTAACAAAACTATTTGGAAGCCGTTAAAGGCTTCCTTTTTTTGAAGCCGCCAAACTGTGTACTAAATCTTTTACAATCTTTCTTTGTGCCTCATCTAATAACTTGAAATCGTCAAAAATTTCCGAAATATCTTCATCCATTATTATTTCAAAGTGACGCTCTGCCATTTCTACAGGATTCTTCTTTATTTTTTCTTCCCACCCCATAAGGAATTGTGGCGTTGTATTCAAAGCAGCTGCAATCGGTTCTAATATGTCAAGAGGCAAGTTTTCAATATCGCCTTTTTCATATCTATAAATTGTAGAACGATCTTTTCCGAGCTTCTTGCCAAGCTCGTCTGCGCTCATTTTCAACGCCTTGCGCCTTTCTTTAATTCTCTTTCCGATATTCACGATATCACCCCTTTCGCCAACATTATATAGCATTCGTCGCAAATTTGCAACATTTGGAATGTGAACAAATTGTAAATTGTCGCACTATGCGCAAAAACTATATTGACAGATAGGATTTTAGTTGCTACAATACAGACAGTCGCACGGCACGCGACATTTTGAAATAACAAATACAGAAAGGAGCAAGCGAAGTGGATTTGCAGATGTTAAAGGGAAAGATTGTTGAAAATGGTATGAATGTTGAAACCGTTGCAGCGAAAATCGGCGTTGACCGCTCATCTTTATACCGAAAGCTTAACAATTTTGAAAAAATCACTATTGGAGAAGCAAGAAAAATGAAAGCAGTTCTTGGCTTGACCGCAGAAGAAGCGAGTCATATTTTTTTAGCTTAATTGTCGCACGGCGTGCGATTTTGAAAAGGAGAACCAAATGAAAGAACCAAACGGAAAAGACCTTCTCGCAACGCTGATTGACCTTTTGGCAGACCAAGAGGGCGTAAAAATTACATACGAAATCGAGGTAGAAAAATGAAAAGAATTTTTAGATTATTCCGAATCGTTACTGCCGCCGCCGGATTTTTTATTCTTTTCGGGGCAATAGGAACTGACGAAATGTATACCGATATGGGACAGATGCCGCCCGATAGTCTTGAAAAAATGTTTGTTTTGGGATTTATATTGCTGATTCCTACGGCTTTGCATTATCTCAAAAGCGAATCAAGAAAGAAGGTGCGCTAATGTACACCGATGATCCTGCAAAAGATGCAATGCACCGAGATAAAGTGCACCAAGAATGGCTTGACCGCCTGCCGCATTGCGCTCATTGCCACCAACCTATTCAAGAAGATTACTATTACGAAATCGAAGGGGCAAATATCTGTTCCGATTGCCTCTACGAATACTGCGAGGAACATTACAAAAAGGTAAATACGGAGCTTTAAAGCCCCGAAAAGAAAAGGAGAAGATATGAAAGTATACGAAAAATTGTTGAGCGTGCAAACTGCGCTCAAAGCCCCCAAAAGTCAGTACAACGCTTTTGGAAAGTACAACTACCGCAACTGCGAGGATATTCTCGAAGCGGTAAAGCCCATCTGCAAAGAGGTAAACGCCGTTGTTTATCTTTCGGACGAAATCGAGCTTATTGGCGAAAGATATTATGTCAAGGCGACCGCAAGATTTATTGACCCGGAAAGCGGCGAAGGCGTTTATGCCGTTGCTTATGCAAGAGAAGAAGAAACCAAAAAAGGTATGGACGGCTCGCAAGTAACAGGCGCAAGCAGTAGTTATGCAAGAAAATACGCCTTGAATGGCCTCTTTGATATTGACGATACCAAAGACAGCGATACCACTAATACCCACGGCCAAGAAGAAAAGCCGGAGTTTCCGAAAGCAAAGCCGAAAAAGAAAACTCCCAGAGAAGAGCTGATTGCCAAGCTGAAAGAAAAAGGCATTAACGCTGGCGATTATGCGGCAGAAAAAGGATTGAATCACGAAACCACAGACGAGCGTTATCTTGAATTGCTCAAAGAATTAGGGTGATTGAATGGAAATATGGAAAGATATTGCCGATTACGAAGGCTTGTATCAAGTGAGCAATTACGGCAATGTTCGCAGAATTTCCCGGTACGGGCGCAAATGGGTTCGTAACTGCAAATGTAAAAAGACAAGAGACGGTTATTTTGAATCTACTTTAGTAAAAAATAGCAAGCCAAAATCTATAAGGACACACAGACTTGTAGCTATTGCTTTTTGTGAAAATCCTCACAACAAAAAAGAGGTAAATCATATTGACGGAAACAAGCGCAACAACAGAGCCGACAATTTGGAATGGGTAACATCGAGCGAAAACCAAAAGCACGCTTACAAATTGGGATTGCAAAAGGTTTCCGGCGGCGCATTATCAAACCGCAAGAAGGTGAAATGTTTGGAGCTTGATATTGTAACCGACAGTTTAACTGAAATGCAAAGGCAGTTATGCGCAAGGGGATTAACAAAAGCAACGAGGATAAATAGATTTTCCGAGGTTATGAACAACGGCGAAAAAATCTATTTAGGATTACACTTTGAATTTATTTAAGAAAGAGGGTGATTAACCAATGGAATTTGATGTTACAAAAGACCGTCATTTATTCATTGGGGGTTAGGTTCTGATATTCCGGCAATTATGGGAATTTCCCCTTTTACCACCCGTTGGGATATTCTGCTTGAAAAAGCAGGGTTGAAAGAGCGTGATTTTCAAGGAAATAAGTTTACCGAATATGGGCATTTGATCGAGCCGAAAATCCGAGAATTTGTCAACCGAAAATACAAGACAACCTTTGAACCTAACCAAGTAATTGACGGTGATCTCCGTTTCCATACAGACGGATTTAACGGCGAGTGTGTTCTTGAAATAAAATCTACTTCCCGTGTTCACAAAAAAGTGGACGAGTACAAGAATTATCTTGTTCAGCTTGTCAAGTATATGGAAGCAAACAAAGTTGAAAACGGAATCCTTGCGGTATATCACCGCCCCGATGATTTTAACCATTTATTTAACCGCAAATTACTGCAAACTTTTGAGATTACTTTGGAGCAATACAAAACCCTTCTTGCGGAAGTAAATGCAGAAATAGACCGATTCCGTGCCGATTTAGCAAGATTGAAAGAGAATCCTCTGCTATCCGAGGAAGATTTACAACCAAAAGAGGTGGTGCTGCTTTCCAAAAAGGTTGAATCCCTTGAAATGCAAATGGCAAGTTATAAGGCGTTTGAAACCGAGTACAAGCAAATGAAACAAGCCTTATATGAAGCGATGGAAAAGCACGGTATTAAATCTTGGGAAACCTACAACGGCACAAAGATTACAAGAGTTGAGGCAACGGAAGAAAGCATTAAGACTGTAACCGAGTTTGATACCGAAGCATTCTCCGAAAGCCACCCACGGCTTTACAAATCATTTTGCAGAGATGTTCAGAAGAAGACCAACGGAAAAGCAGGATATGTGCGAATTTCTCTGCCGAAAGGATAACCCTATGTACGAGTTAAGTGGAACTATCAAAGATATTGCAGTTGATCTTCATAACGGGAATGTCTTTTTGAGTCTATCAATCAACGAAAAGAAAGCGGCTACCCAATGCTATGACGAGCTAAAAAGCGCAGATAAACTTTCCGTGAAGATTGATAAATACAGAGAGAAACGCTCCCTCAATGCTAATAACTACGCTTGGAAGCTGTTGACCGAGATTGCCAATGTTATCAGAGCAAGCAAAGAAGAAGTATATCTTAAAATGCTTAAACGGTACGGACAGAGCGAGATTATCAGCGTTTTATCGCATATCCCTATCAAGGAATATTTCAAGTACATAGAAGAAGCCGGGGAAAGCGAGTTAAACGGAAAACTATTCAAGCATTACAAGGTGTTCAAGGGAAGTAGCGATTTTGATTCCCGTGAAATGTCAATTTTCCTTGACGGAGTAGTAAGCGAAGCGCAGGAGTTAGACATTGACACAAGAACCCCGGAAGAAATCGCAAACCTTAAAAGCTTGTGGGGGAATGAGTGATGGCAAATTCCATTATTCAGACCGAAAAGAAATGTTTGTTTTGCGGCGGCGTGCATTGGCTTGAATGCCACCATATTTTCGGTGGAAACCCTAACCGCAAATTAAGCGAAAAATACGGCTTGAAAGTATGGCTTTGCCACAATCACCACAACGAGCCGCCGAACGGAGTGCATTTCAACGCCGAAATAAGGCAGCGACTACAAGCAAAAGCACAAAAAATCGCTATGAAGCATTACGAATGGACTATTGAAGATTTTATAAAAATTTTTGGAAAAAATTATTTAGATTAGGAGAAATATTATGAATACTTGTTGTTTTACAGGAAGATTGACCGCCGATTTGGAGTTGAGACAAACTCAAAACGGAAAAGCAGTTGTTAGTTTTACTCTTGCCGTTGCAAGACCGAGAGTAAAAGACACAACCGATTTTATCAATTTCGTAGCGTGGAATCAAAGCGCAGAATATCTCTGCAAGTACGGCCACAAGGGCGATATGGTTGAGGTAAGCGGAGTATTGACCGCAAGAAAATTTGAGGATAGCAACGGAAACAAGCGCACCGCCTTTGAGGTAGTCGCAGATAGCGTTAAATTGCTTTCTAACAGCGCTTCCGAAGCACCCAAGCAAACCCCTACCCCTTACGGAGAAAGCGCAGGATTTGAAGAACAAACACCCGAAGACGAGCTTCCCTTTTAGGAGTGGTTCCAAATGGAAACAATTTTTGCAATAGATCCCGGTAATACTCAAAGCGGATATGCTGTGATTGAAATGCCAAATTTCCACCTTGTCAAAGTCGGCAAGGTGGAAAACGGCGAGCTTCTTCGGCTCTTGGAAAATTACAATTCTGCACCATTCGCACCGGGAGCACCGAATATTTTTGTTATTGAAAAAATCGCTTCCTACGGTATGCCCGTTGGAGCAGATGTCTTTGATACTTGTATTTGGACGGGACAATTCTTGCACGCCTTAAAGGGATTGAGAACCGATTTCGTATTCCGCAAAGACGAGAAAATCTATCTATGCGGCAGTATGAGAGCAAAAGATAGCAATATCAGACAAGAGCTTATTAACCGCTATGCAAAATTTGATTTTAAAAACGGCAAAGGCACAAAGAAAAACCCCGATACATTTTACGGAGTTTCAAAAGATGTTTGGGCTGCCATTGCCGTAGGCGTAACCTATTACGAAATGCAAAAGGAGCAAAAATGAGAAACAAACTTCAAAAGCACAGCACGCTTTGCTGGGAATGCGAGTGGGCTGGTGGAAAGGATAAAAAATGCCCGTGGGCGAATAATTTTGAACCCGTTCCCGGTTGGAAGGCAAAACCAACAAAAATTTTAAGGCAAAGCCAAACAAGTAGAATCAAAAGGGAATATGTTGATTCCTTCGATGTTTACGAATGCCCGATGTTTGAGCTTATAACGGAAATCAAGCAAAACCTTTTTGAAAAGGCCGGAAGACGGCGCAAACGCCGAAAAGAAGAAAAACTCAAAGCCGTAAAAAAATTACGGTTTGAAGATGGCAAAACGATAGAAGAAATTGCATATTCAATCGACATTGATGAACGGACTGTATGCAGATTGTTAAAAGAAATAAAGGAGCGAAAGAAAAATGGGAAAGAAGTATAACCTTGTAAATGTAACAGAGCTTGTAAAATCCATTTTGGAGAAGGATCAGAGAGCGAGAAACAGCGATTCTTTTCTCTATCTCCGAGTATTGAAGCATATTGAAACGGAGCAAAGGGGAAATCTTGGCGGCGTTACAGTATTTGATTTTCTATTGAATCTGCAAGGCAAGGTATATCCTTGTTTTGAATCGGTACGGAGAGCAAGACAAAAGGTACAGAGAGCATATCCCGAATTGGCCGCAAGCGAAGATGTAAAAGCATACCGGGCAGAGAATGAAGATATGTTCCGAGAATATGCAGGGAGCGAAGTGTAATGGCCGAAAGGAGAATGTTTGCAAAAACGATAATTGATAGCGATGCTTTTCTTGATATGCCATTGTCGGCACAAGCGCTATATTTTCATTTATCTATGAGGGCAGATGATGACGGATTTATAAATAACCCGAAGAAAATACAGCGTGTGGTTGGAGCGAGCGATGATGATTGTAAATTGCTTATTATGAAGCGGTTTATTATCACTTTTGAAAGCGGCGTTATCGTTATCAAGCATTGGAAATTGCACAATTACATACAAAAAGACCGCTATAAACCTACAATTTACCAAGAGGAAAAAAGGCAACTCGTAGAAAAAGAAAACAAGGCATACACAGAATGTATACAAAGCGGATACATAGCGGATACACAGGATAGGTTAGAGATAGAGTTAGGAAAGAATAGTATAGAGAAAGATAAAGAAAAGAAGAAAGCAAGCAAGCCGAACTCTTACGAAGCAATCCTTTCTCAAATCGCTGATGATAGTTTAAGAGAATTATATCTTGAATATATCAAGATGCGAAAAATGATAAAAGCGCCTATGACAGACAGGGCTTTGACAACGCTTATTAACAAAGTCAATGAATTAGAGCCTCACAGCATAGAAAGACAAAAGAAGCTGCTTGAAACGGCGATCGTGAATAATTGGAAGAGCGTATATCCTCTGAAAGACAAGCCAAAGGAAAAATACAGTTCATACAGCGCAGCCGATTTTTTCAATGCGGCGGTGAAAAGAAGTGCTTTGGAAAGAGAAGCTATCAAAAGAGCAGAAGAAAAAACACCACCGAAAACGGCGGCAGATGATGAGGGTATCAGAATCCGAATGGAAGCGTTACAAAACAAATTAAAGGAGTAAGTATGAATTATAGATTTATTGTGCAAGCAAGTCTTGCCGATGAAGATGAGATTATCGGCATAAAAGATGATATTACCGAAGCATTGGAGCAGATTGGCTTTGTAGTAAAGCATATTGATGTTATGCCGGGGGGTGGAGAGCGATGGATAAAGCAATTTTGAAAGAGATGCAAGACAAATACAATCTTCTTCTTAAAGCATACGGAGAGCATTCGGAATATGTACAAGGATTTATGGCTTGTATGCAGATTGTGGAAAATATAGCGAAGATTAGGAAAAACGAAAGGAGCGAGAAATGACCGAAATCGAAATTATGAAGGCTTTGGAGTGTTGTAGAACAAACATAATGGCTGATTGTAAAAGATGTAATCTTCGATTAGAAGATGGCACTACTCGACCATATTGCACTACCATACTCATAGGAAATGCCCTTGACCTTATCAACCGCAAAAATGCGGAGATTGAGAGAGTAACAAAAGAGAGGGACAATATCACCAAGACCTATATGGAAGTTGTAGATGCTTGGAAAATCACAAGAGCAGAAACAATCAAAGAGTTTGCCGAGAGGTTACTCAAAGATTATGCAATGATGATATACGATGGTGACCGTGTTGTACACGATACTGATATTTACAATCTCGCAAAAGAAATGGGGGTAGACCTATGATGGGAATGGTAGAGATGTCGGAAAAAGCCATTGTGGATCGTTTTGAATATTTAATTTCGCAAGCAAAATCGGAACAAAGTTTCGTTTGCGAGTGGACTTCTCGTGAAGATTTGGAGTTTGTCCTTGACCTTCTCGACAAAAAAAACAATGCGATTAGGGGTTATAAGTCTCTTACCAACAAAACCTTTATAGCGAAATTCGCAAAGGGATTTTTGGATAAAGCCAAAGCCAAAGCCAAAAGAGGTAGAGGTTTTTTGGGCAATGTTTATCATTCTGTAAGAGTGTCAGACCTTGAGGAAATCGCAAAAGAAATGGGGGTGGAGTTGTGAGAGAGATTTTGTTTAGAGGGAAAACCGATAAAGGCGAATGGGTGCAAGGTGTTCCATTCTTTGAAGAAGAAAGATGTTATATCATAGAAGATTTGTTTATTTGTGATGAATATGATTGCACGGGGGCGGTTAATTTTATGGTGATTCCCGAAACCGTCGGACAATATACGGGCTTAAATGATAAGAACGGCAATAAGATTTTTGAGGGAGATATGTTGCTGTTTGATTATACGGGCAAAAATTTAGGAGTAAACGGGAAAGCGGCTGTTTTGTTTGATAACGGAAAATTCGGTGTGTTGTGGGGTTGGCACGATGAATTTGTATGCCTTGACGGTTTCGCCAATACAACGCTTGAAGTGATCGGCAACATTCACGATAATCCCGAATTGATGAAAAAAGAAATGGGGTTGGAGTTGAAGTGAATATAAGTACTGTAAAAGTAAAAGAGTACAATTCAACACACAAACACATTCTTTTGGTTGATGGTATTCCTGTTTGCATTGTGAGAGGGGCAAAAAGCCTTAATGATTGTATTAACTATCTAATGAACGGCGAGCCTTCTCTAAAAGATGGCAAGATTATGAAACTACTCGACAAAGCGAAAGAAGGTGAACAAAAATGACTTGCAAAGAGTGTGTGCATTATGAGGTGTGTGTTTATTTGGGGAATATTCTCGATGTTTCAATTTGTGATGATTTCAAACCCAAATCCCGCTTTGTGGAGTTGCCTTGCGAGGTGGGGCAGACGGTGTGGCGAGTTGTAACTATGGGAACAGGGGTGAAATTCAAAAAGGTTGGCTATAACACTTGGCGAGAAAGAGAGCAAACGATAAAGCATTTTATCCGTTCTGTTACTGTTACCAAAAACAATTTTTATGACATTGTGTTTGGTGGAGATTTCGGCAAAACCGTCTTTCTATCCCGTGAGGAAGCGGAGCGAGAACTTCAAAAGAGAGGCGAAAATAATGCCTAAAACTATTAAATCGCAAAAGGGAGAGAATAACGGACATTATAAACACGGTGGCAAAGGAACAAAACTTTATGAGGTTTGGTGTTCTATGAAAAGGCGGTGTGAAGTACCGAGTTTAGCAGTTTATAAATATTACGGTGGAAGGGGTATATCCGTATGTTCCGAATGGAAAGAAAGTTTTATAGCATTTAGAAATTGGGCTTATAAAAATGGATATAAAGAAGGACTTTCTATTGACCGAATAGATAACAACGGAAATTATGAGCCTAAAAATTGCCGTTGGGTAACAATGAAAGAACAAGCAAATAATCAAAGCCATACTTGCAAAATAGAATACAACGGCGAAATTAAAACATTAACCGAATGGTCTGAGAAGTTGGGAATTAACCGATTCACTTTATATTATAGGCTTTATAGACGAGGGTGGACTATTGAAAGAGCGTTTACCGAAAAAGCAAGTTTTGATAGACACCATAGAGTATCTTTGAAAGAGAGGGAGAACGGATGAAAAAAGTTTTTGAGTTTGTAAGAGACAATTTTATGTCAATTATCACTGTCATTTGTGTATTGGCTTTGGTGTGTGCCTATGTTGCTCCGTTTGTGTGGGGTACATCTACTTTGTTATGGCAATGGGCTATGAATCCTTATTTTGATTGAAAGAGAGGTGCAAGAGCAATGATTGAGTTTATTGGCGGTGTAGTAGCCGGAGCAATGATAGGTATTTTGTTAATGTGTTTGCTAATTGCGGGAAGGGATTGAAAATGGAAAAGTTTACTTGCAAACATTGTGAAGCGGAAACACCGAATCAAGATAGAGTTTGTCGGCGGTGTAAAGAGCTTATTGTTATGATCCGGCAAATCAAAGCAATGTTGATGCCGTATTACATAAGCAAAAAAGCAAGAGAAAAGTTAAATAAATAATGCTTGGGAAGGGGTTGCGCTGATGGAAGAAAAAGCGGTTATTGAATGGCTTGAAGAGATTAAAAAGCTAGATGCACTTATTGAAGCGAAAGAATTTGATATTGCAGATGTTATGGCAAAGGCAACAAAAATTACCGCAAGTCTTGACGGAATGCCCCATAGCGGTGGAAAGTCAGATAAAGTCGGGGATAACGCCGTAAAACTTGCGGAATTACATACAGAAGAATTATCTGCATTAAAACAACAAAGACAGTATATCATAGATATTATTAAAATGCTTCCAGCTGATGAATGCAAAGTGATCCACCGGGAATTTGTTAGAGGAATGACCCAAGAGCAAATTGCATTTGATATAAATTATTCAACGGTTCAAGTGTGGCGAATTAAAAAAAGAGCGTTGAAGCGGCTCGGTGATATGCTGCAAAAAGAATGGGATAGGCAATAACGCCTATCCCTTTGCTTTATTCTCAAAGTATTTTCTTATGGGGCATTTGGTATGCCCGTATTGCTCGCCTTCTTTATCGGGGAATCCGCAATAATCCCAATCGTCAAAATCTGTTATGGAGTAGAAAGGGCAAAGCAGACATTTAGAGTATTTGCGATTCTCTTTTTTTGCTTGGCCTTGTGAATCAAATTCTTCCGGCGGCGTAAAGCCGTCAACGAAGTCAATCGCTATTCTTTTTCTGATGGTATATCCCCTCTTTTCATATCCTCTCGGATCAATCGTTTCAGATAGGTTGCCGTTGGTTCTCCTGCGGCCTTCTTCGCTTCAATGTGGGCTATAATATCGCTGTCCGTTGGGTAGCAATCAAAGCGGATTGTCTTTACTCTGTCTTTGTATTTAGCGTTGTATTTTTTGTTAGCTCGCTTTTTGCTTTCAAGCATTCATATCACCGCCTTTCAATTTGCTTCAACGCTTGCAATCATATCTTCCCAGCGTTGAATATTTTTTTCTGCGTATTTTCCCAAACTGTCAAGATATTTTTGGTCAATCTTAATAAAAGCTTTTAATTGTCTTTTGATTTCTTGCATTGTCAAACACGATTGATTAACAGGAAAGCCATACAGTGTGCCAAAATCTCTTTTTAAGCCAAAACTGTATTTTTTTGTATCATCATTTTGAACTACAACATAATCTTCCTTGTCATACAAGATCGAAAACATTTCAAACTTTGTTCCATTTTTTTAATACCATTTCCATTTTTTCATAGTTTCGTGTCCCCTCTGTTTCTAAATCTTGAATTTTTATTGAATTAGTCGGTTGTCGTTTCTCGTTATTGAAAAATTTTATTGTAAATATCGCAGTAAATATTATATTCAGCAAGAGAATCCTCAAACTCCGTATCTCCCACAATATCAAACATCTTTTCCAATACTTCTAGCTCTTCTTTTGCAAATTCTACTGTTTTCATTCTGTACTCCTTTTCTGCCGGGGAAAAACCGCCCCGGATCGGTTTTTTATAAAATAGTTGTCATAAATACGGGATTACAAGGATCTTCAATCTTCTTTTTTCTTTCCACCGTATGCCCGTGAAATTCTTCACAAAGTTGATCGCATACGGCATTTTTCATAGCTTCATATTTTGCTGGACTTTTGAACATTCCTATAAAGCTGATAAATTTTGCGGTTGTAAGATAATCTTCTTCGGAAAGTTTGGTTTTCAAGGTTTCAAAAAAAGCTTCTCTTTTTTCGGCGGGCATATTCAAGACGGTTTCTGCAAATTGAATTTCGTTCATTTTCAAATCCTCTCTTTCTTGTGGGCGGTTTTGCCGCTCGTTTTCTCCCTTTCGGCGTTGTTTTGTGTGAGGTGTGTCCCTCGACTGTCTTTATTTTACACCACCGCCGCAGTGTAAATCTGCATTATTTTGTAAATGATTTGTGAACGAATTGTAAACGATGGGAGCCGCTGTGAAAAGAAGTGGGCGCAAAAATGTAAAGATGTAATGGAATGTAATGAAATGTAATAGAATGTAATGCTAAAAGTATGTAAAATGATAGTGTGTAAAACTGTAAAAGAAGCAGCCGCCGAAATTGGTAGCTGCTTTTTTGCGTGCGTGCGATATTAAAAGAAATTTTCGGCAGAATGCACGGCGGCTCGGTGCTTTCCTTCTGGGCATTTGGGGAAGCATTGCAAATACCATTTCCTCCTTTCGGGGCGTATCAATCGGAACGCCAAAGCCGCCTGCAATCTGTTTGTGGAGGAAATCATTTGAAAGCAATAAAAATAGACCTTCCGGCAGAACTGAAAAGCATAAAAATTGTTATTTTCGGTGATGAGCATATCGGCGATGAGCATTGCGACATAAAAAGATTAAAAGAGCGCATTGACTATGTAGCAAATACTCCCGGTGTTTATTGTGTGCTAAATGGCGATATTGTTGACAATGCTACAAAAACAAGCATTGGAGATACCTATACCGCAGAATTAAATCCTATGGAGCAATTACAAACGGCGGTGGAATTATTCAAGCCGTTAGCAGATAAAGAAAAGCTTTTAGCAATCACCCACGGAAACCACGAAGCAAGAACATACAGAAAAGAGGGTATTGACCTTTCGTATTTACTTGCGGCGCAGTTGAATTTGATTGAAAGATATTCCGCTATTTCTGTATTGATGTTTATTCGGTTCGGGAAGTGCAAGGAACACGCGAGCAATAGAAAGCAATGCTACACGATCTATATGCTACACGGAAGCGGAGGAGGGCGCAAAGAAGGCGCAAAAGCAATCCGTCTTGCAGATATGGCAAGTATAGTTGATGCAGATATATATATTCATAACCATACACATTTACCTATGGTGATGAAACAAGCGTTTTATAGAATAGACAGACAAAACAGCACATTTGCGATAGTTGATAAGTTATTTGTAAATGGTGCGGCGAATTTGAATTATGGCGGTTATGGCGAGGCGCAGGAATTTAAACCGGCAAGCAAGCAATCGCCGGTAATATATTTAAGCGGCACAAAGAAAGATATGAGTGCAAAACTGTAAAAAGAAAGGGGTGCTATCTATGGCAGTATTAGCGAATCCTCATTGGGAAGATTATGCGCAAGCAAGAGCAAAAGGAATGTCGCAACGGAAAGCATATAGAGAAGCATTCCCTAGTAGCGCAAAGTGGAAAGATAACACAGTAGATAACAAAGCAAGTGCGCTTGAGCGTGAACATAAAGAGATTTTGGCTAGGTATGAAGAACTGAAAGCAGAAGCCGCAACGGAAGCGGTATTGACAAGGGCAGAAAAGCGGGAAATGCTTGCAGATATGGCAAGGAATCCCGAATTATCGGCAAGGGAACGCCAAGCGGCTATTGATATTGATAACAAGATGGAAGATGAGTATAAGACCATTCTTGACGGCAAAGTAGGCGTAGTAAAGTTAGAGGATATTCTGTGAAATATACAGCAGATTATCTTATTCAAAAGCGCAAAGATAAGTGGCAAGAACTACAAAGCATTGACTATGATAAAACATTCCGAAACGCCGTTGCTAATGAAATGCTATCAAACGCCGATTTGCTGGAAGAAATCAAAGCAAAGCCCGAAAAGCTTATAGAATTATGCTTTATTGTTGTAGATAAGAACCAAAGGACAATGCCCTTTTTCTTGAACGATGTACAGCACGATTTTATGAATACGCTAAATAAAGCCATACAGGACTTTAACGAGGGCAATATAACAGATATATCCCTATTGGTGCTTAAAGGCCGTCAGCAGGGCTTTACAACGCTTGTAACGGCGTATCAATTAGCTTGCAGTATATTAAATAAAAACTTTCAAGGATATACTCTTGCTGATAAGAGCGATAACAGCGAAGCAATCTTTCAGAATAAAGCAAAGTTTCCTTACGGGCAGTTGCCGGAAGCGTTAAAACCTACGGAGAAGTTTAACAACCGCAAGCAATTACTCTTCGAGAAAATCAATAGCAGTTGGGCGGTAGATACGGCAACAAAAGATGTCGGTCGATCTCGAACAGTAAACTTCTTTCACGGCTCGGAATGTGCCTTTTGGAAAGACGGCATATCACCGATTCAAGGTGCATTGGGTGAAGCTTTTACAAAGAACTGTATCAAGATATACGAGAGTACCCCAAACGGCTATAACGATTATCAGCGTATGTGGAATAGCGGAGTGCATATAAACTGCTTCTATGAGTGGTGGAGAACGAAAGAGTATGTTATACCATTCCGCAATGATGAACTGAAAGCAGCTTTCTTGCACGATATAGACAGCAAGAAGGGTTGGATATGGGAGCGGCTACGGTGGTTAAGAGACGAAAAAGAACTAACCGCAGAACAGCTCTATTGGTATTGGAATAAGTACGATAAATACCTTGATAAAGACCTAATCAAGCAAGAATATCCTTGCACGCCTCACGAAGCTTTCTTGCTATCCGGCAAGAATGTATTTGATACGGCGATCATACTTGAACGGCTTGACAATATACCAAAGCCAATCAAGACGGGTTATTTTGCTTATGATTATGACGGCTTAAAGATAAGCAATATCAGATGGGTAAACGATAAGAACGGATATATTAAGATATATAGCGTTCCCAATACTCCTGAAATTACAGAGTATTGCATAGGTGGCGATACAGCGGGCGAAGGAAGCGATTTCTTTATCGGTCAAGTGCTTGATGCCAAAACGGGCAAGCAAGCAGCAGTATTAAAGCACCAATTCGATGCAGACCAATATACTAGGCAGATGTATTGTCTCGGTAAGTATTATAAAAACGCTATGATCGGCATTGAAGCAAACTTTGATTCATTCCCGATAAAAGAGCTTCAAAGGCTAGGATACCCGAATCAATACACAAGAGAAGCGCTTGATACATACACCGGGAAAACAGAGAAGCGCTTCGGCTTTAAGACAACGAGCTTAACAAGACCGACTATTATATCAAAGCTTATAGAGATAGTCAGAGAGCATAGTGATTTGCTTAATGATAAAGATACGCTGGAAGAACTCTTGACGATTATTCGCAATGAGAAGGGGCGCATAGAAGCTCCCGAAGGCGGCCACGATGATGCAATGATGGCTTTGGCTATTGCATATCATATCAAAGAGCAAGTGGTATTCCCTTTGAGCGTTATTGAGATGCAGCCGAAATATGGCTTTAACATTGAACAAGAGTTATCAGCACGAAGCGATTACGGCGATAGCATTACTGTTATATAGGGGGCATATATGGATATTTTAACGATACTTGTAGTAGGCACGCTAAATATAGCGTGCTTTTTAATTGGCGCAAAGGTGGGGCAGATGGTAAGCAGGGGCGAGGAAATCAAGATTGAATCCCCGGCAGAAAAGCGCATTGAACGCCAAGAGAAGAAGGCAAACAGAACCGAGCAAGACAGAATCAATGCTATCTTGCGAAATGTGGAAAGATATGACGGAACTTCCGCAGGGCAGGAAGATGTTCCGAGGGGGTGATGGTTAAATGGCATATATAGATCAAATGGATTTCATAGAAACTCCTATTTGGGGCTTATATGAGAAGGGGCGTAATTTTCATAGGCGAGTAGGTATCTATACAGATGCAGACCGCAATTATCGCTTTTATAACGGCAATCAATGGGAAGGGGCAAAGCTTGACGGCGTAGAACCCGTACAGAAGAACTTTATCAAGCCCATTGTAAAGTATAAGATTTCAGTAATTCACGATAACTTATACGCTATTATTTATTCTTCTATGAACTTTGAAAACAAAGCTTTTCGCAAAGAGGCAGAGCGATATTGCGAAATGCTGAATGCATACGCTGCTCGAACTTGGGAACGGGACAAGATGGACTACAAAGGGCGCAGAATCACAAAGGATAGTGCTATCAATGACGAGGGCATTATTTATGTTGATTTTGACAAAAAAAAGATGTTCCCGGTAAACGAGATTATCAAGAAAAGTGATATTTATTACGGCAACGAGAATGACGATGATATCCAAGCACAGCCATATATCTTAATTCGCAAGAGAATGCCCGTGTTTAATGCGATTGAGTTTGCATTGGATAAGGGTATGAGCGAAAGCAAGATTGATTTTATTGTGGCCGATAACGATAAGCACGATCAAAGTGGCGATGCAGCCAAAGAAGAATTAGACGATGCTGTAACCATTGTATATAAATTCTACAAGAAAAACGGCACAGTACACTTTTCTATCGCCACAAGATATTGCGATATTTGCGAAGATATTGATACAGGGCTTTCCCTTTATCCCATTGCGCATTTTTGCTGGGAAGAAAAAGAAGGCAGCGCAAGAGGTGAGGGCGAGGTAAGGTATCTTATCCCTAACCAAATCGAGGTAAATAGAACCGAAATTCGGCGTGTATTGACTGTTAAATATCAAGCATTTCCGCAGAAGGTTGTTGATGTTAGCAAGGTAGCCAATCCGAAAGCATTGAATACGGTAGGCGGAATCATTGAAACCAAAGGAAATACTGTTGAAGATGTTCACAAGGTAGTAGGCACAATTCCGCCGGCGCAGATGTCTCCCGATGTAGTAAAACTGCAAGAAGATTTGATTCAAATGACACAGAATCTTGCAGGCGCAGGCGATACGGCCACAGGACAAGTTGACCCAGAATCCGCTTCGGGCAGAGCAATTCTTGCGGTACAGCAAGCTTCTCAAGCTCCTATGACCGAGCAGAAAGAATCCTATAAGAACTTTATCGAAGATTTGGCTCGCATTTGGCTTGAATATTTGATTGTGTATTCCGTAGATGGAGTAAACCTTGAAGAAACTGTTACTGATCCGCAGACGGGCGAAGAAGTGATTCAGCTTGTTAATGTGCCTCAAAGCGCATTGGAGCAGTTGAAAGCAACAGTAAAGATTGATGTTACCCCAAAGGGAGTATATGACAGATTCGCACAAGAGCAGACAATGGAGAATCTTTTGATTGCTGGCTTGTTATCGCCGCAGAGATTGCCCGAATTGAAAGCGTATGTTAAGGCGCTCCCCGATGATTCTGTTGCTCCCAAGTTGAGGCTTGAAGAAGTAATTGAGTACCAAGAAGAAGAACAGCGCAGAATAGCTATGATTCAAGCACAAGCGCAAGCAATGCAGCAAAGGGCAAATCAATTCCTTATGGAAGACCCCGATGCACAAGCCGAGCAGATTGCCGCCGCAAGAATGCAAGTAGAAGCGGAGCAAGCACAAGCAGAGCCGGAAATCGAAGGCGAAGAAGAATACGCCGAGATGGAAGCCGAGCTTGACGAGGAAATCCCCGAAGAAGAAATCCCCGAAGAATAATAAATAAGCAATGGAAAAAAACGGCTACACAATCAGTAGCGCAGTATAACCATTGCTTTTTTATATGGCGATTCCCTGCCTTAATGTGGACTTAAAAAAGCGGAACGCCTCTTGCCGTCAAGTAGAGGCACAAAACAGACCAAGCATTTAAGTCGTAAAACTGTATGGAATAGGTGAAGTCAAACACCACTCAAAAAATGGGAAGGAAGAAAGTTATGTTAGATAACGAAAACCTTGTAACCGAAGAAGAAATCGAAGTTACTGAAAACACGGAGCAGACCGCAGAAGAAACTGTAACCGAACCCGAAAAGAAGTACACCGAGGACGAAATGAATGCCAAGGTGAACGAGATTTTGAGCAAGAAGATTGCTCGAAAAGAGGCAAAGATTCGCAAGGAGTATGACCGCAAGTACGGTGAACTCGAAAGCGTATTGAAAGCTGGAACGGGCAAGGAAACCGTAGAGGAAATGACAGACACTTTCAAGGGCTTTTATAAGCAAAAAGGCATTGAGATTCCCGAACGGCCGCAATATTCGGCAAGGGATATTGATGTGCTTGCAAAAGCAGAAGCGCAGGAATTTATTCAAGGCGGCTTTGATGAAGTTGTCGAGGAAGTTGACCGTCTTACTGCATTAGGCGTTGACAATATGACACCGAGAGATAAAGCGGTATTTAGAATCCTTGCAGAGCATAGGAACAATACCGAGCGAAGCAACGAACTTGCAAAAATCGGTGTAACAGAAGAAGTCTATAACAGTAAAGAGTTTCAAGAGTTTTCTTCTAAATTCAATCCCTCTACGCCAATCAAAGATATCTATGATATCTACAACAAAACAAAACCAAGAAAAGAATATCAAACAGCGGGAAGTATGAAGCAAAGTCCGAGAAGCGCCGAAAAAGATTACTACTCTCCCGAAGAAATTGAAAGATTATCCGAGGAAGACCTTGACGATCCCAAAGTATGGGAAGCAGTAAGGCGTTCAATGACTGGCAGATAACTTCCCCCAATCAAAGAAAGGGATGAATTATTATGGCAGTAGCAAACACTGTAACCAATTTTCAGCAAACTATTTGGAGCAAATCTATTCTTCGCTCCCTTGAGAAGATTACTTCTCTCCGTAACCACTGTAATTTCCAGTATGAGAAAGAATCCAAGAATGCAAAAGAAGTGAAGATTCTTTCTGTAAACCGTCCTACCATTCGTACCTATGTTCCCGGTACTGCTCTTGTAAGAGAAAGCGCAGCAGATAGCTCCCAACTCTTGCTTCTGAATCAGTACAGATACTTCAATTTCGAAGTTGAAGATATCGTAAAGGCACAGTCCGTTCCCGGTCTTATGGAAGCATTGACCGATGAAGCTGGCAAAGGCCTTGCTATTGAGGGTGATAAGTATGTGGCAGAGGTTGTTAAAGCCGCCGCAGATGCAGGCGAAATCGAAGCTTCCGATGTAATTAGTCTTACCAAATCCAACGCTGTTTCCAGCGTAGAAGACGGCTTCACCGTTCTTTACGGTAACGATTGCAAGGTATCTGATACCTTCTATCTTGAAGTTGCTCCCAAGGTATTCACTACCTATCGTCAGCAGTTGACCGAACTTTCTACCAACAACCCCGAAATTCTCAAAAAGGGTGCTGTTGGCAGAATCAACAATGCTTTCGTATGCATTGAAAACTGCCTGCCCGAAAGCGAAGATGCTTACTACAACATTCTTCGCACCGATAAGGCAGTAGCTTTTGCAGAACAGATTGAAAAGGTTGAAAAATACCGTCCCGAAGATGCATTTACCGATGCTGTTAAGGGCTTGTATGTGTTCGGCGCAAAAGTTGTTCGTCCTGCCGAAATCTATGTAATGAAAACTGCAAAATAAGCAGCAACAACAAAAAGCGGAAGGGGCAGAAATGCCCCTTCCCTACTCTAAAAGGAGTTATGTATGAATAACGAATTATTTACAGTAAAGCCGAGTTTAAGCCAATACTACGGCAGAACGGTATATAAAGATACCGAATTTGATGAAAAAACCGAAAATGGTGAAATCCACCAAACCTTGAAAGATTGTGTGTTGACTACCGAGATCAACAGAGAATGGAAACAAGGCGATATTGAAAACACAATTCATAGTGTTCAAACAGAAAAATTGCCCGAAGGTACAATTATCATTTGGAGCGAACTGCAGGGATATATTGTGCCGAATGTGCCGATGTATAAGCTGCGAGATTTGGAAGCAGAAATCAAGGACATTAAAGAGATTTACAAAGAAAACACGGATATAAACCCGATTGGGTAAAAAATAGATAATAGCCCCGCTTTAGGGGAAACCATAGGCGGTTAGCCATAAAGAGGGGGAGTGCAATTCTCCCCCATAATTTTTTTATATTTTGGGGTGTAAATATGTTTTATATCAACGAAGATAATTCCATCTATGTAACAAGAGGAGATGTTTTATTCTTCTCTGTTGCGGCAGAAGATAACGGAAAGCCGTTCAAATTCCAAGCTGGGGATGTTGTGCGATTCAAGGTGTACGGAAAGAAAGATGCCGAATCTGTATATTTGCAGAAGGACTTCCCTATTACGGCCACAGCGGAAACAGTAGAGATTTACTTAACCGAGGAAGATACCAAAATCGGCGATACAATCAGCAAGCAAAAAGATTATTGGTATGAGGTAGAACTGAATCCCGATACTAACCCTCAAACTATTATCGGATATAGCGAGGACGGAGCGGCATTATTCAGATTGTTTCCCGAAGGCGAGGACATTCCCGAACCCGAAGTAAAGCCGGAAGATATTCCCGTGGTAGATTCCGAACTTGATATGACTTCCAATAGACCCGTAGAGAACAGAGCTATTGCAAGAGCATTTGAGAATTTGCGAGCAGGCTATGAGGCGGTATTTGATGCCGTTGCAAGTGTAAATGTAACGCCGCAGATGTTCGGCGCTATTGGCGATGGCAAAGCGGATGATACCGATGCTATTCAAAACGCCGTTGATAGCGGAAAGCCTGTTGTATTCCCCGATGGCGTGTATCGAATGACAAGGCCTTTGGTTATCAACCGTAATAATGTTTCCATTCGTTCTTCCGCAGAATCTATTGAATATTACGGTGTTCGCCTTGTTTTTGATGGGTGCGATGGAATTTGTGTATATGGCGGTAGCCGTTATATCACTATTCGAGGAATTGGCGTTTATGCAGCAAACGCTGATAACGAGAACATTGCAATTCGCTTTATCCCCGGCAACAATGGAAACGAGGTTCATAGATTCAACTTTGAACACGGCTTTATCGCAAATTTCCATTACGGAATCACAGAATCAATGGACGGCGTAACGATGGCTCTTTGGAATTGCGGTTTTCGTCATATTCGTACAGATACCGTTGATACGGCAATTATGTTTGGTTCTTATTCCAACGGGAATTTTGGCATATTCTTTGAAGATTTTTATGCAGATAATTCAAAAATCATTGTGAAGCAAAGCAAGATGTCTTTCATCGGTTGTAATTTCGGTATTCGTCAAACAAAGATGATTACGATGGAACAGAATGTGTATGCAAACTTTATCAACTGTAATTTTGAGTATGACGAAGATCCCGGCAGCGGCTATGCAATCAAACTGAACGGCAAGGAATATGTATTTGAAAATTGCCAATTTGTCTTTATGGGGAATGATTGCACAATGTTCAATACCGGAACGGATATGTATTTGCTCCGTTTTGTTGGTTGCCATTCCACAAATAAGACGGGCGGCAAAGCTTCTATGTTTCTCGATACTCCTGCATTTGGCCGTAACGGTGCTATTCAATTCATCGGTTCGCAAGTAGTAGAAAGACCGCATAGCGAAAATAATTGGTATGACAGCGGTTTGTTGCCTAACAGTACAAGTATTTTAAAGGCGTATGACACTTGCGACAGGCCGTACGATTCGCAAGCAATTAGGTTTTCGGGTGATCGCAATGAAATTGAATTTAATGACCCAGAAAACGGATGGTTAGATGTTTTCGGCAACAAGATTGCAGACAGAAATCACTATCCGTTTGCTATCGGACACGGCTTTTACTTGGATGCAGGGCAAGTTAATGTTACGGGCGACACCTTCACCATTGACTATAACAGACAAGTTGACGGTATCGTTTTGTTAGAAGAAACTCCGATTACAAGTTGGGGCGGCACGGATAAGCCAATTTTAAAAATTGTTCGTGATAACACGGGAGCATACGAAGATGTTAAGTATAAACAAGCCGTATTCCGTGTTCTCAAGTGGCAAAACGGAGAGTGGGAAGCTAATGATACATCCTTCTCCGTAAAGTGGATTAAATTAAGCCGATAAGGAGCAAATTATGAGTCTTAAAGGAATAGCAATGACGGATAAAGTCTTGCGAGGAAAAATCAAAGACATTCATCAAATCGAAGATGTAGAAGCGTTATTTGCAGAAGCGGAAGAGTTATTGGCAGAAGCCGAAAGAATATTTGCGCTCGCTCAAGGCAGCAGTCCGAGCAGAATTGCATATATTGAGTTGCTTTCTGCAAATTGGGTAGGTGATAAAAGCCCGTATTCTCAAGTTGTAACGGTAGAAGGCGCAACAAACAAAAGCCAAGTTGACCTTACGCCAAGCGTAGAGCAATTATCCGCATTCTACAGCAAGGATTTGACTTTTGTAACCAAAAACAATAACGGAGAAATCACCGTGTATGCTATCGGTCAGAAACCTATGAATGATTATACTATTCAAGCGACTGTAACGGAGGTAATTGTATGAGCACGATATTTGGAGCAACGGTAGGAACACCCGTTCCGCAATCCGATTGGAATCAGAAAAATCCCAATACAGCTGATTACATCAAGAATAAGCCCGAAGTTGCAAATGCCTTGAAGGGTTCTGCTAGCGGCAATCCTATTACTCTTGATGATGTTTCCCCTTTGGAACACGAATTGAAGGTGACTGTATCGGCAGAAGATAAACAGGAACTTGTTGTTGATCTTGAACAAGAGTATTATACTCATTTTATGCCATACGAAAGTCTAAACCTTATATTAAACGAAATCGTTTTTGACGAGAATTTGGGCGAATTTATTTTACTTCGTTTTAGCGGTAATTATAGTTGCACATATGGCAGAAGCGACAATAGAGAAGAAACGGCAAAAACTTTTAAAATCGGAGATACATTTTTCTTCGACTACAATGAAGGTTTTTGGCAGAAGCTTTACCGCAAAATCAAAGTGGACACTACCATTACCGTTCAAGAGGGCAACAAAGAACCACAAACCTTTTCCGCAGACGAAAATGGCAATGTGAAAGGCATCTTTGGCAAAGGCGAAGAAATGACATTTTCTGCCGAAGATGGCGTTGCTATTTCGGTTGAGTATAACCGAGATATTAACAAATCGAGCGGAAGCGGTGGCGGTGGTGCTGATGGTAAAGACGGAAAAGACGGCGAAAACGGTGCAACATTTACTCCTTCGATAGTAGGGGAAGGGTGGCTTTCTTGGTCAAATGATAAAGGGCTTCCAAATCCCGATGATTTCTATATCAAAGGCGATCAAGGCGAGCAAGGTATTCAAGGTGAAAAGGGCGATACAGGCGCAACAGGAGCGAAAGGCGAAAAAGGAAATAACGGTGTTTCCGCTTATCACAGATGGAACGGAACTGTTCTTGAAATCACTTCCGCTTCTGGAACATCTTCTGCGGATTTAAAAGGTGAAGCGGGAAGAACTCCTCAAAAAGGGGTGGACTATTTCACACAATCAGACATCAACGATATCGTAAATCAAGTTTTCGAAAGAGTCGGAAACGGAAATGGGGTGAAATACTAATGGCTAACAAGTTGTATGAAGAAACCCACATTGCCAACATTGCCAATGCAATCCGTTCAATCAACGGCAAAACCGAATCTTACACAGTAGCCGAAATGGGAAATGCTATCCGTAGCACAAGAAGAGTTTACAAGGGAACTATAACAGATACAACCGTGGGAAGCGGTAAACATAAAGTGCTTATTGAAAATGATTCCTTTTTGGCAGAACACCGTGCAAACCCTACTTTGTTTGTGCGAGTTGAATTTGAAATCGATAAAGATTTGTATGTTGACGAAAAACCACCTGCATATACTATTGTGAAAACTTGGGCGGCAAACAATGAAAAAGAGTTGATTCCAACGGGCTTTATTCAAAATTGTATGCGAATAGACGGAAATTCCGCTTATTCCGTTGGTAATCCATCAAATGCACTTTTTGAAGAAGGTGTTGGTGTTGGTGCTTTATCAATTACTGCGGATGGCGAGTTGCGAATTTATTCAAATTCTGCAAGCAACTATGCAATTAGACCAAGCACATATACTGTGATTGTAGAGTGCTGAAGGGCGGTGATTAAATGACACTTGCAGAAATGAAAAAGAAATATTTGGGGCTTATTGAGGAAGTGAATCCCGATAGCGAACAGTTGACCGATGATCCCGATATTGCGGCCAAGCAAAATGAAGTTGTCAATCAAATTATGTTTGAAATGGCAAGATACAAGAAAATTCCAAAATATGTGGAAATGGAAGTATCGAAAGGCGATATCGTAACCTTTGCGGATATCGAAGCGGCTTGCGGATATGAGGTGTACCAACTCGGCACAATCGGCGGTGTAAAATACGATTCCAAAGCAGACGGCACGGTGCTTAAAATTTCGGAAAGCGGCACGGCAGAAATCAATCTGTATGTATATCCCGAAAGAATCACGGAGAAAACCAAGGATAAAGCATACGAATTTGAATTGACTCCCGATGTGCTTGAAATTATGCCTTACGGAATTGCGGCAGATTTGCTCAAGAGCGATATTTCTACGGAATACGGCGCAATCTATGCGCAGAGATACGAAGCTATGAAGCAAATGCTTGACCCTCGCTACCAAACAAGCAGCTTTTACATTGAAGGTGGTGTATTGATTTGACAGCAGAAGATCGTATCACCCGAATTTACAGTAATTTTAGGGGAGTGGACTTCCGGGGAGAAGAAATAAACATCGTCAGAAGTCCCGACTCCTTGAATGTATGGAAAGATTATAAAGAAACCGAGAGCATAAGAACACGCCCCGAAATGGAATTGAAGGAATCCTTCTCCGATTCTATTTATGGCGTGTTCTTTTATAAAGATATGATGCTCGTTCATAGCGGAACTACCTTGTATAAGGTGGTAAACGGAGTAAAATCCACGCTTAAAACAGGCGTAAACGCTATTGTCAGCGATAGTTTTGTCTTTGATGATATTTGGTATTTCAAAGACGGCGTGCATTATTGGCAGTATGACGGCAAAGATTTCAAAGATGTTGTGGGATTTGTGCCTACTACTTCCATCGGTAGAAAGCCCGGTGGCGGCGGTACAATTTATCAAGATGTAAATATGCTAACAGGCCGAAGAAAAAACACTTTTCTTTCGGACGGAGTAAGCACACAGTATTATCTTGATACCAAAAAGATTGATACTTCTTTTGTTCCGATTGTAACAATGCCGAATAATGAGGGCGATTGGGTAGAGGTTGATTTCCCCATTGAAGTGAATTATGCAGAAGGCGTTATCACCTTTACAGATGTAGACAAAGTGCCGGGCGTTCCTCACACAGACGGCCAAGACAATGTAGCAATCGAATTTCAGAAAACGATTCCAACCTATCGGGAAGCGATTGAAAAAACAACTATTCTCCAAGTTTTCGATAACAGAGTATTTTTTAGTGGCAATCCCGATTTGCCGAATGTGGTATGGCATTGTAGCTTAAATGACCCCTCTTATTGCAGCGATTTGGACTATTACAACGAAGGAACAGATAGCGCCGCTGTAAGAGGTATGGTGGCAGGAAACAACGCTCTATGGGTATTTAGAGAGCCGTCAGATGCAAATACAACGGTATTCTATCATACTCCAACGATTGACGATGAATACGGCAAAATTTATCCGAATACACATTCCAGCATTACAACAGGGTGTATCGGCAAAGCAGTCAATTTTAACGATGATATTGTCTTTTTCAGCAGTAGAGGAATGGAAGGTATCAGCGGTGATGTAACAACGGAGCAAGTATTAGGACATAGAAGCACGCTTGTAGACCGCAAAATGATTGCAGAGGCCGAGTATAAGGATATGGTTCTCGCAGAATGGGACGGCTATTTATTCGTATTTATCGGCAATAAAGCATACCTTGCCGACAGTAGAGCAATATTCACCAACGAAAACCATATCGAATACGATTGGTTCTATTGGGAACTTCCCCATAGTATCACTTGTGCAAGAGTGAACAAAGGCATTCTCTATTTAGGCACAAAAAACGGTATTTATACGCTAACCGATACCACAAGCGCAGTAGAGAGCTATTGGACTACACCAAAAGACAAATTCAAATATCCGCAGAAGCTTAAAACCACCAACAAAAGAGGATGTGTGGTAGAAGCTACTGGGGATATTTCTGTTTATGCAAAACTTGAAGATACTGATTTTGAATTGATCGGCGAATACAAAGATATAACCGATTATATCGTTTGCCGAATCAAACGGAAGAAATTCAAGGATTTGCAGCTTAAATTTTATTCACCAACGAGATTCAGCCTTGAAACCGCCACTTTGGAATGCTTCATCGGCGGCTATATCAAGCGTTGAGGGGGGAGATAGATGGCATACGAAGTGGACTTAAACGATAAAAGACTTGTCGAGATACAAGACAAGGAAAAAGTTGCCTTAACCGAAAACGAAACAACATACAACAATGCAATTTCTGGGGTTGATGAAAAGTATAACGCTCTGATTGAAAACTCGGAAAAATGGGCTGAAGAACAGAAAAATCTTCAAAATGAACAGACCGATTTTGCGATTGAGAAAATCGAACAGCAGAGAGAGCAGACCAAAAAGGACTATATCAAAGAGCAATCCGGGGCTTATGTTGATTGGCAGAAAGAAAAGGATAGCTACGGCGCAAGTGCTGAACAGATGGCGGCGGCAGGGCTTGCCGGAGCAGGATATAGCGAATCGGCGCAAGTAAGTTTATACAATACCTATCAAAACCGAGTAGCAACGGCAAGAGATGCTTTGGCTCGCGCAGACCTTAATTACGATAATGCAATCAATGAAGCAAAGCTGCAAAACAGCTCTATTCTTGCGGAAATTGCTTTCAAATCATATCAAGAACAGCTTGAATTGTCCTTGCAAGGATTCCAATACAAGAACTCGCTTATTATCGAAAAAGCGAACAAGAAGCTTGAAATTCAAAATATGTATAGCAATCAGTATATGAGTATGCTGAATCAAATCCAGCAAGAGGACAGACTTGCCGAGGAAATCAGACAGTATAACGAATCTCTTGCGGCCCAAAAAGCATACCAAAATGCACAGTTGGCATTGGAGAGAGAAAAGTTTGAGTATCAGAAAGCGCAAGATGCCGCTGCCGTTGTCTCTGCAAAAGGTGGCTCGGGCGGTGGCTCATCTGGAAGCACAAAAGGGGCGAAGGCGGCGGGCAAAGATTCAAGCTCTATTCGTTCTTCCACAAGTAAATCGGGTTATACAGGAAGTTCTTATTCCTCTGCAACGAAGTATCTCAAGCAACACGGCGTAAACGACTATAACCTTATGACCGAATCGGAGTGGAAGCGCAGAAAACTATCATACAAAGCAACAGGAGTAGGCGGCTATGAGGTATCTGCAAACAGCTCTTACGCTCAATATCTGCAAACTTCAGTCGCATACGCTATCAAAAACAATTAATCGGGGGTAACACAATGGCAAAGAAAAAGAAAAAACAAACTTATGCCGAATATATGCAAGAGACATACGGTGCCTCTAATGATTATGTTGACAATGTGCAACACCCCTTACGGAAAAAGCAAGAAAATAACAATGATATTGCGCCCGTAAAAACAACGGGCGCAAAATCGGCAGGCAAGGATTCAAGCTCTATTCGCTCTTCTACAAGCGCAAAAACTACTTCCACTCAAGGGAGCGGTTATTTTCAAAAAGGCGCATTGGAAGACGGCTTTAGTTGGAAGAATCTCGGCAAGGCCGTCAGCGGCACTTTAACCGATGCTGGGGAATGGTTTATGACGGGGCTGGCAGGCTTGCCCGAAAAAATTGCAGATGCTGGTTTGATTCTCGGCGCTTCGATGAATCAATCTAAAATGAACGAAGCCGCCAACAGCGAAATTATTTTTAATGCGGTAGCAGGAAAAAAAGAAAGCGCAACAGATACTCTAAAAAGATATCAAAACTATCAAGACGATGTAGAGGAAGAAACAGCAAAATTTGTAGCAAAAGATTTGTACGATGAACACGCTGTTGTAGCGAAATACATTGTTGACCCTACCGAAAAAAAGATCGGCATTGATCCTACAGGAGCAGATTCTTTCTTTGCCGATAAGATGGATTCAAATATGCAATCCGCAGGTCAGTATGTTGGTTCGAGATTATTGAGTCTAATAAATCCCGTATTTGGCTATGTCGCAACGGGCTTGTCTGCTGTTGGTAGCGAGGCTGAAAATGCATTCCGAAACGGTGCGACTTTTGACGAAGCGAATGCGAGTGCCATAATTACAGGCGGAGGAGAAGCGTTGTCAGAGGCATTCTTTGGCGGTCTCTCCCTTGGTGGACAAACTTTTGATGCCAAGTTGACAAAGCAAATTGCAACAGCGATTTCAAGCAGAGCCGCAAGGACTCTCGCCAAACTTGGCGTTGATATGGCTGGCGAAGGATTTGAGGAAATCTTTTCGGGTGTGGTTGGAGCAATCGGGCAAAAACTCACCTATGCAGATGAAGCGGAATGGGAAGAACTTTTCTCTTCTGAAGATGCTTTTGATTCCTTTGTTGGCGGCGCTATGCTTGGTGGCTTTGGTAGCGCAAGCAAATCCGTTGTTTCAAACATAAAAGGCATTGACTCTACAACCGGGCTTACAAAAAATGAAACAAATGTAGTAGAAAAGGAAGTAGAAAACCGCATTGCAGAGAAGGAAAAAAGCAGCAAAAAACTAACCGCAAAAGAAAAATCCAAAATCCGCAGCGAGGTTATGGAAGAACTCGAAAAAGGCGGCATTTCTACCGATACCATTGAATCTGTTCTCGGCGGCGAAGATTACAAACGCTACAAATCCGAAACTGAACGGCAAGAAGCTCTACGAAAAGAACTTGACGAATTGCGGAATATGGAATACGGAAAAATGACTGATGTTCAGCACGATAGATTGGCTGAACTGAAAGCAATGAAACCTAATACTGAAATGCTTGATACTCTCAAATCGAGCATTGACAATAAAATCCGCAATGAACTTTCCGCTGATAGCAAGCGACTTGGCAAGAGCAGAGGTTCATACCTTGCAGAAAGCTACAACGAGGTAGAGCGGCGCAGACAGAAATTTAATGTTGACTTGAATCAATATAGCGGCAAACACAAGGAATTGCTCAAAAACCTTGTGGAAAAAGGGCAAGTCAACAATACAAGAAAAGCACACGATTTTTGGATAAACGCAACGAAGCGTGGAGCAGAAAGAGGATTGAATGTAACTTCCGCAACAACGGAAGAAATTCTCGAATGGACTTCGGAGCGTGAGGGCAAAAAGTGGCTTGAAGAAAATACAGAGGCGTTGATTGCAGAACACGGCGAAGCGTGGCTGAACGAACACCGGGACGAATTGATTAAGGAACACGGCGATCAATATGTCAAGGAAAACTTTGAAGGCAAAATTCCCAACGCATTTATTTTGGACGATGGTACACTTGCGCTTAATGTCTATTCTAACCGTGTCCGTGAAGTAACTTTCGGGCACGAACTCGGTCACGATATCAAGAAGGGCGATGATGCAAACGGCACCGGGTACTACAAAGAATTGTCAGAAAAGCTCATTGCCTACGCCGAAAAGATTGAAGGCAAAGAAGCATTTGCGAAGCGAAAAGCAGAGGCAACAGACCTATATGCTAACGGGCTTGGCGAAGTAAATGACGAACTCACCAATGACCTTATCGGAGAGTACCTTTACGGCGATAAAAACGCTGATTTTATCAAGAATTTGTCCATTGAAAACAAAAACCTTTTCCAACAGCTTTGGGATAGTATTAAATACTATTACAAAATTGCAACGGCTGGCTCTCAAGAAGCGAGAGACCTTTTGCGCATTCAGAAGCTATTTGAAAAGGCATATCGTGAAACGGCAAATGTAAAGACCGATGCAAAGGGCAAAGTCGATTTTAGCTTAAACATTAAGCATACGGATGGCACGGTGGAAGAACTTGCGGATGCGAGGGATTTAACCGATGAAAGAGCTATAGACTATCTCTACCAAGCAAAGAGCGGAAAATTGCGAAGGGATACATATATCCCCGTGAGGAAGGATACACCGCAAGTAATTATAGACACTATGGAGCAAGTAAACGAACACATTGAAAACTGCTCTATGGTAATGAAAGTAAAAAAGGCTCGCGATTCAATGGCGGTGGATAATCATAACAAAAAGACCGTGAAATATGGCGATAATGTTAGAAAACACGGGCTAAGTCCAGAGCAAATCGTTGAGATTGTTAACAAACTTGATGAGCCAAGTATGATTATCTATGAAACCAATCGCATAGGTAAGGATGGTGAACCGCTTCCCAATAGTGTGGCGGTTTTTGTTGAATATAACAATGACGGAAACGAAGGCTTGGCGGTTGTAGAATTTGAAAATCCAAGAAATACAGATTCTATTGGGCAGGAATTTGGGGACACAAAGTACCATACTGTTGTAACTGTGTTTGAGCCTGATGTATTTCGTGATGGCGAACCGTTTGATTATGCCGAGGAATTACTGTCTGATCCTAACAACTTTGAGTTGAAAATTAAAAGAAGGCAATCCACCGAAAGTGCCACCGGGGAGAAACATCCCAACACTTCCAGCAAATTGCCTTCTGCTGATGGTAGTTTAACACAACCTAAAGCAGATGTCAAGACCGAATTTTCCCTCTCCGTTGACAGCAAAGGCAGAGAGATTGGCGATGCAGTACAGAAACGCTTTGCAAATTCGCAAGTAGTAGACGAAAACGGAAGTCTAAAAGCCGTATATCACGGAACTGCTTCCGGGGAATTTACTATTTTTGATAAAGCGAAAGGAAGCGTTGAGGGGGATTTCGGAAGCGGTTTTTATTTCACCGATAACGAGTTTGATGTATCTAACAACTACGAAGGCGGCGGTGCTGACTTTGATAACAAGGTTGGCCGCAGGGCAGATCAGATTTGGAACGAAAACCCCGATATCGAGTACGAGGAAGCCGAGGAAAGAGCATACAAGGAACTTTACCAAGGAAGCCACAAATTCGAAGTATATTTGAACATTGAAAACCCAGCAATCGTGGGTGAAACCAATCTGCTTGAAAGCGAAAAGTATTTCTCTGAATACAATCAAGATGATTACGACACAGAAGATGATTATTACGCCGATGTTGAGCAACTTGTTGCAGATGATATTGAAAATGTCATTTGGGAAATCGAGCGCAATGTTGATGTAGATAACACAGATGGCATTTCTGAAATCTTGTGGAACGCTTTCAATGAAGGTGGTATCGGCATTGAGGATTTGAAGAAACGCCTTAACAATCTATACCTTGAGGACAGCGAAGGAAATCTTGTTGCAAACGAGGTCGCAAGACAGATTATCGAGAGTTTAGGTTATGACGGTATTATTGACCCTACTGTTTCCAACAAATGGAATATGGATATGGAAGCAGGAACAACACATTATATTGTGTTCAAGCCTAATCAGATTAAGTCTGTTACCAATCAAAACCCGACAGACAATCCCGATATTAACCTTTCTCTTTCCTATGCAAATGAGCCTGTTGCAAAAGGCGCAATGTCTGAAACTGCGCTTGTTAGGGATATTGTACCGACAAAAGCGGTTGAAAGTGTTGCACCGATTTTAGAAGAAGCAAAAACCACCGCAGAACCTTCAAACGCCGCTTATGAGGCGAAACCGATTCAAGAAGATATTGCGCCTTATACCGAACCCGCTTCCGATCCTTCCGTTGCCGAACTCGATGCGCAAAGAGCCGAGTTGGAAGGCAAGATTATGGAAGCATTGCAATCCGGCGATACGGAAACATTTGAACAGCTTTCCTACGAACACCAAGCATTGACGGAAAGAATCGCTCAAATTGAAGAAGCGGATGCCGCTTTTGAAAGCGAGAGATTGGCAAGTCTTGACGATTCGGTTGCACCTATTGAGCAGGAAGCACCTATCTATGACGAACTGCCCGATGCTACGACTCTTACAAAAAAGGCAGTTTCCGATATTGTTAAGCCCGTAAAAGATATGTTCGGTCTTTCCGGCAAACAAACAGCGGAAGTAAAAGCGGCGGTTGAAAAGTATGCCACAACGGAAAATGCAAGTGTAGAAGAGTTGCACGAATCATTGGTAAATGCAATCGGCAATACTTTTGAGGAAGATGTGCCGGAAGTTAAAGCGGCTCAAGACTTTTTGAGAAAGAACAGACTCAAAGTTTCCGATGCAATCAAAAATGATATTGCTGATTATAACGAATTGCGGAAAAGGCATTTTGGTAAAATCAGATTTTCCAAAGATGGTATTGATGTAGATTCTGCTTACGAGGAATTGACAACGCTATTTCCCGAATTTTTCCCTGCTGATATTGTCAATCCGTCCGATCAATTTATGAGAATGATTGAAGTTTCCGATATGGCAAGAACTGTCGAAACGGAATACGAAGTAGATAACGAAACCATTACGGAAATTGCAGACATTATCATAAACGGAATCAACGGCTATAAGCAGAGCCAAACACAAAGACTTGCGGAAGCAGAAGCAAAGCGTATTCCCAAATATGCTCCCGGCGAAGATATTGCTCCTGTTGCATACGAGGCAATCAAGCCGCAGAAACCAAAAGCGGAGAATTACAGACTAAAACGAGTTGATTCTAGCGATTATCAAGCGGGCAATCAGCAAACCGCAAGCGTGCTGACAGAAGAAGCGAAAATAGAGAAGAAAAACAATCGTTTTTGGTCTATTTTCAAGAACAAAGTGCTTGATAAGGGTTCTGTATTTGAAGATTTGTCTTTGAAAACCAAAAATCGAGAGCTTATTGGCAAATGGAATTTCACTCTTTCCTCCGAATCAAGGGCGCAAAGGTTTATGAAAAACGGTAGCGGCGATGTGAAGTCGCTTGACTCTATTCGCAAGGAAGTAGAAAGCACCGGGAAAACCAAGCAATTCTATGAATATCTGTATCACAAGCACAATGCGGATAGAATGACTTTGGCAGAACGGTACGAAAATACCCCTAATAAAGCCGTTTTTGGCGATTCTGTTACGGCGGAAATGTCGCAGGAAGCCGTTGCGCAGTTAGAAAGAGAAAATCCAGAATTTAAGCAGTTTGCGGAAGATGTATATAACTACAACGCTTATCTTCGCAAGTTGTTGGTTGATAATGGCGTTATTTCGCAGGAAACCGCAAAATTGTGGTCTGAAATGTACCCCCATTATGTACCTATTCGCAGAGTTGGAGATACGGGGCTTAATATCAATGTTCCTCTTGATTCAAAGAAAACGGGTGTAAATGCACCGATCAAGAAGGCAACGGGCGGCAGTAGTGATATTCTTCCTCTGTTCGACACAATGGCGCAGAGAACAATTCAGACATACAAGGCCATTGCAAAGAATAATTTCGGCGTTGAGTTGAAAAACACTCTAAAATCAAAAGCGGAAAGCGGTTCTATTGGCGTTGATGAAATCATTGATAGCATTGATTCTCAAGATGAACTGCTCCAAAAAGGCAAAAATGGCAAAAATCCTACATTTACGGTGTTTGAAAACGGTAAAAGAACTACCTTTGAAATCACCGAAGATATGTACGATGCATTGAAACCTGTAAGCGAAGCAATGGCATATAGGAATAAAATCCTAAACACTATCAGCAATGTTCATAGAGGATTGCTGACGGAGTATAACCCTGTTTTTATGCTTACGAATACTGCAAAAGATATTCAAGATGTGTTGATTAACTCTCAACACGCTATCAAAACTTATGCGAATCTTCCAAAAGCGTATGGTCAAATATTGACTAAAGGAAAGTGGTACACCGAATATATGGATAACGGTGGAGATCAAAACTCCTATTTCGATAATGACTCAAACACTTTCGAGAAAGAAAAGTCTGCTATCCGCAAAATTGTAGGTGTGCCTCTTGATGTTATCAGCGCTGCTAACAATTTTTTTGAAATGGCACCAAGACTTGCAGAATACATTGCAAGCCGTGAATCCGGGCGAAGCGTTGAGGTTTCTATGCTTGATGCCGCAAGAGTTACAACAAACTTTGCTGCTGGTGGCGAAGTTACAAAGTTTCTCGATGGAAACGGCGCAACTTTCTTAAACGCTTCTTTGCAAGGCGCAATGCAACAAGCGAGAAATGTGAGAGAAGCAAAGGCAAACGGGCTTAAAGGTTGGGTTAGTCTTGCTACGAAGTTTGCTGTTGCTGGACTTCCGGCGTTGTTGCTAAATGGTTTGCTTTGGGACGATGATGAAGAATACGAAGAACTGTCTGACTATGTAAAGCAAAACTATTATGTAGTTGCAAAGACGGAGAGCGGAAAATTCATTAGAATCCCGAAGGGCAGAGCGTTGTCAGTTATTCAAAATGCAATGGAGCAAGTGAAGAGTGCGGCAACGGGTGATGATGAAGTTGATCTCAAGAGTTTCCTTGAGCTTGCAATTTCTAATCTTGCACCTAACAACCCGATTGAAAGCAATGTTCTTGCGCCGATTATTCAAGTTGCAAACAACAAAACTTGGTACGGGGAAGACCTTATTCCAACAAGATTGCAAGATTTGCCTGCGGCAGAGCAATTTGACGAAAGCACGGATTCTATCAGCAAATGGCTTGGCGAAAATCTGAATTATAGTCCGTATAAAATCAATTATCTGCTCAATCAGTACAGCGGCGGCGTTGGCGATGTGGTATTGCCAATGTTGACACCCGAAGCGGAAAGCGGAAATAACTCCTTGCTTGGAAATGCGATTGCTCCGGTGAAAGACAAATTCACAACGGATAGCGTAATGAACAATCAGAACATTTCCGACTTTTACGACAAGGTGGACGAGCTTGCTACCCTCGCAAAGTCAAGCGAAGCAACGGAAGAAGATATTTTGAGATACAAATATATCAATTCCGTAAACTCTGAACTTGGTGAACTATACGCTCGCAAGCGTGAAATTCAAAACAGCAGGCTTTCTGACGAGGCAAAATATTCGGCGGTTCGTGGAATCCAAGAGCAAATCGTTTCTATTGCAAAAGAAGGGCTTAACGGATACGAAACGGTAAGCATTGACGGCAAGTATGCAGTTGTTGGCGATAGAGAATATCGCTTGAACGAAGATGGCGAATGGACGAAAATCTCTGACAAGCAACTTGAGCGACAAAATGAAGTAACCGAAAAGCTTGGCATTTCTCCGTCTGAATATTGGGATAAAACCGAAATTTCGTTTATGCCGAGAACCGATGGCGAATACGAATACGCTTATGAAAATCCCGATAAATACGCTGTGGCAAAAGTTGTTGGCGATTATGATTCATACAGAACATACACAAGCGAATTGTATGATATCAAAGCCGATTACGATTCCAACGGCAAAGCAATCAGCGGAAGCGCAAAGGCAAAGAAAACAGAGTATATCAATAATCTTCCTTTGGATTACGGGCAGCGCATTATCCTTTACAGAAGCTTGTTTGACAGTAAAGCAGATAAGAATAAGTACAACGCTGATATTGTTGCTTACCTTGACAGCAGGGATGATATTACTTGGGAAGAAATGAAAACCATTCTTGAAGCGTTGGATATGAAAGTATCTGATGATGGAACGGTTAGATGGTGAGGTGTAAAATATGGCATTAACCAAAAGCGACAAGATGGATCAAGCGGGGGTAAGAACCGCCGCAGACATCGAGCAAAAATACAATTTCGGCAAAAGTTTCGCAAAAGCAATGGGACTTGCAGAAGATGCAAGAACCACCGCAGAAAAAGCAAAAGAGGCGGCGCAAGCCGCCTCTAACATCGACTTCGAAAAAGTGTTCAATGCATTAACACACAATGGCACAGATGAATGTATTCGTGAATTTGACGGCCACCTTTATATCAATGCAAGTTATGTCAAGACGGGCATATTGTCGGCGGATAGAATTGATTCGCAAGGCTTGTTTGCAAAAAACATCAATATGGAAGGCACATTCACGCATACCACAAAGGCGTTTCTTTCACCGGGCGAACCTGAATATGAAATGGCGTATAACTTTTGGGTTAGTGAAAGTCCGTTTCCATATGACCTGTTGCCTCTTTTTGATTTTAATAACGATGGCAAATTTAATGAGGATGATATTATAATTTGCCGCAATGCTGTAGCCGGAAAATATGACCTTTCCGATTGGGCGAAGGCAAAGGGATTTGAAACAGATGTAACAATGACGATGAATATGCAGAATCCCGAAAAGGCGATTACATTCTCCGGCAAGAATATATGGGGCAGAGAGATAAATGAATATATCGGCATAAATTCCATTTCTATTTCTCGCCTTAATAAAGCATATATTCCTACTGTTGTGAATGGGTATGGGGCGAATGTCGGTTATCAGCTTGATTTAAATGGCAAAGTTGCTCCCTTGTTCATAAGAGACACCGCAAATCCCCTTAACTATTGGTACGGCATTTATGGATTCAAAGCAGATGAGAGTTATACAATACAAACGATTTTCAGCAATGGGCTTTCTGCAAGTAGTAACAATTGGGGAACTATTTTAATTGAAGGCGGCAATGGCCCTTTTGATTTCTACAATATGATACAAGGAATCTTGTAAAGGGGGTGAGAAAATGACAGATGAAATTTTAGTTGCCATTCTCTCCCTTGCTGGAACTTTCGGCGGCTCTGTGCTTGGTATTTTGGCGGCAAACAAACTTACTACTTATCGGCTGGAACAGCTCGAAAAGAAAGTTGAAAAGCACAATTCAGTAATTGAGAGAGTTTACAAGCTTGAAAAGCACGAAGCAGTAATTGACGAAGAAATCAAGGTTGCCAATCATAGAATTGACGATCTCGAAGAATTTCACAAATAGAAAGAGGTGTTTTATATGGAATTTATGATGGAATTTTTGAAAGATTTTTTGGTAGTAATCGTTGTAGGCATTTGCCTTTGCGTGGGTTATGTTATCAAGCATTATATTCCCACGGATAAGGTAAACAAATACATTCCGCTTATTATGGCGGTTTTGGGTGTGTTTTTGAATGTTTGGGTAAACGGATTTGCATTGACTCCCGAAATCCTTTTGGGCGGTCTTTTTTCCGGGCTTGCTTCTACGGGGCTTCACCAAGTATTCAAAGCATTCATTGAAAAAAACAACAAGAAAGAGGGCGAATGATTATGGCAAAGAAAGTATTTTTGGGTGTAGGACACGGCGGCTCTGATCCCGGCGCAGTAGCAAACGGATATAAAGAAAAGGATTTGAACCTTTCCATTGCGCTTGCTTGCCAAAGCGAACTTGCAAGACACGGCGTATCTGTTCTTATGAGCCGTACCAAAGACGAAAACGATACTCTTAACGAGGAAATCAAGGAATGCAATGCTTATAATCCCGATTTGGCTATTGACATTCACAATAACGCTGGCGGCGGCGATGGGGTGGAAGCATTCTATCACTACAAAGGCGGCACTTCCAAAACGCTTGCCGATAATGTTCTCGCTGAAATTGTGAAAATCGGGCAGAATAGCCGTGGCGCAAAAACTCGCCAAGGTTCTGACGGCAGAGATTATTACGGCTTTATCCGTGAAACTGCTGCGCCCGCTGTTATCGTTGAATGTGCTTTCGTTGACAATGCAAAAGATATGCAGATTATCGACACCGAAGCAGAGCGCAAGACTATGGGCGTTGCAATCGCAAAGGGCATTTTGAAAACTCTCGGCATTGCTTATGTTGCTCCCGTTGCTCCTGCTCCGGCTGTAAAAGAGTATGTTCTTGATGTGTCAAAACTGAAAGCAGAAGGATATACCAAAATCTCGCTCACCATTTAAACGGCGCAGGGCTTTAATATATATACCTATATCATTTATAGGGTAAATTTAAAGCGCAAAATAAGGGCAAAATATTCAAAAATAAAGGGATAGACTTTTTCGGTCTATCCCTCTTTTTTTATGCCTTGATTTCGTCAAGAAGCTCGCTGATTGTATATGCCTTTAACAATGTGGCGTGTGCTTGTGCCATATCCTTTTTTTCTTTTGCCTCATCGTGCAATTCAATGGCTTCGTTAAGCTCGGCCTCAAGGTATGCAATGATTTCTTCTGCCGTTTTCATAAATTAGCTCTCCTTTTTATTGTTGTATTTATTTTCGGAAGCGAATGGTACTGATATTAAATACAAACCATAGTCAAAAAAATTTGATGTCAATTATCTCTTTAACATCTTTGTTCCAAATAACTTCAATTTCTTCCACGAATGAGCGCCAAAAAGCCCGTTTGTGTTCTCCGTCCAAAGCGTGGTAAATATCTTTCCAATCGCCGGAAAGAATTTCTTTGATTTTTTCATAGTCCGGCTCTTGTTCTGCTTCGGCGTGTTCTTCGTTTGCGGCTTCGATTTTGTGCATCAATTCATCGTAACGGCGATCATATTCTTCAACGGTTTTTATTCTTCCTTTTTGCCAAGAGTAATTCAATCGGTCAAGCTCGGATTGTAATTCGGGAAGATTATACTTGCTTATTTTTTCGCCGTTTGAATAAACTTCAATGCTTTTCAATCTCTTTTTTTCTAGAAAAATACCGACTTGTTCCAGCATCATTCTTTCAAAGCGGTTCTCAAAGATTGCGCCGGAATATGTGCATCTACGCTCTTTGCGGTAATTGTTACAGCGATAATTGTAATATCGGTTTACTTTTTCCCCTCGCTTATTTGTGTTCATTGTGCCGTATAATCTGCCTTCGCAAATGGGACATTTTATCAATCCCGTAAAGATATAGGCGTGTTCATTTCCTGTTGTACGAGGATTCCGCTTTATAATCTTTTGGAGCTTATCAAACATTTCTTTCGTCATATACGGAGTGCAATAGTTTGGGTTTCCCTTGTATGATCCGTATATCATTTCATTTTTCAGCACATTCACAATCGCATTGTACCGAAATTGTCTGTTGTACTTTCGGTTGATATAAGTTAATGCGCCTCTGATAGAGTGGTTTACCATAATATGAGCGATTAAATCTTCCATAATCTCTTTATCACGCTTCACAATATATTTATGGCGTTCTCCATTCGGTGGACTTTCTACACCATAACAAAACGGCATAGATTGATTTCCAAACAACGGCATACCCGATTTAATTTTATACTCGTTTACGATTTTAACCCTTTCCCCGGCGGTATCTGCCTCAAGCTCGGCAATAGTCAATTTCATATTAACGAAAGCTCTGCCGTTTGCGGTTGTCATATCGTATTTTTCCTCGGTTGCCGTCCAAGTTACTTTCGCTTCATCAAGCAGTTTTTGGCATTCGTGAAATTCTGCTACGCTTCGGAAATAGCGATCTAATTTTATAAAAATGATTCTCTCAAATCGCCCCTTCTGCGCATCGTGTATCATTCGTTGCAAGGCTGGGCGTTTTTTTATTTCCTTTTTCCCGGATATACCTTCGTCCCGATACCATTCTACAATTTTTAAATTGTGCTTTTCTGCATAAGCAATCAGTAATTGCTCCTGTGCTTCCAAAGACAGGCCGTGCAGCTTTTGCTCTTGTCTGCTCACCCTTATATAAGCGGCAACAGGCTCAACTCTTAAAACATTTCGACATTGTAAATCCTTTTCTAAAGATGTCATTGTCTGTCATTCCCCCTTTATGTTTATTCTTTATGTGTAATCTGCTCGTTCTTCTCTTTTCCAACCACCCCTTTA
>JAZOQZ010000041.1:0-1893 GCA_045656345.1 Clostridia bacterium
AGAAAAACGGTGAGATTGTTGCTATGAGCGGAGACGGCGTGAATGACGTGCCTGCATTGAAGGAAGCAGATCTTGCCATTGCTATGGCAAATGGTGCTCAGGCAGCGAAAGCGGTTGCTCAGGTGGTGTTAAGTGAATCAGACTTTGCACCTGTGCCTCTTATTTTAAAAGAGGGCAGAAGAATTGTGAACAATATTGAGCGGGTAGCAAGTTTGTATTTATTGAAAACAGGATTCTCGCTTATTTTGTCTTTCGTTTTTATTCTGTTGGGAACGCCCTATCCGTTTGCGCCCATCAGTATGACTGTGATTGGTTCTTTAACCATCGGTATTCCATCATTCTTCTTAGCGATGGAACCCAACGACAAGCCTGTGGGTGACGATTTCTTCGGTTCTGTGATGCGAGCTACCGTTCCCACTGCCGTGTTGATCGGACTGTTTGTGGGATTGTTTGGCATTTTAGAATATCTTGGAATATTAACCGATAAAGACACGTTATCGTTTTATGTGACCGCATATTTTGCCTTTTTTCATCTGGTGCAGACAAGTCTGCCTGTAACAGTTTGGAAAATGACAGTGGTGGGCACTATGCTGGTATTTTTCTTTGTGGTGCTGTTTCTGCCCAATCTGTTGCCCTTGGGAATCTTAGAAGGTTCAGACTTTTTGCTGTTGGGAGCAACAATGCTTCTGGGTACGATATTGCTATGTTGGTATCATAGAGAAACTTAAAATTTAGCATTTGGAGATGTAGGTATGATTTATTTGGATAACGCCGCAACAACCCGTCCTTACGGATGTGTGGTTGCCCGTGTGACGGATGTTTTGACCAATGGGTTCGGAAATCCCTCTTCCTTGCACCGTATGGGGATGGAAGCGGAAGATATCATCAAAGAAGCCAGAAAAACGGTTGCCGCATCCATTGGTGCGAAGGAAGGAGAAATTTTCTTTGCTCCTTCAGGCACTTTAGCAAACAATACTGCAATTTTCGGGTACCTTCGCAGAAATAAGCACAAAGGCAATAAGGTGCTCATTTCTTCCGTGGAACACGCCTCGGTTTACAACATTGGAAAACAGTTGGAAAAAGACGGTTATCAGGTGGAATGGATTCCCGTTGCGGATGGGGAAGTGGACTGGAGTTTTTTACAAACACAGTTGGATGACAAGGTTGCCCTAGTCAGTGTGATGGCTGTGAATAACGAAACGGGAACCGTTTTCGATATCAAACGCATCAAACAGATGATGAAGGAGAAATCACCTTCTGCCGTGCTGCATTCCGACTGTATCCAAGCATATGGAAAACTGGATATTCACGTTCGTGAATTCGGTGCGGATCTGATGAGCTTTTCCGGTCATAAAATCGGTGCCCCCAAAGGAATCGGTGCTCTGTATGTGAAAAAAGGAGTTTTGCTGGAATCTCTTTATGTTGGTGGCGGTCAGGAAGAAGGGTTGTTCTCCGGCACCGAGAATGTTGCAAATATTGCTGCATTTTCCGAAGCGGTAAAGGTGTTTTCCAAGGAACGCCCCATAGAGCAAATGAAAAAGCTTTCCAATCTGTTTTTAGAATGTTTGAATCCGAAAATTCCTGTGAACAGCAAGAACAGTCTGGGAACAATTGTGAATATTTCAATGAATCTTCGTTCTGAAATTGTGCTTCATATGCTGGAAAGCGAAGGAATCTATGTGTCTTCAGGTTCTGCCTGCTCTGAAAAAAAAGGCGGCAACAACCGTGTGCTGGCGGCATTTTCGGTGCCAAAAGCAATGCAGGACACTGCAATTCGTGTTTCTTTTTCACACACCAACACTGAAGAAGAGGTTCGTTTTGCGGCGGAAAAAACGAATCAAATCTTTGAAAAAAACCAAAAAAAATAAAAAAATCAAAAAAATTTGAAAAACT
>JAZOQZ010000042.1:0-3106 GCA_045656345.1 Clostridia bacterium
GTGATTTGAGCATATTTTCGTGTTTTTTGCATAGAGTAAAACCACAGAAAAACGGATGCAATCTATCGAAAAATATCCGTTCAAAACACCAAAAGGAAAGGAGTTTCTGCATTGCTTGGTATTGTAACCACAGTTTCTGAAAAACAAAACAGTTTCTTTTCTTTTCTGCGCCCCTATCACGAAATCAACGATTGTATCGGAGCGGAAAACGTAACGGTTTATACCCTTCACCCCGCCTGGAAACTTCTCTTTCCGAGCATTTTAAAACAACTTGGTAAAAAGCATTCCTCCCTGATTTTTTCAGAGGAATTCAATTTAAAAGAGCCCTCCCTTGCTCCCCTGTTTTTGAAAAGATTCCAGGAAATTCTCTCGCTGGCTCATCGGGGAACCCTTCAGAAAATTGCACTGTTGTGCAAGGAAAAAGACCACCGTCTCTGGCCTCTCTTAGAAACGGTGAGTCCTTTTTCCCAAACAGTGAGTGTTGTAACCGACGACAATCTCTTTTTTGACAGCATTTCCGAAAAGGCCATTTGGCAACTGGGACTAACCGTCAATCAAAGAACTGTCAGCCAACTGGAACAGGTGGACCTTGTGATTTTGCTTTCGGGAGAATTTGACCTGAAAAAATTATGTCAGGGTTCTCTGATGAACCTGTCCGACCAACCTGCAAACTGCACCTTACCCACCCTTGCTGCCGTGACCAACACAGCAGTATCGGCTTTTTTGGCAAGACACCCTCATTTACGGCTTAACCCCTCTCATTTACTTTCCCAAAATGATAAAATTACCAATCTCATCTGGAAATATTGTTAAAAAATACACAAAAAAATAAAAAAATAAGTTGACAAATCAAAAAAAATGTATATAATAGTATGTGCTATGTTATTTTGCCTTTTTATGATTTCGGGAAGGCTTCTCGCAAAAACCACCGAAACAAATTTCAAAGTAGAGGATGATATCGAATGGAAAAAGCAACGATTCTGACCAGCGAAGGGTTAAAAAAATATGAAACTGAGCTGGCATATCTGAAAGACACCAAGCGTATCGAAGTAGCAGAAAAAATCAAGGAAGCACGTTCTTTTGGTGACTTATCCGAAAATGCAGAATATGATGCTGCAAAAAAAGAACAGGCTGAACTGGAAGAAAGAATTGCAAAAATCGAGCATATGCTCAAAAACGTAACCGTGGTGGAAGATGACGAAATTTCTACCGACACCGTTACCATCGGTTCTAAAGTAAAAGTATTGGACGTGGAAGAAAAAGAAGAACTGGTTCTGCAGATTGTTGGCTCCAATGAAGCAGACCCCTTCAACGACAAAATCTCCAACGAATCCCCCGTGGGTGCAGGATTATTAGGTAAGAAAAAAGGCAAAACCGTTACCATCACCACTCCCACCGGTTTCACCACCAAATATAAAATTTTAGACATTACCAAATAACACACTCTGAGCCGTGCAAGCAGTTTCCTGAAAAAGAAACCGCTTGCACCTCATTTTTTCTAACGATTCCAAAGAGAAAGGAAGAATCACGATGGAAGAAAAAGAATTATCACAGCTGTTGCAGGTAAGAAGAGACAAGCTTTCCGAACTTCAGGCAGAGGGCAGAGACCCTTTCCAAATCACCAAGTTTGACCGCACTCATACTTCCCGCCAGATTACCGAAGGCTATACCACCGAGGAAAGAACCATCACCGTGAGAGAAGAAGAACAGCAGATTACTGCAAAAATTTCTCCCTTAGATGGTCAGACCGTAACCGTTGCGGGCAGAATTATGTCCAAACGCGGTATGGGAAAAGTTGGCTTCCTTCATATTGCTGATATTGACGGACAGATTCAGCTGTTCGTAAAAAAAGATGTGCTGGGCGAAGACGAATACAATCACTTTAAAAAACTGGATACCGGTGATATCATCGGTGCTGTTGGTGTGGTATTCACCACTCAGACCGGGGAAATCTCCGTAAGAGCAGAAAAGATCACCCTGCTCTCCAAGTCTTTACAGCCCCTTCCCGAAAAATTCCATGGTATGACCAACACCGACTTAAGATACCGTCAGCGTTATACCGACCTGATTATGAACCGTGACGTGAAAGATACCTTTATCAAACGTTCCAAAATCATTTCCACCATCCGTAAATACTTAGACGGTCAGGGATTCTTGGAAGTGGAAACTCCTATGCTGGTTTCCAATGCGGGCGGTGCTGCAGCACGTCCCTTCTTAACTCATTCCAATGCACTGGGTGAAGAATTCAAACTGAGAATTTCTTTGGAATTATACTTAAAACGTCTGATTGTTGGCGGTTTAGAACGTGTGTATGAAATCGGAAGAGTATTCCGTAACGAAGGTGTTGACACCCGTCACAACCCCGAATTCACCTTAATGGAATTATATCAGGCATACACCGATTATCACGGTATGATGGACTTAACCGAAAACCTGTATCGTCACGTGGCACAGGAAGTGTTAGGCACCACCAAAATCGTGTATAACGGCATCGAAATGGATTTGGGTAAACCTTTTGAGAGAATCACCATGTTAGATGCGGTGAAAAAATATTCCGGTGTAGATTTCAACGAAATCAAAACCCAGGAAGAAGCTCAGGCAGTGGCAAAAGAACACCACGTGGAATTTGAAAAACACCATAAGAAAGGTGACATCTTAAATCTGTTCTTTGAAGAATTTGTAGAAGATCACTTAATTCAACCCACCTTTGTAATGGATCACCCCGTGGAAATCTCTCCCTTAACCAAAAAGAAACCCGAAAATCCCGATTATGTGGAACGTTTCGAATTCTTTATGAATGGTTGGGAAATGGCAAATGCGTACTCCGAGTTAAACGACCCCATCGACCAGAGAGAACGTTTCAAAGCGCAGGAAGCATTGCTTGCACAAGGTGATGAAGAAGCAAACACAACCGATGAAGATTTCCTTAACGCATTGGAAATCGGTATGCCACCGACAGGAGGTATCGGCTTCGGTATTGACCGTATGTGTATGTTGCTTACAGATAGTGCGGCAATCAGAGATGTATTGTTGTTCCCAACGATGAAATCAGAATAATAGTCAAGAACCTACTCCGAAGGGGTAGGTTCTTTTTGAATATATTGCG
>JAZOQZ010000043.1:0-2031 GCA_045656345.1 Clostridia bacterium
CATCCTTGATTTCTTCGTAATCCATTGCAATGAGAGCGTTTTTGCAGTATCCGGAAATACCGGTTACCTCAGGATGCTCTTTCTTGCCGTAGATAATGATTTTCTGCCCTTTTTGGAATTCTTCTGCCACAATGTTATGAATTTTCTTCACAAAGGGGCAGGTGAGGTCGATATAGGAGATTCCTTCTGCCTCCAACTGCTCTGTAACAGTGGGGGGGACACCGTGAGCACGGATGATTACCGTGGCATCCTTTGGCACCCGGGAAATATCCTCCACGGTTTTGCCACCCTTTTGGGAAATATCCGTCATGACACGGCTGTTGTGGATGAGCTCTCCTAAAAGATACAGATCTTTTTGCTCTTGTAATGCTTCATATACAGTATCGCAGGCACGCTTCACACCGAAGCAGAATCCTGCGGATTTTGCAAGTTTAATTTCCATGTCTTCGGGTAGCAGGATTATTGTCCTGCGTTTGTTCCTTCCTGTGTAAGCATTTTGGCAACTGCGTTCTGAAGGTCTTCGATTGCCTGTTTCATATCGGGTTTTTCACCATAATCACGAAGATTGATGGGTGTGCCGAAGGAAACTGTTTTCTTGGCAAACCAGCGGTAACTTCCTGCGATCGCCACGGGGACCATCAGTGCATTTCCTTTTTTGGCAATCAGTGCAGCACCGTTTTTAAATTCCAGCACAGTTTCGTCAGTACGGTTGCGGGTTCCTTCCGGGAACATTACCAAAGCTCCCTTTGCTTCCACGATTTCGATGGCTTTTTTCACGGCGCCGATATCACCGGCACCACGTTTGATGGGGAATGCTCCCAATTTTTTTAAGAGCCAGCCAAAAGGTTTGAAGCGGAAGAGGGAATCCTTTGCCATAAAGGTCAGTTTGCGGTTTTGTGCGATATAAATCAGGGGAGCATCGTGATTGCTGCGATGGTTACTGCAGAAAATGATGCCACCTTCCTGGGGGATGTTTTCTGTTCCTTTTGCTTTCACACGGAAGATAAACAAGTACACAAAACGCACCAATGCACGTCCGATTTGGTATAACATAAGTCACCTCAAATAAGATTTTGGAGTTTTTCTTGGGCATACCGACACAACGCAGAAAAAGACTGTTCCAGATCCATTTCTGTGGTGTCCAGCAAATAGGCGTCCTCTGCCTGACGAAGGGGGGCATATGCACGGTTTTTGTCTTGTTCGTCCCGGGCAATCATATCTTCCAACACCTTTTCATAGGTGGAGTCGTCACCCTTTTCCTGCAGTTCCAGAAACCGACGGTTTGCGCGTTCTTTCACGTCTGCCGTCAGAAATACTTTCACCTGGGCATTGGGAAACACGTTGGTTCCAATATCACGTCCGTCCATCAGCACGGATTTGCCTTTGGCAAGATTTCTTTGCATCGTGACCAGCATATCTCTCACAAAGGGAAGGGCGGAAATATCCGATGCACCTGTGGAGATGTGAGGTTCTCTGATTTCACGGGACACGTCAATATCGTTTAAAAAGATTTTTTGCTCACCTTTCACGGTGCGAAAATCGATTTCAGCAGTTTCCAATAAGCTTCTCAGCTGAGGGGAATCCACTTTGGGATTGATCCCGGATTCAATGGCATACAGTGCACAGGCACGGTACATCGCACCGGTATCGATATAGGCAATATTCAGTTCCTTGGCAAGGCGTTTTGCCAGAGTGGACTTTCCTGCACCTGCAGGTCCGTCAATTGCCACAACATAGGGTTTCATAGAAGAAACTCCTTTCTTACACGTTTGTTCCGGCGAGATAGCCGGTGGAATATGCAATCTGCAGATTAAAGCCACCGGTGTAGGCATCGGTATCAATCAGTTCTCCGCAGAAATACAGTCCTTTTACCAGTTTGGATTCCATTGTGGAGGGATTGATTTCCCGAACATCCACACCGCCTGAGGTGATGATTGCCTCTTCAATGGGTCGTTTTCCTTTAATATGCAGGGTGAAATTCTTAAATAAGTCCAAAAGTTTTTTTCGCTCCTCACGGGTGATGGAGTTACA
>JAZOQZ010000044.1:0-4599 GCA_045656345.1 Clostridia bacterium
CGGCAGGTTACACAAGTATTGTGTCGGATGGCGCAACTGTGGGAAAAAACTGTTATTTTGAAGTGAGCCGTGTTCATAGCGGTGTTACCATTGGGGATAATGTGTTGCTTTCTCACATAGAAATCAAAGAGGGGAATATTCCTTCCAATGTGGTGCTGCACGGCTTAAAACAGCGTGACTGTAACTTTGTGGCGCGGATTTACGGTGTTTCGGATAATCCGAAATTATCTCTTTCGGAGGATTGCACTTTCTGCGGTATTTTGCTATCTCAATTTATGCAAAAGCACAATCTTTCCCCTGAAGATTTGTGGGACGGCGCAGACCATACCCTTTGGAATGCAAAACTCTATCCCGTTTGTGAAACCATCGAAGAAGCGGTGACACAGGCGTTGAATTTATATGATTTGTGTCACGGTTTGGGGGATTTATCCCGTTGGAAAGATACACAGCGAAAAAGTTTATCTTCAGGCTTCTTTGATGCAGAGCCCGAGGCGATGATTGCCTGGAGCAAGCGTATGAAAGACCTGATGGTGATGGAAGATATTTTAAAATCCATCAAAGACGGTGTGGGTGCAGAAGACGTGTGCAAAACCTATCAGCTAAGTGCACTTTCAAAAATTCAGGAAGAATGGCTGAAAGAAACACTTGCAGATGCAGATTTTTCCAAAAGAATCCGATTATACTATTACATTGGAAAAATTTTGGGAGAAACCTACGGAGATAACTATCTTTTAAAATGCTTCGGCTGTATCCGTGATACCGTTTTGGAAAACGGTATGAATATTATGACTTACCACGAGGATGCGAAAATCCAAACAGACAGTCACAGTATTTCTTTGCCGTTAAGAGTGAATTTTGGTGGCGGCTGGAGTGATACTCCGCCATACTGCATTGAGCAGGGAGGCACCGTGTTGAATGCGGCAATTTTATTAAATGGCGAAAAGCCGGTTGAAGTAACTCTGAAACGGATTCCCGAATATAAAATTGTGCTGGAAAGCCGTGATATGGATGTTTACGGTGAATTTGACACGATGGAGCCTCTGTTGGAAACCGGAAATCCCTACGATCCCTTTGCTTTACAAAAGGCTGCGCTGATTGCCTGCGGGATTTTGCCTAAAGAGGGCGGAAATCTGACTGAGCTTTTAAAACGTGCAGGCGGCGGCTTTGTGATGAATTCGGAGGTAACAGGTGTTCCCAAGGGAAGCGGACTTGGCACCAGTTCCATTTTGTCGGCAGCTTGTGTGAAAGCAATTTTTGAATTTTTCGGAATTTCTTATACCGATGCCAAGCTTTATCAGAGTGTGCTTTGTGTGGAACAGATTATGTCCACGGGAGGTGGCTGGCAGGATCAGGTTGGTGGTGTGACTGACGGATTGAAATTTATCACCACTAAGCCGGGATTACTTCAGGAAATTCAAGTGGAGTATGTGCCGTTAAAACCTGAAATTCTGGAAAAACTTAACCGCAGATTTGCCCTGATTTACACAGGTCAGCGCCGACTTGCCCGCAATCTTTTAAGAGAAGTGGTGGGCAGATACATCGGCAACAATCCGGATGTGATTTATGCATTGTCCGAGATTCAGAAAGTAGCCCACAAAATGAAGGATATGCTGACACTTGGTGATATTGACGGTTTTGCTTGCCTGATGAATGAGCATTTAGAACTGTCACGACAAATTGATAGTGGTATCACTAATATTTTAATCGACCAGATTTTTCTGTCCGTTGACGATTTCGTGGATGCGAAAATGGTTTGCGGAGCAGGTGGTGGTGGTTTTCTGCAGGTAATTTTAAAAGAAGGTGTTACCCGTGAACAGCTCAGAGATAGATTGAAATCTGTTTTTGGTGATAGCGGTATTGACATTTGGGATTGCACCATTATATAAGTTATAGAAAAAGTAAGTCAGAAAATTTTCTGACTTACTTTTTTGTTTTATCTTTCAAAGAACAAGCATACCATAGATTATAGATGTAAAAGGGAGATGATTGGTTTGGTAAAATGCTATCACAAATGTTTTAATCCAATGTTTGAAATATTAAGAGAATGGATGCTTGGGCTTCTGATGGGGGTAATTACTTTTCGCATTGTGCCGCTAGCTATAGCGATTTCGGGCATACTTACGTCTTTTTTTGGAACTTTGATTGGAACATCTCTGTTTACCTGTTTCAGAAGAATTTTCGGAAATCATCGCTTTATGTGGATTGTATTATGCACAGTTATTTTAATTTTTCAACATATTTTTCCATTTCCTTTTCACTCATACCTTGCAAACGGCTTGTTTTTGGGAGTGTGTGCAGGAATAATATTATCCGTTCAAATTGTTCATTTATCATTGGAAAATAAGGATAATTTTTCTCGCAGAAATTTGTGGATATGGTATCTTTTTGGCCTTGTTTTGGGAATCCTTTTAAAATAGCAAGAATCAGTTGACGAACAGAGAAAGTTGTGTTATACTGTATTTGTTGAAAATTTTGCTTGTGATTTTATAAAAAAGGAGTAGAGAAAAAGTTATGTTAAAAGGAATTCCGAAAATTTTATCCCCTGAACTTCTGAAGATTTTAATGGAAATGGGTCACGGTGACGAAATCGTAATTGGTGACGGCAATTTTCCGGGAGCAAGAATCGGTGATAAACTGGTTCGTTTAGATGGTCACGATGTGCCTGAAATTTTAGAAGCAATTTTAAAACTTTTCCCTTTAGATACCTATGCAGCACCTGTATATCTGATGGAAAAAGTTCCCGGTGACACCGTAGAAACTCCTATCTGGGATACCTACAAAGAAATCGTTGGAAAATATACCGATGCACCCATCGAATTTGTGGAACGTTATGCTTTTTATGAAAGAGCAGAAAAAGCTTACGCTGTGATTATGAGTGGCGAAAGTGCTTTATATGCTAATATTATTCTGAAAAAAGGCGTCGTTACAGAATAGCAACATAAACCCAAAAATAGCGGAGATATCGCTCTCTGCTATTTTTAGGTTTTTCGTTATATTGAAATCCCAAAGAGGGGAGATGAACTTATGAAAAAAGAACGACTTTTGATATCCAGTCTGATGATTATGCTTGCCACTTTGATTTTGCTGACAGGCTTTTTTGGCCGAATCGACTATGAAAATAAAAGTCGCTATGCATTTGTGGCAACCGATATGAACGATTTGAAAGCTCACGGTCTGAATACTCAGGAGTATTGTAATCGTTTAAAGGATTCGGGTTCTTATGTGGTGACGGTGCATCCTTTGACCTTAAAAGGACTTCAGGAATCAGGTAGACTGAATTTAATTTCCTATTCCTCGTTATCCATCAATCAGGATGTGATTTCCCAACAGATTCGGGACGCTTTAGGGCGTTATCCAATGAAGCCTGAGAATTTGGTGGCGGTGGTAACAGATCCTCAACTGCAGAGTTTTATGGAACAGCAACTGTCTTACCGTTATACCGATTACACCCACGCTGTTTTGGAAGACGGAACCACAAAAGTGTTTGCGTTTCAGAATCTCACTTCGGAAAATGACCTGATTGTTGGTTATGATAATTCTGAACTTCAGTTTATCACAGATATGGGGATGAAAGCGGCGATTGTATATCCGTCTTACACGTTTGAAAATACTTCTTATCCTCAATATTTTAAGGAATTTGTGATAGGCAACGGAGTTTCCTTCCTGCTCTTAAAAGATAATCCTTACGATAATCGGATTCCCATGCCGGAAGAAATGACAACCGTTCTTCGCAATCTGGATTTAACACTGGTATTTTTGGAAAATGAAAATCAGATTGGCAATGAACAATCTTATCTTTCCCAAGACTTTTTTTCTGTGATGAAATTTAATACCGTCCGTAGTTTTTATATGGATAAAATCATATCCTATGATACCACTCTGTATCGGTACCGTTATCATCAGTGGTTTAACTCTGCCATTGAGAGAAACACAGTGTTTATTCACGCAGATATTGCAAAGAATCCGAATGTGAGTGCAGAAGAAAACGCGGAATTGACCCTGCGTGCCATTTCTGATTTTACCACAAATATGCGTGGCTATGAAATCTCGGATCATCGTTCGGAAATCCCGTATCTTTACGGAGAAGAAACCATGGCGATGGCAGGTGGAATTCTGCTTCTGAGTCTCTTGTATTTGTATCTGCTCTTTGTTTTGAAAAAAGTGCCTGCATATTTCACAGAGGGTTACTTCGGCTTGATGATTGTGATAGCCATTTTGGCATATGCATTTTCCTCTTACATAACCAATTTCTTCGCAGTTGGTATTATGATTATAGCATCTTCCTTAACCAGTGCCGTCATGTTTTATCTGGATAAAAAGATTGCGGGCAGAAAAAAACTGTTGTGGATTTTACTTTCAACTTTTGCCATTGTGGTATCCGCAATCATAGGTATTTCTGCATTACTTGGTGGAATTGAGTATTATGTTTCATACAAATGGTTTCACGGAGTTGTCATCAGCCTGATAGTGCCTCTTGTAATGGCATTTGTAAACGGTTATCTGATTTATTATTCCGAGCAGGTTCCTCTTAAAAAAATACCCGAATTGATTCGTAACAAAGAGAAGAAAATCAGCCGTAAGTCGGATCGTAGCCATGTC
>JAZOQZ010000045.1:0-28539 GCA_045656345.1 Clostridia bacterium
GTGGTGGATTTCTTGAAAAATCCCCAGAGATATCATGCAATCGGTGCAAGAATCCCCAAAGGATTACTCTTAGTTGGACCTCCGGGTACCGGTAAAACCTTATTGGCGAAAGCCTGTGCAGGGGAAGCGGGAGTGCCCTTCTTCTCTATCAGTGGTTCCGACTTTGTGGAAATGTTTGTTGGTGTGGGTGCATCCCGTGTCAGAGACTTATTTGAAAATGCGAAAAAAGCAGCTCCCTGTATCATCTTTATTGATGAAATTGACGCCGTTGGCCGTCACAGAGGTGCAGGTTTGGGCGGCGGACACGATGAACGTGAACAGACCTTAAACCAGTTATTGGTTGAAATGGATGGTTTCACTGAAAATCAGAACATCATCATTATCGCTGCAACCAACCGTCCCGACATTTTAGACCCGGCACTCTTGCGTCCCGGCAGATTTGACCGTCAGCTGGTGGTGAACTATCCCGATGTCAAGGGCAGAGAGGAAATCTTGAGAGTGCATGCAAGAAAGAAACCGTTGGCACCTGATGTGGACTTATCTGTCATCGCAAAAACCACTGCAGGGTTCACCGGTGCAGACTTGGAAAACCTGCTCAATGAAAGTGCACTGCTTGCAGCTCGTCAGCAGAAGATGCAGATCAATATGCAGGATGTGTCCGAAGCAATGATTAAAGTCATCGCAGGACCTGAAAAAAAATCAAAAAAAGCAAGTGAAAAAGAGAAAAAACTCACCGCATATCACGAAGCAGGTCACGCAATTGTAACCAAACTTCTGCCCAATCAGGATCCTGTGCATCAGATATCCATTATCCCCAGAGGTCGTGCAGGCGGATATACTCTGTCGCTGCCCAGTGAAGATAAAATGTATGCTTCTAAAGTGGGTATGATGGAAGAAATCGTTGTGTTATTAGGTGGTCGTGTGGCAGAAAAACTGGTACTGGACGATATCTCCACCGGTGCATCCAACGATATTCAGCGTGCAACCAAAATTGCCCGTGAAATGATTACCAAGTATGGTATGAGCGAAAAATTAGGTCCGATCTGCTTTGGCAGCGAACAGGACGAAGTGTTTATCGGTAAGGATTTTGGTCAGACCAGAAACTATTCCGAGCAGGTTGCCGCATTGATTGACGAAGAAATCAAAGCAGTGATTGACAGTTGTTACAATCGTTGTCAGACCTTATTGTCCGACAATATGGAATTGCTCCATGCGTTATCCGATTTACTGTTGGAAAAAGAAAAAGTGGAAGGTGACGAATTCCTGGCATTATATAACAAAATGAACGGAATTGAAGTACCTGCTGCAGACGAATCCGAAGAGGCACAAGATGGCAACAACTAAGAAAAAATTCTATGCCGTAAAGATTGGCAAAATTTCAGGAATTTACGAATCCTGGGCAGAATGTGAACCGCTTATCAAGGGGTTTCCCGGTGCGGAATACAAAAGTTTCCCCACCAGAGCGGAAGCAGAGTTTTATCTCACAGGTGTTGCACCTGCAGCCCTCCGGGAGGAGTTGCCTCCCGAAGGTACACTGTATGCTTATGTGGACGGAAGCTATAATATTGAAAGCGGTTTTTACGGATACGGCGTAGTGCTGATTTTTCCCGATGGTCACACCGAAGAACAGCAGGGCGGTGACAAAAAAGAAGAAGTTGCCACCATGCGCAATGTGGCAGGGGAATTAAAAGGTGCTATGCTTGCCATGCAGTATGCGGTGAATCACGGCTTTTCGGAAGTGAAAATTTTTCACGATTATGAAGGTATCGCCAAGTGGGCAAAAGGGGAATGGAAAACCAACCTGGATGCCACTTCCGCCTATCGTGAATTTGCCTGGATGATTCAATCCAGAATTAAGCTGTCTTTTCAAAAGGTGGACGCACACACCGGTGTGCTCTATAATGAACGTGCCGACATTTTGGCAAAACAGGGCGCCGGTGTTATAACAGAATAACAAAAAAATGACAATATTTGCATGGCAGGTATTGTCATTTTTGTTTTCATGTGCTACAATAGGCATTAATAAAATCAGTACTATTATTTTAGTTTGATCAATACAGTTACAACAAAGGAGAAACAACATGGACAACAAAAAGCAAATCGTAAGAAAATGGTATGAAAAACTGGAATTTCCCGCTCATTTTGATGAGCTGTTTGAAGATGTGTTGCAAAGGAAAGAAATTCCCGATAACTGTGTGTTATCCCGTTACAATGAACTGCTGGATCAGCACGGTGATGTGGAATTAAATATGATAATGCTTCTGTATTTGTGCGAAGAATTGGAACAGTGGTTCTATAACCGCGGAATTTCGGAAGAAATCTTTTTGGATACCATGCGTGATTTGATTCTCTGGGCAGAAGATTATTACAAACAGTCCGGCGGAGTGTTCGGGATTGCCTTTGAAGTGCTGTGGTTAGCGACTTATTATTCGGGCAAATTATTTCGTTTGGGCAGACTGGAATTTGAAATTGCCGCTGCCTGGAGAGATATTCCGGGCACCCACATTAAAAACGGTGACACCTATATTTCCGTGCATATTCCAGAGGGTAGCGGTATGACTCCCGAAGCTTGTCAGGCATCTTTTGATATGGCAATGGAATTTTTCCCGAAGCATTTTCCCGAACAAAAATTTGATTGCTTCTTATGTCACACCTGGATGTTTGATGAGCAGTTGAAATCTGTGCTTTCCGAAAATTCCAATATTGTGAAATTCTTTGATTTCTTTGAAATTGTGCATTCGGAAGAATCTGACGAAATTATCCGCCATATTTTCGGCAACGGTTCCACCAGAGAAAATATCGTGGACCGTCCTGCAAACTCCTCCTTATCCCGATGGATTATACAAAATGTGAAGGAAAACGGAAAATTCTACGAAGGCTATGGTATCCGGAAAGTGTGATATGAATATCTGTTGAGAAAAAAGAGGTTATTTTTGATGCAAAAATCAAAAAAATCTTGACAAAGATTGAAACCTATGCTATACTATGTTCTAATGAAAGGCTATGACGAAGAGGGCGATTCCAAGAGAACCCGGGAGAGAAGTGGCGGTTGGTGCGAGCCATGGGGGACAGGGATTGTTTGTAGCTTCTGAGCCGGGAGGAAGAAAGTTTTTCCAAAAAATGAGTAGAACCTCTCCGTGATTGCTGCGTGAATGCATCAGAGGTTGTTAGACCTTAAAGTGGCAATGAGTGATCATTGCAATTTGAGTGGTACCGCGGGTGAATATTTTGAAATTACACTCGTCTCAAAGAATTTTACCGATACTTTGAGGCGAGATTTTTTTTGCCTCGAACAACAGGAGGAAATTTCTATTATGGCAAACTCAATGGACATTAGCTTAAAAATTAAAGAAATGGCACAGCGTATCCGTGAGCTTCGTGAAATCGAAGGTTACACTACCGAGGAAATGGCTCAAAAAACAGGCATTTCTCCGGAAGAATACGTAAAGTGCGAAAACGGGGAAGCAGACTTAAACTTTGCTTTTATTTACCGTTGCGCAGATGCTCTGCGTGTTAACGTGACCGATATTATCGAGGGTGCCAGCCCCAATCTTCGTTCCTACACCGTAACCCGTGCAGGTGGCGGTCAGGAAATTGCAAAGGCACACGGTATGGTGTACTACAATATGGCACACGCTTTCCGTAACCGTATTGCAGAGCCTTTGTATGTAGTAAGCACCTACGATGAAAAAGCCCAGAATAAAGAAATTGAACTGACCACTCACGAAGGTCAGGAATGTGATATTGTAATTGAAGGTCACTTAATGGTTCAGATTGGTGAACACAAAGAAGTGCTGGGCCCCGGTGACAGTATTTATTATAACAGTGATACTCCTCACGGTATGATTGCGGTAAACGGAAAAGATTGTAAATTCTACGCAATCGTGCTTCGTGCCGATGCAGAAGTGGCAGAAACCACCAAAGAAGTGGTTCCCACCGAACAGATTATCGGCTCCATTCATCGTGACACCAAAGACAGAATTTATCATAAGTATATTGATATTGTGGAGGACGAACAGGGCACTCCCACCTCCATCACCTTTAAAAATGAAAACACCTTTAACTTTGCCTTTGACTTGGTGGACGAGCTTTCCAGACGTGAGCCCGAAAAACTTTGTATGTTACATATTGCAAAGGATAAAACGGAGCGTCGTTTCACCTTTACCGATATGCGTAAAATGTCCAGCCAGTGTGCAAACTATTTTGCATCTCTTGGCATCAAAAAAGGTGACAGAGTTATGCTCATTTTAAAACGTCACTACCAGTTCTGGATTGCAATGCTTGGCTTAAACAAACTGGGTGCCATTGCGATTCCTGCAGTGGATCAGCTCCACGAACACGATCTGGAATATCGTTTCCAGTCTGCAGGCGTTAGCGCAATTGTTTGTACTGCAGACGGCGAAGTGGCAAACTATGTGGATATGGCGGCAAAAACCTGTCCGATGCTCCAGCATAAAATGTTGGTTGGTGGCGAAAAAGACGGTTGGAGAAACTTTGACGAAGAATACAAACGCTTCAGCACTCATTATAACCGTACCGAGGATTCTCCCTGCGGTAATGACACGATGCTCATGTATTTTACCTCCGGTACCTCAGGCTATCCCAAAATTGCAACTCATAACTATAAATATCCCTTAGGCCATTTCCACACTGCAAAATATTGGCATAATGTGGACCCCGACGGCTTGCACTTCACCATTTCCGATACCGGTTGGGCGAAGGCGATGTGGGGAAAACTGTATGGTCAGTGGCTTTGCGAAGCAGCTACCTTCGTGTATGATTTTGACCGTTTTGATGCGGCAGAAATTCTGCCCATGTTTGCAAAACATCATATCACCACCTTCTGTGCACCGCCCACCATGCTTCGTATGATGGTAAAACAGGATATTTCCAAATACGATTTCTCCTCCGTTCGTCATATGACCACTGCAGGGGAAGCGTTGAATCCCGAAGTGTACCGTCAATTTGAGAAAGCAACAGGACTTCAGATTAAAGAAGGTTTCGGTCAGACTGAAAGTACCATGATTATCGGTAATTTGGTTGGCAAACCTCATAAAATCGGTGCAATGGGTAAACCTGCTCCGATTTATAAAGTGGAACTGCATAATGCTGACGGCGAACAGGTAAAAACCAGTGAATCCGGCGAAATCGTTATCAACGTAAAAGACGGAGCACCCTGCGGTCTGTTTACCGGTTACTATGGTGCAGAAGAAAAAACCAAAGAAGTTTGGCACGACGGTTACTATCACACCGGTGACGTTGCCTGGTGCGATGAAGACGGTTACTACTGGTATGTTGGCCGTGTGGACGATGTTATCAAATCCTCCGGTTACAGAATCGGGCCCTTTGAAATCGAAAGCGTTATTATGGAATTGCCCTACGTGTTGGAATGTGGTGTTTCCGCTGTTCCCGATGAAGTAAGAGGTCAGATTGTAAAAGCATCCATCGTTTTGGTTGCAGGCACTGAAGGCACCGACGAGCTGAAAAAAGAAATTCAGAATTACGTTAAAGAAAAGACCGCTCCGTATAAATATCCCAGAATTGTGGAATTCAGAGATTCTCTTCCCAAAACTGTAAGCGGTAAAATTCAGCGTAATAAATTGTAATTTTTCTGATTGGTTAAAAAGGCCGATATTTTATAGGAAAATATCGGCCTTTTTTGTTTTTCTGATTTAACCAGGTATGATGATTAGAAAATATTTGAAATCAGAAAGGGAAAATTGAAAAATAAAAATGACAATATTGTAACAAATATTGTCATTTTTATTTTCTTGTGTTATAATGAGTGTTGATATAGTGTCTTATTACATCAGAAGAATGACGGAAGACGTTTCAACATAAAAAAGAGGAATCACAATGGATATGATACAAATCATTGCTCAAATACTTGGGTTTATTACAATTATATTGGGATTTATTGCATATCAGGTGAAAACGGATAAGCAACTTCTGGTAGTGAATCTTTTGGATTGCGGTGTGTTTGCTGCCCACTATTTTTTGTTGGGAGCTATTCCAGCTGCGGTGCTGAATACCGTTGGCGTGTTCAGAAGCCTTGTGTATTATCATAAAGATAAAAGCTTTTATAAACCCAGATTATTTCCCATCTTATTTGCCTTTCTGATGCTGATTTTAGGGACTTGGTCATCGGTTTTGGCGGGAGATGGAATCCACGCCGTTTTGGTGATTGCAGGTCTTGTGATTAACACCTTGTGTCTATCTATGAAAAGTGCTCAGAAAATTCGTATCAGTGTATTGATTACCTGCCCGATGGTTTTGATTTATGATATTATCGTATATTCCTGGGGTGGTGCGATTTATGAAGCGATTGCGATTGTGTCTGCCATCATCGGTATTATCCGATACCGTAACAAAGAAACAGCATAACATAGAAAATAAAAATAATCATATAAAACTGACAACCAAGTTGCACTCATATAATAGAAATTAAAAATGAAATGGAGAACTGAAAATGAAGCATTTTATTTTCAACAAAGAACGTATGGATTTTCGTTATAGCTCCGGTACTACCATTTATAACGAAAAACTTTGGGACGGCAGATTAGTGAGCATCAACTACTGCGCAACCGGTATGCCTCCCCATGACCACGACTGTGTGATGGAAGCACCTGTGTGTGCTTTCGATTTAGCAGTTGACGGAAAAGATGCCACCTTTGGTTGGGAATTTGAAAACTGGACTACCTATGAAGACGTATCTGGTCGCCCCTGTGCAGAACTGACCTTAAAAAATCCCAAATTAAGCCTGCAGTTAAGAGTTCTGACTCTTTGCGGTGAAAACGGATTCTTCTCCCGTCATATTTATATCAAAAACTTATCCGATAAACCCCAGTCTATCACCAAAATTTCTCCCCTCTGCGGTACCTTATGGGAAAAGAAACACGATGTGAAAGACTCCTTGGGTGACTATGATAAATCTTTGGTTTATGTAGGTTGTTTCAAAGATAATCATTGGGGCGCAGAAGGCAATTTTGATTGGTACAATGTGCCTTACAATGCCTGGGTTTCCTTTGGCGGTGAAAACGGACGCAGCGGTCACGGTCACCCCTTTGCCATTGCGAGAAACGATCTGCTGGGCGGATATTTTGTATGTCAGATGGAATGGGGCGCAAACTGGAAATTCGCTTTTAAAAACGATTTTAGAAACTTTGCGGCAACCGATAACAATGGTTTGAAACCCTATATCCGTGTAAAATTCAATCTGTCTCCCGAAGCACCGGCACCCATGCGTGTGATGGAAGCAGGAGAAGAAGTGGAAGCGCCTCGCATCCATTTTGGTTTTGGTTACAACGATTTTGATGATACTATTTACAATCTTCATACCTATCAGAGAAAATATCTGTTACATAGACCCAGCCGTGGTTACGATATGATTTCCTATGACCATTGGGGTTATATGGAACACGAAATGACCGAAGAAAAACTGCTGATCGAAGTGGAACGTGCCGCAAAATTAGGTGCGGAAATCTTTGTGGTAGACGCAGGTTGGTACGGCAGAGCAGACAAAAACTTCTGGTTAAGTGTTGGGGATTGGCATATGTGCCATCTGGAAAACGATTTGCATCCCGTGGTAAAAAGAGCCAAAGAACTGGGCTTGAAATTTGGTCTTTGGGTAGAACCTGAAGCTTGGGGTATCGACAGTTTGGCGCGTGAAGAACATCCCGGTTGGTTGCTCCAGCGTTACGGTCACGGCATCGAACGTGTGATTGACTTTTCTCATCCCGAAGCGGAAAAATATATTGAAGATGTGCTTTGTTCCTTGGTGGAAAAATATGACCTGGATATGATTCGTTTAGACTATAACAACGGTTATATCGGGGAAGGCGGCTTCAACGAAAATGGTGACTATTTGGAAAACAGCCATTGGCGTAATGTGGAAGCCATCCACAGAATTTTTGATAACATTCATAAAAAATATCCTGACCTGCACTTGGAAAACTGTGCATCCGGTGGCGGAAGAACCGACTTGGGTATGATGACCCGTTTCTCCAAAACCCAGTTCTCCGACTGGTATAAATTCCCCAGAATTGCAAAAACCTTCAACGGTATGTCCATGTGCTTACCGCCGGAATGCTTGATGTTTATCTACGGTTCTGCTATGAGTGCATCTGTTTACGGTAATGCAGAATCTCAGTTGCAGATGACCATTCAGGGTATTCCTCAGTTGTCCGGTTATGCCCGTTATGAAGAAGAAGGCAATCCGGCACTGGAAGCAATGATTCAGAAATACTTAAAACTCTTTAAAGAATACATCAGACCGATTCAGAACAAGGTGAAAATCTATCATCACACTCCTGTGGTGGCTGGATTCTCCGGCAGAGGTTGGGTAGTAACCGAAGCGATGCTTCCCGATGGCACAAAAGGTTATGTCAATATTAACCGCCTGCCCAATACTGAGGAAGATACCTGGCAGCTCAGATTAAAAGGTTGCGATTGCACCAAAGATTATATCTTAACCGATGTGGCAACCGGCAAACAGTTTGTGACCAGTGGATACAGCTTATTCTCTCAGGGAATGCCTGTAACCTTGGATGCTTCCTTAACTTCCAAGATGTTTTTGGTAGAAATCAAGAAATAACCGAAAATAAACGGTTTTCAAAAGACAATATCTTCCTTGGGGAGATATTGTCTTTTTTTATGAAAGGCAGAAAAAATCACCAAAAAAAGAGCACTGATTTTGTGGGAAAAATCGGGGAAAACAACTGCAAAATTTGTTGACTTTTGAAAGCTTATGTGATATAATTTATCTAATAAATTATACACTTGGCTCAAAGGAGTGATTCGCCATTCTTGCGTTAGAAGAAAAAATCATCAAAGAGGGTACTGTGTTGCCCGGCGATATCCTGAAGGTGGATTGCTTTTTAAACCATCAACTGGATGTGGATTTCCTTTTGGAAATGGGAAAGGAAATTTTTCGTTTATATGAAAATGAGGGTGTGAATAAAATCGTCACCATTGAAACTTCCGGGATTCCCATTGCATTTGCGGCAGCTCAGTATATGAAAGTGCCTGTGGTGTTTGCAAAGAAGAATAAATCCGGAAATATTTCCGACAGTGTGTATGCATCCCGTGTGGAATCTTTTACCAAAAAAAATGTGTACGATGCGATTGTCAGTAAGGATTATCTGTTTGCAACAGACAAGGTGCTTTTGATTGACGATTTTCTCGCTAAAGGAAATGCTTTGCACGGTTTGATTGATATTGTGAACCAGTCAGGAGCATCCCTGGCAGGTTGTGTGGTTGCTATTGAAAAAGGGTTCCAGGGCGGCGGAGATGAATTGAGAGCACAAGGAATTCGCGTGGATTCCTTAGCGATTATTGAATCTATGACAGACGATTCTCTCACATTCCGCAAATAACATTGCAAGAAAAACAAAAAAATAAACAAAAATGCCCGAAAAGGGCAGGGAGGTACTCCAAATGAAAAAGATTTTATCTTTTCTGCTCGTTGCTGTAATGCTGTTAGGCGTATTAACTGCTTGCGGCGGCGGAACCACCAATGAAGGCGCAGTTGCATCTGACCTGAAAATTGGTTTCATTTTCCTGCACGACGAAAACTCCACCTACGACAAAAACTTCTTGGATGCTGCTAACGCTGCTACTCAGGAACTGGGCCTGAAACCTGAAAACGTTATTATGAAGACCAACGTTCCCGAAGGTAACGAATGTTACGAAGCAGCAGCAGACTTAGCTGACCAGGGTTGCGACATCGTATTCGCAAACAGCTTCGGCCATGAACCTTATATGTTAAAAGCTGCAAAAGAATTCCCCGATGTTGAATTCTGTCATGCAACCGGTACTACCGCTCATACCGAAGGCGTTGCAAACTTCCACAATGCATTTGCTTCTATCTATGAAGGCAGATACTTAGCAGGTATTGCTGCAGGTATGAAATTGAACGAAATGATCGAAAGCGGCAAAATCACTGCTGACCAGGCTAAAATGGGTTATGTAGGTGCGTTCACCTATGCGGAAGTTGTTTCCGGTTACACCTCTTTCTATCTGGGTGCAAAATCTGTTTGTCCTTCCGTTACCATGGAAGTTCAGTTCACCGGTAGCTGGTATGATGAAGCTTTAGAAAAAGAAGCTGCAACCAAACTGTTATCCAACAACTGTGTATTAATCAGCCAGCATGCTGACTCTATGGGCGCTCCCACCGCTTGTGAAAACGCAGGCGTTCCCAACGTTTCTTACAACGGTAGCACCGAGACTGCTTGTCCCAACACCTTCATCGTTTCTTCCAGAATCGACTGGGCTCCCTACTTCAAATACATCATCAACTGTGTTGAAAACGGCGAAACCATCGCAACCGACTGGTGTGAAGGTTTAGAAGCTGGTTCTGTAACTCTGACTGAAGTGAACGAAGCAGTTGCAGCGGCAGGCACCAAAGAAGCGATTGAAGAAGCAAAAGCAAAATTAATCGCAGGCGAAATCAAAGTGTTTGACACTACCACCTTCACCGTTGAAGGCAACAACTTGGATTCCTATATGGCAGACGTTGATACCGATGCAGCATACGAAAAAGATACCGAAGTTATCGCAGATGGTTACTTCCACGAATCTGAATTCCGTAGCGCTCCTTACTTCGATATCAATATCGATGGAATCACCTTATTAAACAGCGCATTCTAATTGAACCAGTTGTATAGGGCGGGGGATCTCTCCGCCCTATCTTCGGTTTTAGGACTTATGCCATTTTCCAAGCAAGATAGCTGTGTGTTTGGAAAATTGCATAGAATTTTTTGAGAAAATTGGAGATTGCTATGGAACAAAGAGTTGCATTGGAATTAAAAAATATCACCAAAACCTTCGGTAGCGTGGTTGCCAATAAAAATGTTTCTCTGCAGGTAAAAAGGGGAGAAATTCTTTCTATTTTAGGGGAAAACGGCAGCGGTAAAACTACGTTGATGAATATGGTATCCGGTATTTATTACCCTGATAACGGACAGATTTTTGTGAATGGAGAAGAAGTGAAAATTGCTTCTCCCAAGGATGCATTCCGCTATAAAATCGGGATGATTCACCAGCATTTTAAATTGGTAAATGTGTTCACTGCGGCAGAAAATATTATTCTGGGATTAAAAGACGAAAAAGGTTTCAATGTTCCCGAATGTATTGAAAAAATCAAAGAAATCACCACGCAGTACGGTTTTGAACTGGATCCTCACAAGAAGATTTATGAAATGTCGGTTTCTGAAAAACAGACTGTGGAAATTATCAAGGTGCTCTTTCGCGGTGCAGACATTCTGATTTTAGATGAACCCACTGCGGTGTTGACTCCTCAGGAAACCACCAAGCTGTTTTCTGTGCTCCGCAATATGAAAGAGGCAGGAAAATCCATTATTATTATTACCCATAAACTGCACGAGGTGTTATCCTTATCGGATAATGTGGCAGTACTTCGCAAAGGAGAATACATCGGCACTGTGAAAACAGCAGAAACCAACGAATCTGAACTTACCGAAATGATGGTTGGTAAAAAAATCTCCTTGAATATTGAAAGAAGTGAACCGAAAGATTGTGTAGACCGTTTGGTAGTCAACAAGATTGACTGTGTCAACAGAGATGGTATCAAATTGCTTGACGATGTTTCCTTCACAGCTAAATCCGGCGAAATTTTAGGGATTGCCGGAATTGCAGGAAGCGGTCAGCGTGAACTGTTGGAAGCGATTGCAGGTTTGCAGCATTTGAATGAAGGCGAAATTCTTTATCATAATCCCAAAACCGGAAGCGTGGAAAACTTGCGGGACAAAACACCTTTGGAAATCCGCCAGATGGGCGTGAGACTTGCATTTGTGCCGGAAGACCGTTTGGGTATGGGATTAGTTGGTAATATGGACATCGTGGATAACATGATGTTAAGAAGTTATAAAAAAGGGAAATCCTTCTTCCTGCAGAGAAAGAAACCAAAAAGCTTAGCAGAAGATATTATTGAACGCCTGGAAGTGGCAACTCCTTCTGGCAGCACCCCTGTAAGAAGACTTTCCGGCGGTAATGTGCAGAAAATTCTGGTAGGTCGTGAAATCGCATCCTCTCCAACGGTGTTAATGGCTGCCTATCCTGTAAGAGGGCTGGACATTAATTCCTCCTACACCATTTACAATCTGCTCAATGAACAGAAACAAAAGGGTGTAGCTGTTATTTTTGTGGGCGAAGATTTAGACGTTTTATTGGAGCTTTGTGACAGAATTCTGGTTATCGGCTCCGGACAGATTACCGGTATTGTGGATGCGAGAAGTGCAACCAAAGAAGAAATCGGTATTTTAATGACAAATTCCCGTTGCGATGATTCCATTGCCACGGACTCCCAGGGAGGTGCCGAGTAATGACAGAACAGAAAAAACAGCCCACTCAGAAATTGGGAGGAGCTTTGTGTCATATTGTAAAGCGTGATGATATTGCCTGGTGGGAAGGCTGGTTGATTCGCCTGATTGCCATTGTGCTTGCTCTGGTTGTTTGCAGTATTGTGACTATTTCTTTAACGGACTTAGATCCTGTGAAGATGTATGCCACCATGATAGACGGTGCTATCGGAACACCTCGACTTACCTGGAATTTAATTCAGAACACCGCAATTTTATTGTGTGTTGCGCTGGCAGTAACTCCTGCATTTAAGATGAAATTCTGGAATATCGGTGCAGAAGGACAGGTATTGATGGGCGGTCTTGCAACTGCTTGTTGTATGATTTTTATCGGAGATAAACTACCCACCCCTGTTTTGATTCCCGTGATGTTTCTTTCTGCCATTGTGGCAGGTTCCTTATGGGGATTGGTTCCTGCATATTTTAAAACGAAAATTAATGCCAATGAAACACTTTTCACGTTGATGATGAACTATATTGCTATTCAGCTGGTAGCGTTTTTCACTTTGGAAATGTCGATGCCGAAAGGCTCCGGAACTCCCAGAGTGTTGGAATTCGGTCAGTTACCCGCAATATTCGGGCAGAAGTACCTGCTCAATATCATCATTGTGGTTGTGCTTACCGTTTTAGCGTATATCTATCTGAAATACAGTAAGCAGGGTTACGAAATCTCTGTTGTGGGTGAAAGTGTGAACACTGCAAGATATATCGGAATCAATGTGAAGAAGGTAATGCTTCGCACGATGGCAATTTCCGGTGCTGTTTGCGGGATTGCCGGATTTTTACTGGTAGCAGGAACCGACCATTCTTTAAAGAGTGATACTGCCGGTGGCAGAGGATATACCGCAATTATGGTATCCTGGCTTGCAAAGTTCAATCCCATTTATATGGTTTTCACATCGCTGCTTATCGTATTTTTAGAAAAAGGTGCTTCCAAAATTTCGGAGGTTTACCGCTTGAATTCGTCCTTCTCCGATATTATCACCGGAATTATTATTTTCTTCATCATCGGAGCAGAATTCTTCATCAATTATAAACTGAAATTCAAAGGCAAGGAGGAACAGGTATGGTAACAACAATTATTCAACGTGCAATCATGCAGGGAACTCCTTTGCTGCTTGGTTCCACCGGTGAAATTCTCACTGAAAAATCCGGGAATTTGAATCTGGGGATTCCCGGCATTATGTATGTGGGAGCTATCAGCGGTGTTGCCGGTTCCTTCCTTTATGAACATAGCGGAGCGGTGATGAATCCGTTTTTAGCCGTTCTGATTCCGCTTCTTTGTTCTATCATCGGATCTCTTCTGATGGGTCTGATTTATTGTTTCTTAACTGTTACCCTTCGTGCAAACCAGAATGTAACAGGGTTAGCGCTTACCACCTTCGGGATTGGGATTGGGAATTTCTTCGGCGGTTCTCTCATAAAATTAGTGAACACCGATGTTCCCTCCATTTCTCTTTCCAGAACCAGTCAGATTTTTAAAACGCAATTGCCCTTTGCCAACAGCTTAGGTTGGTTTGGAGAAATTTTCCTATCTTATGGATTCTTGGTGTATGTGGCAATTATTATAGCGCTGGTTTGTTCCTTTATGCTCAATAAAACCAGAGTTGGTCTTCATTTAAGAGCAGTAGGAGAAAGTCCTGAAACAGCAGATGCCGCAGGAATTAACGTTACCAAATATAAATATGTTTTCACCTGTATCGGTAGTGCTATTGCAGGGCTTGGCGGACTGTATTACGTAATGGACTATGCCAACGGTGTTTGGTCCAATAACGGATTCGGTGACCGTGGATGGTTGGCAATTGCATTGGTTATTTTCTCAATGTGGCGTCCTTCCTTAAGTATTTTAGGTTCTATTTTATTTGGATTCTTATATGTGATTCCTACTTACATTCCCAATATCAGTGTTAGCAGTAAACTGCTCTTTGATATGTTGCCCTATGTGGTAACCGTTATCGTACTGATTATCACCAGTATTCGTAACAGAAAAGAAAATCAGCCTCCCGAAGCACTTGGCTTGCCCTACTTCCGAGAGGAACGATAATTTATATATCCGAACAGACAACAGGTATTAAAGGAGAAAAATTATGGCATTTTTTGAAGCAAATTTCTATAGTGAATCTTTAGGGTTTCAGACCACCGTGAACGTGATTATGCCTCAAAGAAGCACCTCAGGTCAGATTGGTGTGGAAGGCAATGCGGGAAACGGTGAATATAAATGTGTGTATTTACTGCACGGGTTGAGTGACGACCATTCCATCTGGCTCCGTCGTACTTCGATTGAACGCTATGCAGACGAATACGGCATCTGCGTGGTAATGCCTTTTGGCGGCAAAGGATTTTACACCGATATGAAATACGGTGAAAAATACTACACCTATATTTCCGAAGAATTACCTCGCCTGATGGAAGAATTTTTTGGTATCTCCCAAAAGAGAGAAAACAACTTTATTGCAGGTCTTTCCATGGGTGGATACGGCGCATTGAAAATCGGACTCAAAAATCCTAACAGATACTCTGCTTGTGCAGGTTTATCTGCTGTGGCAGATATTCGTGGCTGGACACAAGGATGCCCCGATTTAATGGCATCCATCTTTGGAGAAAATCCTGTAGTACCAGATTCTGAAGATTTATTCTGTATCGCAGAAGAAACAAACAAGCTTGACGTGAAACCACGTGTGTACATGGGCGTTGGCACAGAAGACTTTTTATATGATGGTAATGTGGAACTTCGCAAAAAATTTGAAACGTTGGATTTTGATTATACTTACCGTGAATCCGCAGGAACTCATTGTTGGACATTTTGGGATGAATATATCCAGTATGTGTTAAAATGGATGTTTGGCGATAAGTAATCTTGTAGACAAAGGATTAAAAAACTTATGAAAATAGCCACAACTATCCAAGGGATGGAAGCTTATGCGGATACGCCGGCTCAGGTGGTTTCTCTGTTTGCCGATACACCCTTTCGGTACTTAGATTTTGATTTTGGAAATGTGTTGGATGTTCCCGATCATTGGTTTATGAGTGACGGATGGCGGGATGAAATCCAAAAGATCAGAGCGGAAGCAGACCGTTTGGGGATTTGCTTCGTGCAGGCACACGCTCCTGACTGCGTTTTGCAGGGTGAACGGGCAGAACTTGGAATTTCAGCCACCATCCGTTCCATTGAGGCTTGCAAAATCCTGGGGATTTCCAGAATGGTGATTCATTCCGGTTTCTTCCCCGAAATCAAATATCCCGATGGAGCAGAGGAATATTATAAAACGAACGCTCCGTATTTTCGGGCTTTGATTCCCGCAATGGAAGCACATCATGTGCATATCTTATTTGAAAACACCACCATCAAGCATTGCCGGGAAGGGTGTTACTTTCCCATCTATGCCAAAGATTTAAATGCAATGGTGGCTTATATGAACCATCCGTTGTTCGGTGCTGCCTGGGATGTGGGACATGCTAATATGGATAGGATTGACCATCAGAAAGAAATTCTGGAATTGGGCAGTAATTTAGGTGCAATTCACGTTCACGATAACCGTGGATATCTGGATGAACATCTGATGCCCATGATGGGGAATTGCGATTACGATTCTTTGATGAGAGGGTTGATTCAATCCGGGTTTAGCGGCTATTTTACCTTGGAAGTGAAACATTTATTTGATTACCACCGAACTATGCAACCCGACGGTCCTCTAGCAAAAGGAAACTTACCTATCAGACAGGAAGCTCTTTCGCTGATGTACCGTGTTTGCAAACATATTCTTTCGGCATACGGTGTGTATGAAGAGTAGCAATCATTTGAGAAAGGAAGACATTTTTTTATGAAATTTGAAAAAATAATGTTGGACGAGGAAGCCGAACTGTGGACATACATTGCTGACCAAAACCCTTGGTACAAGAGAAAAGCAATGTTGGTGATTCCCGGTGGCGGTTATGAGTTTGTGGATAATTTTGTGGAAGGGGATCCTGTGGCACAGGCGTTTCTTCCATACGGATTTAATGCCTTTGTGCTTCGTTATTCCGTGAATAAAATGAAAAATAAGTTCCCGGACCAGCTCATTCAGGCAACTAAAGCAATGAAATATATCCGTGACCACGCCGAAGAATACGGCATGGATCCCGAAGAAGTGTATGCCGTAGGTTTCTCTGCTGGCGGACACTTATGCGGTACTTTGGCAACAATGTGGATGCTTCCTGAACTTAGGGAGGCGGTTTCTATGCCATACGGTTACAATAAACCCAAGGGTGTGGTGTTGGTTTATCCCGTGGTGACGGGAAACCCTGAATTTTCTCACCAAGACAGTTTCCGTAATCTGCTCTGTAACCAAAATCCTACCAAAGAAGAACTGGCATCTCTCAGCTTAGAAAATCTGGTAGATGAAAACACAGTTCCCGCCTATATTGTGCACGGCGGTGCCGACGAAATTGTTCCCGTGGAGAATTCTCTTATTTTAGCAACGGCATACAGCAAGGCAAAAATTCCCTTTGAACTTCATATTTATCCCAACAGACATCACGGATTTGGCTTGGGAAATGAAGTGACTGCTCAGGCAGAATGTCATCTCGGTGAAAATATCAGCCAATGGGTAGAACAAGCAGTTCTTTGGATGAAGAATTTATAAATATCAGACAGAATCTTAAGGAGACATCTATGAAAATCTTGGTATGCATCAAACAGGTGCCCGGTTCTTCCAATGTGGAAGTGGATCCGGTAACCGGTGTTTTAAAACGAGATGGGATTCAGAGCAAAATGAACCCCTATGACTTATACGCCATTGAAACCGCACTTTCGTTAACCGAGCAGTACGGCGGTAGTGTGGAAGTTATCACCATGGGACCTCCCCAGGCAAAGGGCATCATCACAGAAGCCATTTGTATGGGGGCAAAAAAAGGATCCGTACTCTCTGACAGAAAATTTGCAGGTGCCGACGTATTAGCAACTGCCTACACCATTTCTCAGGGTATTCAAAAAGCAGGGGAATTTGATTTAATCCTTTGCGGAAAGCAGACCACCGACGGCGATACCGCTCAGGTTGGTGCGGAAGTTTCTGAATTTTTAGGAATCCCCAACGTGGCAAATGTGTTGTCTGTAACCGAAGTGGCAGATGATTCTATTACCGTTACCGCATCTTTGGACGATAAAGTTGCAACAATGAATATTAAAATGCCTTGTCTGTTGTCTGTGGATGGAGATATCAACTCTCCCAGACTTCCTTCTTATAAAGTGCTTCAGACAGTGACCGACGATTTGATTGATATCTATTCTTTCTCTGATTTTGCCGATCAGAACCCCGACCATTACGGTCTAATGGGGTCTGCAACCCAGGTGGAACGAATTTTCCCGCCTGAAAAAAATGCGGAAAAACGCACTATTTCAGGAAACGTTCAGGAACAGAGCGAAGGCTTGTATCAGTTAATCCGTGAACGGAAACTGGTGTAGGAAGGGGGGAATATCATGGGTAAATTAGTAGTCAATCAGAATCTTGTCACCAAGGAAAATGCACCCGAAATTCAGGCGCTTTGCCCCTTTGGTGCCATTACATATGAAAATGATAAATTAGATATTTCCTCTGCTTGTAAAATGTGTAAGCTCTGCGTGAAAAAATCAGGTGGAGTAGTAACGTATGAAGAAGAAGTGAAAAAAAGCGTAGATAAATCCTTATGGACAGGGGTTTGTGTGTATGTGGATCATATTGAAGGCGCTATTCACAGAGTAACTTACGAACTGCTTGGCAAGGCAAAAGAACTTGCTAAGGTAACAGGTCATCCTGTGTATGCACTGATGATGGGGTCTTCCATCGGAAACAGCGTGGAAAAGCTGCTCCATTACGGCGTAGATAAGGTGTTTGTGTATGATAAACCTGAATTAAAAGATTTCAGAATTGAGCCCTACACCGCTTGTTTCTGCGATTTTATTGAAAAAGTGAAACCCTCCTCCATCTTGATTGGTGCCACCAATTTAGGGCGTCAGCTGGCACCCCGTGTGGCAGCCAGACAACGTGCAGGATTAACAGCAGACTGTACCGTTTTAGAAATGAAAGAAAATACCGATCTGGTGCAGATTCGTCCTGCATTCGGCGGTAACATTATGGCGCAGATTATTTCGCCTGATACCCGTCCTCAGTTCTGCACCGTTCGTTATAAAGTGTTCACCGAACCTGCTCCCACCAAAGAAGCAAAGGGAGAAATCGTGAGAATGGAAATTGAAGCAGACAAACTGGTTTCTGCCATTTCTGTAATTTCCACCTTGGATAAACCGAAGGATATTGATATTTCTGAGGCTGATGTGGTGGTTGCTGTGGGTAGAGGTGCCATGAGTGAAGCATTAAGAACACAGGCGAATGAACTTGCTGATTTATTAGGCGGTGTGGTTGCTTGCACTCGTCCGTTGGTGGAAGCAAACATTATGGATGCCAAACATCAGATTGGTTTGTCCGGCAGAACCGTAAAACCAAAATTTATCATTTGTCTTGGAATTTCGGGTGCCGTTCAGTTTGCGGCAGGGATGAAATCCTCCGATTGCATCGTGGCAATCAACACCGATAAATCTGCTCCCATTTTTGATGTGGCGCATTATGCCATTGTGGGAGATGTTAGTGAAATTTTACCCCGTCTGATTGCAAAAATTAAGGAGGGCGAAGCGAATGTATAATAAAGTAACCCTTGATGACATCAAAGTATTACAATCCATTGTGGGAGAAGAAAACGTGCTGGTTGGCGATGCCATCAGCCCCGATTATGCTCACGACGAATTGGGCGGCATTGAAAAAATGCCAGAAGTGCTGGTTCGTGTGCATACCACCGAAGAAATTTCTTCCATTATGAAATTGGCTTGGGAAAAAACCATTCCCGTAACTGTTCGCGGAAGCGGCACAGGTTTAGTAGGCTCTGCCGTTCCTGTTTGTGGCGGAATTCTAATGGAAACCACCAAAATGAATAAAATTCTGGAGCTGGATTCCGATAACTTAACCGTTACCGTTCAGCCCGGTGTTTTATTGATGGAATTAGCAGCGTTTGTAGAAGAAAACGACTTTTTATATCCCCCCGATCCCGGTGAAAAATCCGCTACCATTGGCGGTAACATTTCCACCAATGCAGGGGGAATGAGAGCGGTAAAATACGGTGTAACCCGTGACTATGTGAGAGCGTTGACCGTGGTAATGCCCAATGGTGAAATTGTGGAACTCGGTGCAAAGGTTGCGAAAAACAGCTCCGGTTACAGCTTAAAAGATTTGGTTGTGGGTTCAGAAGGTACACTTTGCATTATCGCCGAAGCAGTGCTGGAAGTGATTCCGCTTCCCAAAGTATCTCTGTCTTTGTTGGTTCCTTTTGCCGATATGAAGAGTGCGATTGAAGCGGTACCTCAGATTTTCAGATCTAAAATCACTCCCACCGCTATCGAATATATGTCTCGTGACACTATTTTATTTGCGGAAGATTATCTGGGGAAAAGATTCCCCGATACCAAAAACGATGCGTATATTCTCTTAACCTTTGACGGTAACACAGATGCCCAGGTGGATGCAGATATGAAAGATGTTGCAGATTTGTGCCTTTCCATCGGTGCTTTGGATGCTTATATTGTGGATACCGAGGAACGCAAAAAATCCGTTTGGTCTGCCCGTGGAGCCTTTTTGGAAGCTATTAAAGCGTCCACTCCCGAAATGGACGAATGTGACGTGGTGGTGCCTGTGAATCGGGTAGATGAATTTATTAAATTCACTCACGCCTTGGCAGACGAAATGAATGTTCGTATTCCCAGCTTCGGTCACGCAGGAGACGGTAACTTACATGTTTATATCTGTCGTGACAGCTTAAACGATACCGATTGGAAAGCTACTTTAGATGCTTGCTTTGATAAAATGTATCAAAAAGCAGAAGAACTGGGTGGTCTGGTATCCGGTGAACACGGTATCGGCTATGCGAAAAAAGAATACTTAAAGAAACAGCTTGGTAATGTTTCTATTGAAATGATGCAGGGGATTAAAAAGGTATTTGACGAAAAAAATATCTTAAATCCCGATAAAATCTGTTTTTAATTTTTTTAATATTTTGACATTTTGATATTTTGACATTTTAGTTGTTTGAGAAATCAGCAAAACAAAAAAAGGAACTAAAATAATGTTGGAATTGATATTTGGTATCTTTGCTCTGCTTGGAGCATTAGACCGTATAACAGGAAATCACTTAAAAATCGGAGAAGAATTTGAAAAGGGAATTCTTTCTGTGGGCACGTTAGCTATTGCCATGGTGGGAATGATTACCATTGCTCCCACTTTGGCAAATCTTTTGACTCCTGCCTGCAGTTGGCTTAGTCAACAAGTTGGAATTGATCCCTCATTTCTGGGCGGTTTTGTTGCAAATGATATGGGTGGCGCATCCATTGCGATGGGCTTATCTCAAACCGATTGGAGCCGTTTTCACGGTCTTGTGGTTGCCGCTATGATGGGGGTAACCATCTGCTTTACCGTTCCCGTGGCATTAAAAATGGTGAAAAAAGAATACCATAAGGATATGCTCACAGGCATTTTATGCGGTGTTGCCACCATTCCTTTGGGTTGTGTGACATCAGGTCTCTTTATGGGATTTTCCATCGGGGAACTGCTTTTAAATTTGCTTCCCGTGATTTTCATTTCCTTGCTTACTTGTTTGGGATTGATATTTTGTCCTGATGTGACAAGGAAAGTGTTTCAGCTCATCGGGACAGTGGTGCTTATCATCATCACCGTTGGTCTTGCCGCAGGAATTTTCACTTATCTGACGGGATATGTGCTGATTCCCGATATGGCTCCTGTTACTGACGGGTTTATGACGGTTGCCGGCATTGCAATGATTTTAGCGGGGGTATTCCCGTTTATTTCTGTATTGTCAAGGCTTCTTCAAAAACCATTCGGCTGGATTGGCAGAAAGATGGGGATGAATGAGGACGCTGTGGTAGGCATTTTGTCCTCTTTAGCTAACAGTATTCCCACCTTTACCTTAATTGAAAAAATGAATTCCCGCGGAATTATTATCAATATGGCATTTGTCACTTCCGCCTCTTTTGTGTTGGGAGACCATCTGGCCTTTACGATGGCATTTGATGGTTCTATGATTCCCGCAATGGTGATTGGGAAACTGACCGGTGGGATTTTAGCAGTTTTGGTTGCAGTGATTTTATGTAATCGTGCCGAAAAAAACAGGAGAAGCTAAAGCGAAGAAGAGACAGACCTTTTGGAAAGTAAGTGCCGGCGGATGCATATTTTCATTTTTGATTGAGTTATTTCAGTTTATTTTCCGAAAAGGGTATGCCGAGCTGGATGATTTGATTTTAAATACCTTAGGATGTATGCTGGGGTATTGGATTTATCACTTTTTCACAAAAATAAAGTGGAAAAGAACCAATAATTTTTCCAACTGATATCCAGAAAATTTGGAAAAAATTTCTTGACAAATAAAAAAGAAAATTTTATAATGAAAAGCGGAGTGTAAAAAAAGCACTCAATAAAGAAAGGGTGATTTATAATGGTAATCGGTACTACCAAAGAAATTAAAAATCATGAGTATCGTGTAGGGTTAATTCCCGATAATGCGGCAGTATTAGTAAAGGACGGTCACACCGTTTATGTGGAAACAAACGCCGGTGCAGGTGTTGGTTTTACAGATGAAATGTATGAAGCCGCCGGTGCCATTATCTTAAAAACTCCCGCAGAAGTATTTGAAAAATGCGATATGGTAATTAAGGTAAAAGAACCGGAAGAATGTGAATACAAATATTTAAGAGAAGGTCAGATTTTATACACTTATCTGCACATCGCTCCCAATCCTGCATTGGGTGATGCACTTTTAAAAAGTGGCGTAAAAGCTGTGGCGTATGAAACCATCACCGACCGTGACGGTAGCCTGCCTTGTCTTCGTCCCATGAGCCAGATTGCAGGTAGATTAAGTATTCAGGAAGGCGCAAAATACTTAGAAAAATGCTTTGGCGGACGCGGTGTGTTATTGGGCGGTGTTCCCGGTGTGGAACGCGGTAAAATTGCCATTATCGGTGGCGGTATCGCAGGTACCTATGCAGCAAAAGCAGCAGTAGGTAGTGATGCTCAGGTAACTCTGTTAGACATTAACTTAAACCGTCTGTCTTATTTAGAAGATGTATTTGGTGCATCTGTTACCACCTTATACAGCTCCGAAGCAAACATCGAAAAAGTGTTAAAAGATGCAGATCTGGTTATCGGCGCTGTGTTGATTCCCGGTGGCAAAACTCCCAAACTGATTCGGAAAGAACACTTAAAACTGATGAAAAAAGGTGCGGTTATCGTGGATATCGCGATTGACCAGGGCGGTTGTTGCGAAACTTCTCACGTAACCACTCACGAAAACCCTGTATTTATTGAAGAGGGTGTTGTGCATTACTGTGTTGGCAATATGCCCGGTGCAGTACCTTACACTTCCACTATGGCATTATCCAATGCAACCTTCCCCTATGCAAGAATGATTGCGAATATGGGCTTGGAAGCAGCTGTGAAAAAAGATGAAGGTCTGATGAACGGTATCAACATCTATGATCACAAATGCACCAACGAAAACGTTGCAAAAAGTTTGGGTTATGACTATGTTGATGTAAAAGAATTAATCTAAGAAAATTAGCAGAATAAAAATGACAATACTGTAACAAGTATTGTCATTTTTTTTGATGTGTGCTAAAATAAACATAAAGAAATACTATCATATCGATATACAAGGAGAATTTGTTATGTACAAAAGATTATCAGAGTTAAAAACGCAGACCAAGTTAACCCCGGAAGGAAAAGAAAAAATGTTGAAAACCAACTTTGCAGATTTTGACGGTTGGGACAATCGAATCCGTTTGTATTCTTTAGTGCAGGTACAGCCCGGAGAAGAAGTGGAATATCATATGCACGTGGGAGAAAGCGAAACTTTTGTGTTTCTGTCCGGTAAAGGCATTTATAATGATAACGGAACCAATGTGGATATCACTCCCGGTATGGTAAGCTTTACTCCCTCCGGACAGGGACATAGCGTGAAAAACACCGGTGATGAGGTGTTGTCTCTGATTGCATTGATTTTAGTGGACTAAGAATCACCAAACCTATACCGGAAGGGGAATGTCATGTGAATTTTAGAAAGAGACTGATTACTATATTGGGAATCATCATCATCTCTGTATTGGTTGTTCCGTTGATTTTGGTTCATACCGTGCAACCGCAAGCGGGAATGCCGGTCACATTATTTCTTCTTTTTGTGTTGTATCCCGGAATTTCAGTTGCGGTGGGAATAATTGCCGGAAAAGACGGAAAGAGGTTATGGTTCGTTCCCTTTCTGTTAGCCGTATTGTTTTGGTGCTTTTCTTCTCTGGTATATGAAACGATTTTTCCCATTGGGTATGCTGTGGCGTATCTTCTGATTTGTGCTGTGAGTATGGTTATCACCAAAATAACAGCAAAGAGGTAACTATGAAAACAACCATTCAAAAAGACTTACTCTCGATGGGGGAAGAAGCCTATCGTGATTTCAGTTCTAAACTAATGCCAACGGTGGAGAAAGAGACTGTTATCGGGATTCGTGTTCCTGTTTTGAGAACATACGCAAAAAGTTTAGAAGATTACGAAACTTTTCTGAAAAATCTTCCTCATCGGTATTTTGAAGAAAACAATCTCCACGCATTTTTGATAGAACGGGAACGTGATTTTGATACCTGTATCGAAAAACTGGAAGCGTTTTTGCCCTATGTGGATAACTGGGCAACCTGCGACGGTATGAAACCGAAGGTGCTGAAAAAAGAACCCGAAAAGCTTCTTTTGTATATCCGAAAATGGATTGGTGCCAAAGAAATTTATACCGTCCGCTATGCCATCAATTTACTGATGAGCTATTATTTGGATGAACATTTTGAGCCCGAATACTTAAAGATGGTTTGCGATGTTCAATCGGATGAATATTATATCAATATGATGCGCGCCTGGTATTTTGCCACGGCACTTGCCAAACAGTATGAGGATACCTTGCCGTATCTAAAGAAGAATCTTTTGGATGATTGGACCCATAACAAAACCATTCAGAAAGCAGTGGAAAGCTATCGGATTACCGATGCGCAAAAAACGTATTTGAGAACATTAAAGAGAATGAACTGATTTGACCAAACAGAAGAGAGGAACCGATACCAATGTCATATATTTTAAGCAGTCTTGGGTTGGCGGTGCTGATTATTGCATCGCTGATCAAAGGGGAGACCATCAAAAAAACCTTATATCTGGTGCTGGCGGGAAATCTGTTGGTGGCAACCAGCTATTTGTTTACCGATAACGGGGTAAACGGTGCTGTATCCAGCTATATCGGAAGCATTCAGGCACTCATTAACATTTTTTACGCACAGAAAAATAAAAACATTCCTGTGTGGTTGCTTGTGACGTATGCATTATCCTTTATCGTGGCAAATTTTGCAGTGCTAAAGGATGCTGTCGGTGTGGTTGCTTTGCTTGCAACCCTTTGTTTTGTGGGCTGTGTATCCTCCAAAACAGGGAAGGGTTATCGCATCTGGCAGACAGCTAATAATCTGCTTTGGATTTTATACGATATTCTGTCTGCATCCTACGGTCCGCTTGTTACGCACACCGTTCTGTGTTTATTTACCGTGGCAGGAATTCTTTGGAACGACTGCAGAAAAAAGAAAACCGCTTAGAAGGAGAGAAAGCTATGAAAATATATATTGTCCGTCACGGAGATCCTGACTATTCCATTGATTCGCTAACCGAAAAAGGATGGCGGGAAGCAGAATTACTGTCTGAGCGTATGAAAAATATTCCCATTGATGATTTTTACTGTTCTCCTCTGGGCAGAGCGCAGCATACATTGAAGCCCACTTTGGAGAAAGTGGGAAAAGTTGCAGAAACTCTGCCTTGGCTTCGTGAATTTGAAGGCAGAAAAGAGGGAAACATTCCCGGTCACAGTAGAGTAACCTGGGATATACCGCCGTCTTTATGGTGCAATGAACCGAAGTTTTACACCTTTGACAAATGGCAGGAAACTTCCTGGATGACAGAGAGCACTGCCCCCTCTGCATATCCTGAAGTAACGGCAGGGATTGACGAACTTTTGTCCCGTTACGGCTGGATTCGTGAAGGAATGGCGTATCGTGGAGGAGAGGAAAAATCCATCGCTTTGTTCTGCCATTTCGGATTGGGTAGTCTTCTGATGGCGTATCTGTTGGGAATTCCTCCCGTGGTGGCGCAAAACAGTTTCTTTTTGGCACCCACCTCGGTAACCACATTGGTGACCGAAACCGATAAAGAGGGGTACTCCCATTTTCGTGCCACAGGTGTGGGGGATATTTCCCATCTGTATAAGGGCGGGGAACCGATGTCGGAATCGGGGCTTTATCCCAATTTTCAGAAATGAGGTCAAATGAAATGAAAATATCGGTATTAGATGTAAAAACCTTAGGCAATGATTTGGATTTTTCGGGCATTCACAAGCTGGGGGATGTTACAGTTTATGATTTAACTACTCAGGAGCAGGTGATTGAGAGAATCCAAGATGCCGAAGTGCTGATTTTAAATAAAGTGAAATTAAACAAGGATAATCTACCCTATGCCAAGAATCTGAAACTGGTTTGTATCACTGCAACAGGCTTTGACAATGTGGATATTAACTACTGCCGTGAGCACGGAATTGCCGTTTGCAATGTGGTGGGGTACTCCACCGACAGTGTGGTGCAGTTAACTGTTTCCATGGCATTTTCCTTAGCAACCAATCTTTTGTTTTTTGATAAATTTGTGAAATCCGGGGATTACACCAACAGCGGAATTTTTAACCGTGTGGAACCCGTGTTCAGAGAAATGTCTGCACTCACCTGGGGCGTGGTGGGACTCGGCAGTATCGGTGGCAAGGTGGCAAGCATCGCCAAAGCGATGGGCTGCAGAGTATTGGCGTATAAACGTACTCCCGTAGCGGAATTTAACTGTGTGGATTTGGATACGCTTTGTAAGGAAAGTGATATTATTACGGTGCACACCCCCTTAAATGACGGCACTTTCCAGTTAATCAATGAAAAACGACTGGCTCAGATGAAGGATGGAGTTGTGCTGGTGAACGTTGCCCGCGGTGCCGTGTTTGATGAAGAAGCGGTAACCAATGCAGTGCTCAGCGGAAAAATCGGAGGATTGGGTGTGGACGTGTATTCCACCGAACCGATGCAGGCGGATAGTCCTTATCAAAAGCTGTTAGACCGTGATAACGTGATTTTTACACCTCATATGGCGTGGGGTGCGATGGATGCCAGACAACGTTGTATTGACGAAATTGAAGCAAATATCAAAAGCTTTATAGAAGGCGGAACAAGAAGCCGTTTGGTATAATAAAACAAATCAGGAGGAAACGAGAATGAAAACAATGAGAAACCTGTTTGCTTTGGTGTTGTGTTTTTTGATGGCATTTTCTATGTCTGTGTTTGCCCAGGCAACAGAGGAAACCGGCAGCAACGAGCCTGCCCGGTTTGTGAAGGTAAAAATTCCGTTTCCCGAAGAGTTAGCCGACAATGATTCCTGGCGTACCGTGGCAAGATATGCCGATTCGGGACAGGCAATTCCTTTGTCAGATGCTTTTGGGGACTATGTGTATGCCATTGTTCCGTTTGAAAACAAAGACAGAAAAATTGAAGCCTTTGTGCCGGACAGCATTTCCTTTACCGACGATACGGAATTTCGCTATGAATTTTATGTGATGGAAAATTTGTCTTGTGTTGGTGTTATTTTGGGGAACGAAAAAGGGGAGGCGCTTCCCTTTGCCAACGTGACCCGTGCGGAAGCCACTGCAATGATTATGCGTTTTTTAGGGATTTCTCCTGCGATCAATCCTGCCATACCCTTTACCGATGTTTCCCGTGAAGACTGGTTCTATGGAAATGTGGGAGCATTGTATGAGGCAGGAATTGTGAAAGGTGATTCTGAAACCACTTTTTCCCCGGGGAGAAATGTTTCTCGTGAAGAAATCACCGTGATGGTGGTAAGAGCCTTACAGTATGCGGATTTACGATGCCCGTTTAGAACGGAGGAAAATATTGCCGATAAAGAAAGCGTATCTTCCTGGGCAAAGGAGGCTTATGAATATATCGGTGTGAATTATGTGTCTGACTATGAGGGAGAGGACACTGAGAGTCCGTACAGAATGCTGTATCCCCAAAAATCTGCCACTCGCTATGATATCGCATATATGTTAGATAACACGCTAAAAACCTCTCAGTTGTTTGCCACAGATTTGGCAATCAAATACGGGTTTGACGAAAAAATGCCCGTGATTGACGGCTCCACCTCTACCTATCCGTTTACCGAAGAGGTATACAGAGCATTGTTTGTAAACGCAACCACCCATCCCGGGTATCCGAGAAGCCATTCCAAGAGCCATGTTTCCTACGAGCGTCTCATCAACGGGGAAGTGGATATGCTCTTTGCATCTGTATATCCTGCCGGCGATATTTTGGCATTGGCGGAAGAGAAAGGTGTGGAATTGGAATTGATTCCCATTGCTTATGATGCGATGATTTTCTTTACCAATGCAAAAAATCCTGTGGACACACTGACAAAAGAACAGATTTCCGAGATTTATGTGAATAATAAATACAAAACCTGGGCAGAACTCGGAGGAACCGATGCAAAATTATATCCCTATTGCAGAAACAATGATTCAGGAAGCCACGCCCAGATGGAAAAGCATTTCTTAAACGGTAATGAAATTCATTCAACCATTCAGGCAGAAACGATTTCTGAAACGATGTCCAACATCTTAACTGATGTAATGGATGTGCCCAATCAGGATAAAAACGGGTATGGCTTAGGTTACAGCATCTATTATTATTTCAATAATATGGATCGCTTTTATGATACCAAAACCCAACTGAAGCTTCTTGCGGTTGACGGAGTTTATCCCACAGATGAAACCATATCCAAAGGCTCTTATCCGTTGTCGAATAACACTTATATTGTGTTAAGAAAAGACACGCCCGAAGGTCATCCTGCCAGAAATATGGCAAAATTTATGCTCACAGAGGCGGGGCAGGAATGTGTTGAGCTGGCGGGTTATGGCAGATTGTACTAAAAAACACATTTCTAAACAGGAAAATTTGTTTCCTATTGACAAATTGCATCAAAAGTGGTATAATAATCGGTAG
>JAZOQZ010000046.1:0-3805 GCA_045656345.1 Clostridia bacterium
CATTTTCTTCACTTAATATAATAGATGAAACAACCTTATCACCATTTAAAAGCTCAACTGTTACCGAATCGGGGCGCTTTTTAGAAGCGTTGTTTTTGTCTTCCCACCTTTTAATAACATAAATATTGATTTCGTTAGGCATGCTATCTTCAAGTTTAGGCGCAGATGATATTTCATAATACAATTTTCCGCCCGACTCAAAAGGTAGAAAGGCGATATACGGATTGAAGGTATATTTTTCATCTTCTTCGGGAAATACAAGCCAAATACCTAAATCCAGTTTATCAAAGAAGGCTTTTCCGTTTTTGGAAATCGCTGATACTGTTTTGATATTGTTTTTCTTAATGTAATCCGCAATAGTTTTGGCTACAGATTCGTCGGGGTTATTTATAATACCGGCAATAGATATGCCTGAGTTTTCAAATGCGGTTACGGGGTAATATCCCGCATTATCTAATGTGGCAATCTGACAAATATTAACCGTCATATTGCTTATTTTATTTTTTTCTTTATCTTCAAGCGTGACTGTAATTTCGCCGTTTTGAGTTATCGCAAAGCAAGGAATTGCCGAGCAACACAAAAGTACGACAGTCAATATCGTTAAAGATATTCTTTTAAGAATTGTTTTCATCTGTTTTCTCGCCGCCTTCATCTTGAGTTGCCAATCTATTTTTGCGAATACTCCGTAACTTCTTTATAGCAATAAAAATAATAAATAATCCAACAAGAGAAAATGTTATCAAATGTTTCATATCAATGTTTAAAAGTTCATTAACGATTCCATCTTCTTTTGCTGAGAGGTCACTTCCATCAGTTCTTACACCTCGAACCAAGAGACGATGAGAGTTTACGCCATAAGGCGTACAGGTAACAAGAGTTACACAGTCCTTACCACTAATTACATTAAGGCGTGACACCTCATCCGGCTCTACAACAGAAATATCGTCAATCTTGTATTCAAGAACTTCGTTTAACACATGAATATAGAATCGGTCACCAATTTTGAGGTGGTCGATATTTGTTAGTAACTTTGCAGAAGGCAGTCCGGTATGTCCTGCAAGAACAGAGTGGGTATTTTTACCTCCAACAGGTAAATGTGTTTCGGGAACATGTCCGATGCCTTTTTGCAACACGTTTTCCTCAATTGTATGATAAATAATCAAGGATACGCTGATTTTCGGGATTTCAATATATCCCATTACACCGTTATCTGCCGCATTAAGAACGTTTTCATAGGTTAAACCAAGCTCTTTTAATTTTCCTTCATTCCCATGATTTTCGTTGAAGTTAACTGCATCTTTCATTGTTTTATTAATTTCTTCGGGAGTGATAGAAGAAAAAGCTTCTTTATATTCGCCAATAAGCTTATTGTTCAAGTGCTGATTGTATAAATTACTGACGGTAGGATAAAGAAAGAGGGATAGACCGCAGAGGAATATAACCGCCACAATAATTGTCGGTAAATGTTTCTTCATAAGTCTTTCCCTCCTTTCATTTTATCTTTTATTGGGTTTAGAAAAAGAAATAGTTCCGCGGGGTGGCTAAAAAATAAGTCGCTCCGTCAAAAACGAATATTTCTTTTAAGCCACACTACTTCTTTTTCTTGAAGTAAAAAAAGCTACGGCACCTGCCATTAAAACAATACCTATAACGGTAAAGAGTGTCGTTCCCATGCCGCCGGTTTCAGGAAGAGCCGAGCCGGGTTTGTTTGTGATTTCTGCCCATACAGTCAATATAGACTCTGCAATACCATTAGTGTTAACGATATGACCAATCTCACCTTCATGATGTCCGGTAACAGTTAAGGTGCCAACGGAACCCAATTCACCGATTTGGTCTACAATTTCGATTTCAAAAGGTTTATCGGAAATAACATAACCATCGGGAGCCTTGGTTTCAACCAACTTATATGTACCCTCTGCTAAACCGAAGATTGAAACGTCACCAAGATGACCACCCATATTGAGATGAGACAAGCTAATGGTAGCTTCACCTTCGTTGTGTGTTGTGAGAGTCTTAACAGGACCGGTATCGCCTTCTGCGACAACATATTGAGTATAGGTTACTTTTGTTTTTACACCATCTACTTCAATTTCGTGTTCAGCATCTTTTTCGGTGAAGGTAATAAGTTGGTCAGGCTGATTTTCAACTACTCTGTAAAGCTGGAATTCTGCACCTGCTAAACGAACGTTGGTTAAAACACCATGGGTGTCTTCTGCGAACTTAGTAAATACAAACTGATAAGAATATACGTTAGCAATATCGCTTACACTACCGATAGAATCAAGAACAGTCGGGTCGTTGCTATAGGTAAGTTTAGCAGTATTTTGATTTGCCTTTTGTGCTTCAATAGCATTGGTTACTTTTGCGTCGTATTCAATAGTAAGTATATCACCGATTTCATATTTGGTAGCATCATTCATAAGTTCGGTAAAATCCACCTTGAAATCAACACCATCGTTTAAACCTTCAGTGATAATATCAACATCTTTGAGCTCAACGCGTTGCTCATTGCGTTCTTGGTATACTTTAATACTATCGACATCCAACACTAAACCGTCGTGCATTGTATCTTCGATAAAATAGGTGTAGTTTTTATAAAGGGTATGAGACGGAACAGCAGTTGTGATTTTAAAGGTAACTGTATCGCCGATGGAAACGGAGGTTCCTTTTCCATACTCTTCGTTGTGCTTTTTAATTTGTTTTAAAATCTGAGGACGGTTTGCCTTCAAAGTGATAACTGCATCCTTGTTAACAGTGGAGAGCATAACTGCAGAACGAACAGCGCCACCTGCAAGAGTTGTATTATCATATACAAGATAATAACCGTAACTCAAATTAGGGATGTTTACAGATGTTGCGGTGTCGCCTGCTTCAACGGGAGGAATATAGGGTGAGATGCCTTTCGCAACAATATAATCATGCAATTTTTCTGCCATCTGAGAAAGTTCAAAGTTGTTTCCGCCGGAGTTCTTTTTTGCCAACTCCTCAACTGCCCCTTGAACATTACCGTTTTCTTGCTTTCCTAAAATGCCGGTAACGGTTTTATTTTCGCTGTCCTTCCATTCTCCGTAGAAGAAATCATAGAACGGAATTTTGTTGTCATCAGTTTTATACCAACTATAAGAGGTGTTATTACCGTTGGTAGTAGCATTAAAGATTTTGTAAACATTGAATGTTTTACCTGCTACTGTTGCGTTTGAGTTGCTGGGGTTTTGAATGGTAATGCTACCTGTTGGCTCTGCAGCAGAAACTGCAAAAGCAGCACAGCCACATACCACGCAAAGGCATACGATTACTGCTAAGATTTTTTTGATTGCTTTCATGTTTTTTACTCCTTTACTTTTTATATTTTTTGAATTTATTGAAAACAAATTAATTGTAGCACCTCCTCTTACGGAGATGATATATGTAAATGCCTCCGGCTATTGCAATAAGCAATAAGCCTATGACATAAAACATACTTGTTCCTATATCGCCGGATTCAGGTAGGTCAACTATCTTACCGTTTTTAACAACTAAGTTATATGCAGTTGTTCCCGCTTCGGCATAAAAACTATCTTCCACACTTACCGTGCCGTCTTCGTTAATCGTGAAATAAATATATTCACTAATTTTTATCCTGACAAAGCTCTCCAACACTTGTGAAGCAACCCATTGATTTGTTTCAGGATTGTAATGAACCACATCTTCAATATATATTCCGTGTTGTCTGGTATCTGCCACGTAATGTGGTGCCTTGCGAACGTCAAACAAGGACATATTCTCGTTCTCATTTACCATTTTACGAAATGTCTCATTAATT
>JAZOQZ010000047.1:0-2369 GCA_045656345.1 Clostridia bacterium
CCAATGTTTGATAACGATAACGCCGCTTTCAAAGCGAATAATATAGTTTTTTGCCAGCAGCACTTGTAGATCGTCAATCGTTGCGTGTGCTTTGAACATCGCCATTTGTACTTGATTGTTAAAGCCGTCATCGTCTGCCGCTTGGTTCAAATGAAAATACAATGCTTGAGTAGAGGAAGGAAGCGAAATAAAATTATCATCATCGGTGATTTTCTTTGTGAACATTCTTTTTTCAGCCATCAAATTTCACTCCTTGCGTATGCTCTAACCTCGGCCTCGTTCTCTGCTCGGTATGCTTGTACTTCTTCGCTTGCGGCTAATTCGGGGTATTCTCTCTGAATCTTCTGTCTTGCCCGGCGCACCGATTCAAAGCAGGGATATACTTTGCCTTGCAGATTCAAGAGAAAATCAAATACGGTAACGCCGCACAATTTCTCTCGCTGCTCTGATTCAATGTGTTTCAGCACTCGCAGATAGAGAAAAGAATCGCTGTTTCTCGCTCTCTGCTCCTGCTCCAAAATGGATTTTACAAGCCCGGTAACATTTACAAGATTAAATCGTTTTCCCATTTTCTTCGCTCTCCTTTATCTTTTTCAAAATCCGAAATACTTGTCTTTCGCTTAAACAGATAATTCTTGAGATTTCCTCTACCGTATTATCTTCTGTCCGTAACCTTTTGATTTCCTCGATTGTTTCCTTGTCAATGTGCTTTTTTGATCTAAAAACACCGGCAACCACTTGTCTTTTGATTGCTTCCATCAATTCAAATTCGGGACATTCGTAAACATCGAAAGAATCAGTATACGATGCTTGCCGCCCCTTTTCTTCGTTTTCGCTTTGGTTCAAAATCTTTGTCGGTATGGCTTTCCACCCATCAACGGGAGTAAAACTTCTCGACCAAGAGCATTTTCCGCCTGCCTTTTCGCATTCCCAACACAATGTTGAATGCTTTTTAATTGCTTTTGTTATCATTTTTCAAGTCCTTTTTCCTTTTGCATTTCGTAATAGGTAACACCTACGGCGATTGCTTGCCAAACATCTTTTGAAACGCCGTAAAATGTGTCCGGCTGCTTCTTGGTGCCTTTGCCGTTCTTGAAATCAAATTTTGCATATCGGTTTATCAATTCTTGCCGGATATTTGAATCTTTTGCTTTCATACTGCCGCAGAGATAGATTTTTTCGTCCTTGCGGAATACATAAGCCGTTTGCCTTCCCTTCAATGCGTGGGCGAATTGTCCTATCCAAATGCAAGTGTCAAATACATCTGCGCCAACTGGCATACCGTAGGAAGCGATTTTTTCGATAGCAAATACATTGGGATCACCGAAGCAGTATCTTCTACCGTGGTATGATTCAAGAACCCGGAGAAGTTCGCCGTTCTCCACCTTCCCAAATTCGAGAAGGTGGAAATTCGGCATTTCAATGACCGCATATCCGCTATGTGTGTTTCCGGGGTCTATCGCAAAAATTCTTTTCACTTGCTATCACTCCTAAAAGGGTAAATCATCATCAGAAGTCATTTCTTCAAACTCCACAGATTGAGCAGAATAGGGCGTAGATTGCATTTCGTTGTTTTGGGTAGGGTCTTGCTTGGATTCGTTGTCGCTCTTGTTAGAAACGAATTGTGCTTCGTCTGCGACCACTTCTGTTGCATATCGTTTCTGTCCGTTGTTGTCCGTCCAAGTCCGGGTCTGAATAGAACCGACAATGAGAATCGGCTTGCCCTTTTCAAAATACTTGCAGATAAATTCCGCCGTATTTCTCCAAGCAACAATATTGATCCAATCAGTCTGCTTTTCCTGTTCCTTGCCGGTGTATCGTCTTGCAACAGCAAGGGAAAAGGAAGTTGTTGAAATATCGTTCGGGGTCTTTTTCAATTCGAGATTGTTTCCAATGTTTCCGATAAGAATTACTTTATTGAATGCTGCCATATTATTTCTCCTTCACTACAACAAATTTTCCGTTTTTAACTTCATACCATTTATCTGCCTTGATTCTTTTTCCGTCCACTATCGCCGCACGAACGCAGACGATTTTTCCGCATTCGTCAAGTTCAGCACAACAAATCGCACACCCAATACCGCCTTTTACTTTGCCGCCTCGACTACAAGCAATTCCATTTTCACCAGCGGAAGCCGAACCCCAATTACCAGCGGAAGCCGAACCCCAATTACCAGCGGAAGCCGAACCATTTTCACCAGCGGAAGCCGAACCATTTTCACCAGCGGAAGCCGAACCCTTGTAACCAGCGGAAGCCGAACCATTGTAACCAGCGGAAGCCGAACCATTTTCACCAGCGGAAGCCGAACCATTTTCACCAGCGGAAGCCGAACCATTTTCACCAGCGGAAGCCGAACCCCAATTACCAG
>JAZOQZ010000048.1:0-12541 GCA_045656345.1 Clostridia bacterium
ACATATCAATTTCTGAAAAATTACTGAGTTTAATAAAACCGACTTTTTCAAATTTTGATTTATCCAACAATAAAAATTTATTCATAGCATTGTTAAGCATAGCCCGTTTAATCTGGAACTCTACATCGTTGGATTCCAAAACGCCCTGCTCCATAGTCATCCCTTTACTACTGAAAAACATTTTGTTGGCACAAAAGTTTTTATTGATGTTATCCACGGCAACCTCACCCACAAAGGACTGGTTATTTACATCTAGCACACCGCCGGTAGAGATTACCTTAATTTTTTCGCAGGTGGATAATTCTTCTAAAATCTGCAGGTTGTTGGTAATCACCGTGATATTTTTCATGTCTTTTAATTGCTTGGATAAGTAATAGGAAGTGGTGGAACCGTCCAAAAAGATAGTATCACCCGGGCGGATATGATTTACCGCTTTTTTAGCAATGGCAATTTTGCCTTCAATATTGAGTCCACGACGTTTTTCTAAAGATAAATCCAAAGTGGCTTCTTCATAAGGAACTGCACCGCCATGAGTACGGGTTAGCTGCTCCATCTGTTCCAGTTTTTCTAAATCGCGACGGATGGTTTCTACGGTAACATCCAGATCACGGCTTAAGTCATTTACCAGAACACTTCCGTTCTGATTCAAAAGTTCTAAGATGCGTTTTCTTCGTTCTAATGCAAACAAAAGAACACCTCCGTATCTTTTCAATAGTTTATGATAAGGAAATAGGCCTTAAAAGAATACCCATCATTTTAAAGCCTAATTTCAAAATTCTTATTGCAAATATTGCCACAAATCCTCGTGAGGAGATGCAATCACAACAGTATCATTCAGCACACCATTATCAATGGCAAATTGCGCCCCTGCTTCTACCCCTGCAGTTACTGCCGCAACAGTACCGGACAATGCCACATAGGATTTTCCGCCCATACCTCGTGCAACTCGTAACTCACAAATTTCCACTGCAGCTGCTTTTAGGGCAGCGTCAGCAGACAAAATACAGGATGCAACTGAAAAGGTTTCGATAATTCCAAGTGCTCCGTTTGTTTCACCGCTTGCAGCACCGTTTAAAGCATCAAACACACGAACATCAATATTACCAAATTCAGAAATGTCTAAAACTTTATCCGCAAAATTTTCTTGTGTGTATTCACAAGCAAGGTGCACAGACGACACACTTCCGCCAAAAATCATCACAAATTTACCGGGGCAGATAGGCTGTGCCATCACCATAGAAACTTGTGTTTTTTTCAAGATATTGTCACAAATGAAGTAACCTTTTGCAATGTTACTCACTTCAATAATTCCAATGGATACCATCATTATTTTTTACCGCCTTATTTTTCAAAAACCGTTAAGAAACGGTAATCACAATACTGGATTCACTTACAGAGAAGACTGTGCCTTTCACAGAACTGTGAATATTTGCACCAAGTGCATTCTCTTTGGGTTTGATAATTAACTGACCAACTGTTACACTGTCCCCTATTTTTACAATGGCTTCTCCAGGAGCACCAATATGCATTTTCAAAGGAATGGTTACTCGTTTTGGTTCCGGGATTGTAACGAATTCATATTCGTCACGGTAATATTTCATAATACCCAATCTGTTTACCAAACGTTTGGAGGGAACCCTACGATAAACCCGTTCCGCAACCGGTTTAGATTCTTCTGCCATCACAGCTTTTACACCGTTCTTTAAAAGCTCTGCTTTCACTCGTGCGAACAAGCGGTTAGGACTGATATTCTGCGGACAGGCAACCGTCTGACAAACCCCACAATTGGAGCAGTAAAATGCTCCCATAAAGGTTTTTGTATCAGTTGCTTTGGCAGATAGTCTCTGCACAATTTTATGAGGTTCAATGGGATATCCCATCAGGTAACGGGGACACATATCAGTACACATTCTGCATCCGCAACAGTTTCCGGAAGAACGATGCAGTGCATCTGCAAGACTTCTGGTTTTTAAACGGATACAAAGAGTATGGTCGTCAATAATGAGTAAACTTTTTGTTGTCTTGGTAACAATTGCTGTGTTGGGATTAATAATGCTTCCCATCATAGGACCGCCATCCAACACAGTACAATTTTCGGGAACTTCAATATGAAGGCTCTCAAAAATATGAGAAACAGGTGTTCCCACGGGAACCTTCATCACATAAGTTTTGTCTGTTTTTCCACCAACGGTTAAATACTTATGCGTAACAGGAGTTTCTTCCAATGCATTGGCAACGTTATAAAGTGTTTCCACATTCATAACCACAACGCCAACTGAAATCGGAAGACGACCTGCCGGAACAGTTTTTCCCAAGGTTTCCTGAATTAAAACCACTTCGTCACCGGAGGGATAAATATCCCCGGTAAAACGGTAAGAAATATTACCGTGGGTAATTTCTTCAACCATACCAAGTAATTCTGCTGTGTGTTTTTTGATCCCGATTACACCGTTTTTAGCACCGGTTTTTTCAACCAATGTGGCTAAAGCGGATTCCAATCGTTCCCGTTCTTCACAAAGCAAATAAAAGTCAGTTTTTAAAAGAGGCTCACATTCGGTTCCATTAATTAAAATGGTTTCAATATTGTCTGCCAGTTTTACATGAGTGGGAAACCCAGCTCCGCCGGCACCAACCACACCGGCTTGTTGTATCAAATTCTTTAAGGTTTGCATCATCAATTCAATTCCTTCTATGAAGCGTTTTCACGCTTTTTCAAACGAATTACAGATTATAATTAGATTGGTCAACAATTCCCACGATCACTGCATCAATGGGAGTTTTTTCGTTCTGACAGGCAAATCTTGCACTGTCACCTAAAGTAACCAGAACAATTTCACCGATGCCTGCACCTAAGGTGTCAATCGCAACCACAAAATCGTCTTTTCCTTTTCCGATGTTTACCACCATCAGTTTAGATCCGGTTAAGCTATCCAACTTGCGGGTGGAAAAAATAGAACCTGTAACTTTTCCTACTACCATAACAATACATTCCCTTTTCTTTTACTATTTTTTGGTGTATGCTATTTTGAAATAATTCTCACATTGTCTCCGTTCTTTAAGCCGGCGGAGTTAGCATCGTCGGTATCGATATGCATTTCAGTGTTGAAATCATCACGCACACGAACCTGAACATCAAAGAATCTGGTAGGTTTTACACCATCAATTTCTACATCTACCAAAGAATTGTCGGAAACACCGAATTTTCTTGCAGTATCGGGAGTCATATGAATATGACGGTTTGCAATAATAACGCCTTCATCCAGGTAGATAGCTCCCTTCGGCCCTACCACAACCAGACGTTCAGACCCCTTGATTTCGCCGGAAGGGCGAACCGGAGGACTTACTTTTAACACAAAGGTATCGGTTCTGGAAATTTCAACCTGAGTATTTTTTCTCACGGGTCCCAAAACACGAACATTTTCAATGGATTTTAAGGATTTACCAACTAAAGTAACAACTTCTTTTGCGGCAAACTCTTTTCCCATCAAAGGTTTTAACATAGTTAATTCATAACCTTTACCAAACAGTTTTTCCAGATCTTCCTGAGATAAATGAATATGACGCTGAGATACCCCAACTTTAATTTCAGAATCATCTGCACATTTCACCGGAGCACTGTCATTCTGTTTATACATTGCTAACACTTGTTTTACTACTTCACTAACGATTTTTTCGTGTTCCAAAATGTTCACAACCTTTCTTTAGGAAACTATATCGTGACTCAGTTCATTCGTTTAGATTCAAGGGTGCAATCCAAATGAACAAGCTGAGTGATTTCTGCATTGCGGTACACGGTCAAAGACCGTGCACCGCCTGCATCAATGTTCAAAAATGCAATTATTTAATCTGGGGCAGAATTTTTTCTACATCACCGTGCGGTCTCGGAATAACGTGAACAGCAACGATTTCGCCCAGTCTTGCAGCAGCTTCAGCGCCAGCTTCGGTAGCAGATTTAACCGCACCAACGTCGCCTCTAACCATAACGCTTACTAAACCGGAACCAATTTTTTCAGTACCGATTAAGGTAACGTTAGCTGCTTTTACCATTGCATCAGCTGCTTCGATTGCAGCTACTAAACCTCTGGTTTCAACCATTCCTAAAGCTTCAAAGTTCATTACGAATACCTCCATAATTTATATTTTTGTTTTTTACGAAATTGGATTTAGAAATCTGTGAGGAATTTTGTAACCTCTTCATGAGGTCTTGCAATTACTTCACAACATTTCACATTACCGATCTGGGCAGCTGCCACACGACCGGCCTCCACTGCAGAAGTTACAGCAGATACAGTACCGGCAACAACCATAGTCACCAAACGGCCACCAAGACGACGTTCAATATGAACCAGTCTTACATTCGCGGCCTTTAACATAGCGTCTAAGCCTTCGATAGCTGCGGCTAGTGCCTGTACTTCCAATAAGCCAATTGCTTCCATTTGTCCGTTCTCCTTTCACTACGGGATTATCTCTCACTCCAAACGGAGTGAGAGACATCCGTTCGATAGAGTCAAGGATTTATCTTACTTCAGTTCAGGTAAGATTTTTTCCACATCACCGTGGGGTCTGGGAATTACGTGTACAGCAACGATTTCGCCTAATCTAGCAGCTGCCTGAGAACCAGCTTCGGTAGCAGCTTTAACTGCACCAACGTCGCCTCTAACCATAACGCTTACCAGACCGGAACCGATTTTTTCGGTACCAACTAAAGTAACGTTAGCTGCTTTTACCATTGCATCAGCTGCTTCAATTGCAGCTACTAAACCTCTGGTTTCAACCATTCCTAATGCTTCAAAGTTCATTTTTAAATCCTCCTGGCCTTTGGCCTTTTATAATAATTTTTATTAACGATTGTTATTCCCCGATTTTTTGCTGTTCGGGTTCATCAGCATTTTTTGCTTTTGCAGGACGCCCTCTTTTTTTTGGAGCGCTCGCAACAACTTCTTCAGTTGCTGCCACTTCTTCCATAACCGGTTTAGTTACTTCGGGAGCTTTTTCTTCTTTCTTCACGGATTTTTTTCCGATGGGTTCATTTCCCACTTTGGACAGATATGCTAATTTCTCGATATCCGGCCCGGGACGGGAAATGATATGTGACACAATATAGAGTCCTCTTTGTTCCGCCTGAGCTTTCGCAGCGGCTACCCCTGCAGTTACTGCAGAAACAGAACCTTCCATTTTCACAATCATCACCAAGGGAACTTCCGCACTATCGCCGTTGGCAGGTTTTGTGGTATCCAGCGCAATAATTTTCACTGCGGCTGCTTTAGCAGCAGCATCAGCACACACGATTGCGGTGGTGAAACCGAAAACCTCAACCATTCCCAATGCATTCATGGTAAATCCTCCTTATATTCAGATTCACTCTGATTATTCATTGATGATGGCGATTTTTAAGCCTTCCATCTTCAGATTGGTCTGGTGAGCTTCGTTAATCTGGGAAAGCGGATACTTATGAGTGATCAGCTTTTTAATCGGTAAACCGATACCCTGAGCTCTCTTTAAGAAATCGAAGGTGGTTGCATAATCGCGTAAGGTATATACCCAAGAACCAACAACAGTCAGTTCTTTTGCGCAAATATCAAAGTGGGGGTTGATGGTAGCATCTCCACCATTGATGAAGAAGCCAAGTTCACACAGTCCGCCGCCTTTTCTTACGAATTTATATACGTTAGAATGAGCGATGGGAGAACCGGTACACTGGAATGCAAAATCTGCATAGTAACCGCCAAATGCATCTTTTACAGCGTTTGTTAACTCATCAATACCTTTGTGGTTTTTAAAGTTAACAGATTTGGTAGCGCCCATTTCTTTCGCAAACTGCAATCTCTTTTCTTCGCCGTCTACTGCAACGATATTTTCAACACCCATGGTACGCAGAATTGCAATACATAACAGACCGATAGGTCCGCAACCCTGAACTACCACACGGCTGTTGAATCTTAAGATACCAACAGTTTTCGCACGTTCTACAGCGTGGATTAAAACCGCTGCAGGTTCAATTAAGATTCTGCTTTCTAAGTCTAAGTCAGACACATTGAATACGGTGGAACCGCCTCTGATTACCATATAATCAGCAAACCAACCATTCAGGTGAATATCATCGTCGGGAATTAAACCGTAAACATCTGCACCATCACCAACGTTCTGTTTGTTTAAGTCAAACATAGTGATGTTGGGGTCATCTTTAAAAATCATACAGGTAACAACTTTGTCACCAATGTTTAAAGATTTTCCGGCGCTGTCTTTTTTCACATTTTTGCCCATTTTCACGATTTCACCGGTACCTTCATGACCTAATACAACAGGAATTAAGCCGAAGGGATCACGTTTGAACTCGTGAGCGTCAGTTCCGCAGATACCGCAGCCTTCTACTTTGACTAAGATATCGTCGTCACCAAGTTCGGGAATGGGAAACTCTTTGATATCGTAATGCTCCAAAGAGGTGAGCATTGCGGCTTTTGCAGTTTTGGGGATAGGGCCTGCAGATTTTCCGCATGTGCAGTTTCCGCCACAGCTGCAATCAGAACCGCCGTTTAAGTTGTTTAAAACTTGTTTTACGATTGATTCAATCGCTTTTTCGTTCATTTCCATCTTAACGATTCCTCATTTCTATATATGATGAATTTTTAAACTAAATAATTCTGAAGCCATCCACCAGAACACATCTTCTCTGACGGGTAAAGCTTCTTGCGGAGGTGATACCTTCGCCGGTGGGACCTGCGATGGTAAAGGTGGTGTGACCTTCCCCTCCTGCACCGATCCCTGCATAGGAAGGTGCATTTTTTACAAAGATAGTGGTTTCCACTTCTCTTGCAAATTTGGTTAAGTTATCAATATTTTTGGAGTGCATATGCGCACTGTGACGGTTGCCGTGTTCATATTTTACACCGAGACGAATCGCTTCGTCAACATCTTTTACAGATACGATGGGTAAAATCGGCATCATCAGTTCTTCTTCCACAAAAGGATGATCTTCGGTGGTTTCCATAATGATTAAGCGGGTATCCTTGGGAGCATCGGTAATGCCGATTGCTTCTAAGAACAGATTTGCATCTTTACCAACCCAATCTTTATTGAGCATCAATTTACGTTTTGGTCTGTCGGAGCAACCTTCGCCCTGTTTACATTCTTCCACGGTTAATGCCACATTGACTAATTTATCAATATCGGATTTGTTTTTCAGTAAATATGCACCGTTCTGAGTCATATAGTGAATCAGCTCATCTTTAATACTTTCTACTGCAAAACACTCTTTTTCTGCAATACAAGGCAGATTGTTATCAAAACTTGCTCCTGCAACGATATCTTTTGCCGCTTTTCTGATGTCTGCGGTTTCATCCACAATTACGGGCGGGTTTCCTGCACCTGCACCGATTGCTTTTTTACCGGAGGAAAGCAGTGTTCTAACAACTCCGGGGCCACCTGTTGCCACCAACAGTTTCACATCAGGGCATTTTATCATAGCATCTGCGGTTTTCAAAGTGGGTTTTACTACAGAAACAACCACGTTTTCAGGACCACCTGCTTCTAATACTGCTCGATTGATTAAATCCACCGCATAGTTGGAAGTGTTGATTGCTCTCGGATGGGGATTGAAAACAACACAGTTACCGCCTGCCAACATGCCGATGGAGTTACAAAGAACAGTTTCGGAGGGGTTGGTGGTGGGAGTGATGCTTCCGATGATTCCAAACGGAGCCATTTCCACTAAAGTTAAGCCGGTGTCACCGCTGTATGCTCTGGGTTGTAAATCTTCGGTGCCGGGAGTTTTTTCTGCAACCAGAGTGTGTTTGATAATTTTATCAGTCACTCTGCCCATACCGGTTTCTTCCACGCCCATTCTAGCCATGGTTTCGGCTTCTGCCATAATTTTTTCTCTGATTTTGGTAATCATATTTTCTCTTTGTTCCACGGAGTAGCCACGAAACAGTTTATACGCTGTTTTTGCAGCTTCCAATGCTTCTTCCATGGTGGAGAAAACACCTTTATATTTACCGGATGCTTTCGGAGCGGCACCTTTGGTAGCCATTCCTTTAATTACCTGTTCAACAATGCTTGCAATCTGTTGTTCGTTCATTTTGAACACATCCTTTCCTTTATTTACTGAGTTTAAAAACATTTTGAAAAACTTCTTTAGCGTATGCTGCCAGTGCGGTATCCTGTTCTAAGCTTCCGCCGCTGACACCAAAGCCGCCTACAACAACATCATTTACAATAAGAGGAATTCCGCCTCCAAACACTACCAATCGGCTGTCCTGATGTTGGATTCCATAGAGGGAATCACCAGGTTTGGTGAGTCCTGCCAAAGTTTCCGTGGGCATTTTCAAGCTTACTGCCGTGTATGCCTTGTTCTGAGCCACATTGATGCTTGCGATATAAGCATCATCGTCACGGAGCATCGCCATCAGGTTTCCGCCACCATCACAAACGGCACATACAACTTTCACGCCCATTTCCTGAGCTTTGGCAATTACCGCCTGACAAAGCTCTTCGGCTTTTTTCATATTGAAGGCGCCATCGCTTGGTTTGTCATACACAATTGGTTTTTCGCCCTTTGGCACATACAGTTGATCCTGATATCTTGCCAGCACATAGAGCAAATCGGATAATCTATTAAAATAAGACAAATCCTCTTTCTTGACCAAAAACAGTTTCGATGCTTTTACCGCTTCCCGTTCTGCACGACGCGCCACAGTTCTTGCAACATCTAAATGGGCGCCACCTTTCGTCTGTCCACTGAGGGTAAACTTTCCATCGCGAGTAATCTTTGCAGAAAAGGCATCAATCAGTTTTTCCAACCGAAGGGTTGCTTGTTTGGTATCGAAGGAATTTCCGCCTGCAATGGAACCCATCAATAAAATGAATTCCTGCTGCAATGCAGTCACGGTATCGCCAACCACTTCAATGGATTCGGTTTTAGCAAGTCCTAAATGGGATGAAAGCTCGTCGATGGTACCAAGTAAGTCAAATAAGACATAATCTTTGGGATAACGAGTGTTTTTTAAATTTCCAGAGTATCCCTCGTCTCCTTTTTTGGTATAAATCAAACGCTCTCACCTCCCAATCTCATCTGTTTGGAATACTGGCCTAGCACAAGACCTGCTGCCACTGCGGCACGAGGACCAAATTTTGAAAGCACATTTCCCCGGCCTGCCACAATATTATATTTAGAAAGTGCCTCATTGATGAGGTCGGGCACTTCGAAATCCAAAGCACTTCCGCCTACCATAACCACAAACTGGATGTTTCTAAGATTTCCGTCCGGTGCAATTTTGGTTAAAGCTTTCAGTGCGTTTTGCACAAATACTTTTCGTTTTGCTTCCTTTCGGATCACTGCAATCTGTTCCATTGTCAGATTCTTTTTCCGGATAGGAATCATTTTATCTTCGGTGAGGATAACAACTCTTTTATAAAGCTCAGGAGGTAACTGCTCCTTGGTGAATTTTACCGTTTGGTCTTCAAAACGGAGCATATTAAAGGTTTCCACCCTTGCTAGGGGATACCGCTTAATCAGTTCCGCCGTATCGCGGTCAGAAAGAGCAAGTTCTAAATCGATGATAGTGGTAACCATCTCCCCTGCTCCTGCAGTATGCACGCTTTTGATGTTTCCTTGTTTATCCATCAAAGCAGCATCGGTAGAGCCACCACCCAAATCCAAAATGGCTAAAGGCGTATCTGCACCGGAGGTTGTTAATGCACCGATAATTGCATTGTCTGCCTCTTTTCCCATAATCGACACGCCAACACCGATTTCATCGGTTACCACATCAGCAATCTGTTTCATAGGGAGATGGGAGGTCTTTACCATAGAAGAAAGCATTACCACGCTTTCCATTGCATATTCATTTGCCAAACCGCCGGATACCTTCATCGGTGCTAAGGTATCGGTTGCGGAAAGGTCTGATATTTTAATGGAATCTGCCATTTGACCGGTTAAATCCGCCATACGGCGTTTAATCCGATCAAAAGAGTTTCCTGTGTTGGTGTTTTTTTCACCGGCAATATCAAAAATATCGCCACTTTTCAAAACGATTTCTGTAATCTTATCCGCTCCCTGAGAAACAGGAACACTGAAATCACCGCCGGTTCCGTAAATATAAATATTACCAACCGGAATTTCCTGCGTTTTTACGCCGCCTTCATCATTATTGATAACAACGCCGGACCGAAGCCCGATTAAACTCTTGGAAATGGGAATGACGCTTTTTGTTTCTTCCGGCGTCAATTTGAAGATTCCTGCAATTCCATAAGGATTGGATAACACTTTAATGGTTCCGGATTCAGATGCAACCTCAACGGCTGCCAATTTTCCGAAGGGAATTTTTTCAATCTGCATAACCTCATCCACAATGGGTAAGGTTACATTCAAACGGTTTGCAATCAGCACACCGTCATCTTTTTTGCAGATGATACCTGTCACGGAAATTTCGTTATCTAAAGCGCGATTTACATAATTTGCCGCTTCTTCAAAATCCACAGATGCATCAACAACTGCAATGTAATCGTCAGTTTTATTGCAAAGATGCAACGCTTTCACATCTTGAGTATATCCCACACCAATTCCGTTACCGCCGGGAGTATCCGGGTTATGCCCAATCATCACAGAGCCGATAATGGTGGTCTGAGAAATAACATCAGTTGATAATTCGGAAATAACAGGAGTTGCTTCGTTAATGAGCACCTCATCAATATCCGAAAGAGTTAACCCTGCATCCTTCGCACCTTGTTTTAAAGCAGCAATTACACCCGTTTTGTTCTCACGGGTTCCTTTCACGCCTGTGGTAGGAATCATAGCATAGGAGAGAAAATCACAGTGGCCGTCACGGACTCTCATCAGTACCGCTTCGGTGGTGGAGTTTCCGATGTCAACACCGGCAACAACGTCACGATAAGCCATGATTTTTTCTCCTTTCTATCATTATTTATAATAAGATATTACGCTTTTCGTAAACCCTTGCGGTTTCTTCCACCAAGTCAGCTGTGATATTTGCCTGATATTTGGTGCGAAGCTCATTTGCAATATCTAAGAGTTCCTGCTTAGTGGCACGATTGGGACGAAGCTTGTCATAAATTCTTAAAACTTCTTCATCGGGAACACGTGTCAACTCTGCAGCTCTTCTCATATTACCTGCAAACTGTTTTTTTCCTGCTTTTTCAGCAATTTCAGCCTGCATAAGCAACGTGTCCGCATTGGTTTTAAAATCCTCGTGAGTTACTTTGCCGGAAATCACATTATCAAAAGTAATTTCAGAAAAAGCTTTTCCCGTTTTAGATTTTAATAAGTCAGGATGATTTTTTGCTAAAGGATAGGTGTAACCACCGCTTGAAGAAACGTTTCCGCCTTTCATATCCCGAAGAACTTTTTTTGTCAGTTCATCAGCAATCTCATCCGCAGATTTTTCTGTTTTTTGGGGTTGGGTAGTTTCAATTTTTTTGAGAATGTCATTTACCTCAGCACTTGAAATCCCACCATTTCCTGTTTCAGCCTGAATTCGTTCGGCAACAGCTTTTACAATTTCAGAAATATTTACATCCATCACTGTCACCCCTTAAAATTCAATTTTTAAAGCAACCGGCGGCTTTTTATCTACCACATTTTCAGTTTCTTTAATGTGTAAAAGCGCCGCTTTCGCCTGAAACTTGGGACGCACCATATAATCATTCATCACGCTAATGGGTTCCGGAGACTGTCCTTTCGCATATCTTGCCGCATTTTTACCGATTTTACGATAAATCTCTAAAGTAATGAGAGGCGCCTGCGGGAACAATTCCAGATTAGTGAGCGGGAATAAATCCTTCTGATGAATGGTGGTGGTTCCTTTTGACTGAATCCCAACGCCAATGCCAGAACCAGAATATTTAGCCGCGGTCAATGCGATAAAGGCAACGTCAGAAGTGTGATACACCCGGATGAATCTGGGTGTCATTCCCTCTTCTTCTACCCCCGCCGCAATTTCACGGATCAAATCATAATGGCTCACGCCTGACATGGTTTCAAACATATCTTTGGAAAAAGAAGCACCAAGACCGATTACCACTTCAGAAGGGCTTACCCCTTTGGGAGCATCGCCGTTTTCAGCAATGGTCAACCGTTTTCCATTTGATTTAGAAACAGTTTTCGGCTGCTCAGATGCCATTTCTGCATTCTGAATTGCCGCCATAACCTGCCGGGTAACTTCTTTAATTAACTGTTCATTATATTCCATACTGATACCACATACATTTTTATTTGATTTTGAAAATTAAAAATGCACTAATCCTTTCTTTTTATTTTTTTAAATAACGGTAGGATCTAAGGTATCCTTAATGTTTTTGATTTCTTCCCAACGTTCACCGGAAACACGATAACCGGTACCGGGACCGTTGTAATCATTGGGGTGGTTCACGGAGCTTAATACCTCGAAATTCTTATCTAAGATAGATGAGGTTTGCAGATAATCGGCAGATAAACGCTGTTTCAACATATTAAATACCGAAACTGCCACATCGTGGAAGCCTGAGTTGTTCAAGGCCTGCACAATATCCACGCCCGTAATATCGC